>JALHQM010000150.1 GCA_022841965.1 Hyphomicrobium sp. | reverse complement strand
CCGGTGCTCTATGCGTTTGTCGAGACCGAACTCTGGCCGAATCTCTTATGGACCTTGCGGGACCGGCAGGTGCCAACTGTCATGGTGAATGGACGGCTGTCGTCGCGATCGTTTGCCCGGCAGCATATCGCCGGCCTCATCTCGTTTTATCGTTCAGTGCTGCGGTCGCTCACGCTGTGTCTTATGCAGTCGGAGCGTGATGTGCAACGTATCGTGGCGCTGGGGGCGGATCCTTCCAGGGTGAAGCGGACGGGCAATATCAAGTTCGATCAGCCTCTGCCGACAATGGCGGCTGATGCGTCATTGCGTACTGAGTTGGGCCTGCAGGAAGGTGAACAGCTCCTTCTCGCAGGGAGCACGCACGCGGGCGAGGAGGAGGCGCTGGTTGCGGCCTATCGGCAGATCGTCGTCACTCATCCCAACACCGTTCTCATGCTGGCCCCGCGCCATATCGAGCGAGCGGCCGATGTCGTGACGATGGTTCAGGCGGCGGGATTGCCGGTGCAGCGCAAGAGCGGGCTGAACTCAGTTGGATCCGGGGCGCGAGTTATCATTCTCGATACACGAGGGGAGTTGGCCCGGGCCTATCATGAGGCGGCGGTGGCGTTTGTCGGGGGCACCCTGATTCCTGTGGGCGGACACAATCTGCTGGAGCCAGCCGTCTGGGGAAAGCCGGTTCTCTTTGGTCCCTATACGGACCATTGCGCGGAAATCGCGGCACTCCTTTTAGAATCCGGCGGTGCCGTTCGAGTGTCCGGTGCGGAGGATCTTGCGGGCAGGGTCTGCGCATGGCTGGACGATTCAGCGGCATGTCGCCGGGTCGGGGAGGCCGCTCGCCAGACCGTGTCGGAGAATCAGGGGGCGTTGCGGCGGAGTGTGGATTTCATCGAAGCGTGTCTATCGGCCTCCCAGTCTCCTTCTTCCCGGTCTGTCGGATCTGCGCCGCAGCCGGTGATTGCGAGGCCGTGAGCGTGGCACTGTTGCGTCCCGGCGATCCGGTTCGTTCCTGGTTAAGCGGAGTCGCTTTTCTCTACGGGTTGGTGGCTCGATCGAGCATGTGGGCCTATGACCGCGGGTGGAAGCAGCAAGCACGATTGCCCTGTCGAGTGGTGAGCGTCGGGAATCTGACCGTCGGCGGAACGGGGAAAACCCCGATGGTGATTCTGTTGACGGAGTGGTTGCAGGCGCAGGGGCACCGGGTCGCGGTTCTCAGTCGTGGCTATAAGCGGACGTCGACGGCGGCGCAGGTGCTGGTCTCGGACGGGGAGCGGGTCCTGGTCGGTCCGGCAGAGGCCGGCGATGAGCCCTATCTCATTGCGAACCGCTGTCCCAAGGCCATTGTCGCAGTCGGGGCGGATCGTGCAGCGGTCGGACGATGGCTGCTCGATCAATGGCCGGTGGACTGGATCGTGCTCGACGATGCATTCCAGCATCGCGCGCTGTACCGTGACCTTGATGTGGTATTGATTGATGCGATGGATGCGACGGGGTTGGATGGTCTGTTGCCGGCCGGGCGTCTCCGTGAGCCATTGGCCGGGCTCGGGCGTGCGGATGCGGTTGTTATCACCCGTGCGGACTCCGAGCGGGATGTCGCAGCAGTGCGTGCCCGATTGCAGGCGGTGTTGACGGGAAATCCGGTTCAGGCTGAAGTGATCTTCAGACCGGACGAAGTGGTATCGGTCACGACCGGCGTGCGGCATGCTGCGGACTGGTGCGTGGGAAAGAAGGCCTGGCTGGTCAGCGGGATCGGCAACAGCGAGTCCTTCCGCCGGTTGGCCATGGAGAATGGTGTGCAGGTACTTGGGGAAACGGCGTTCGCAGATCATTACATCTACCGGAGCGAGGATGTTGATCGTATACGCGCTCAGGCAACACGATCGAATGTCGAGATTGTGCTCACGACCGAAAAAGATGCCGGGAAACTTGCTCCCTTGTTGATGCCTGACGATTCCTGGTGGGGTTTGCGGCTGCGGGCCGATGTCAGGCGCGGCCAGGATGCGCTCCACCGCTTGTTGTGCGATATCTCCGATGCGTCTAAGTCCCAGGGAGAGGTGCGTGCATAACGAATCGCCTTCGCGAATTCTAGTCCGGGCGCCGAATTGGATCGGCGATGCCGTGATGTGCGAGCCGGCTTTGCGCGGGCTGCGCGCGCGCTTCCCCAATGCCGAGATAACCGTGCTCGCGAAGCCGGCCATTGCCGAGCTATTTATTGCGTATCCGGGCATCGATCGCCGGTTGGTTTACGATGATCGCGGAATTCATGCGGGGTTGTCCGGGAAATGGATGCTGGCAGGCCTGCTCCGCCGGCATCGGTTCGATCTGGCGGTGTTGTTCCAGAATGCCTTTGAGGCGGCGCTGATCACGTGGCTTGCCGGTATCCGCCGCCGTTACGGGTATGTCACCGACGGTCGCGCGTTTTTGCTGACCGATCCCGTCGCGCGGCCAGACCGCGCCACGCTCGTGCATCAAGTACACTACTATTGGGATTTGTTGAAGCCGCTCGGCGTGACCGGTCCGCCATCGGTCCC
>JALHQM010000149.1 GCA_022841965.1 Hyphomicrobium sp. | reverse complement strand
TTTCGGCCACGACGATGCTCCACCATGGGCCGTTTGAGCGGCCTAGGAGTGCATCCCAATACCATTGAGACACATCTGACCACGCGGAACCGTCGACCGCGCGCAAACCCTCGCACACGGTGTGGCGGGTCTCGCCTTTTTGCGCGCTGAAGCAGCCGAGGTGTTGGCCGTTTGCGTCGCGGCGCAGGGACAGCGGTTTGATGTCGAAGCCGAGGCCTTTGTAGCAATCGCTTGCGGGGTGCAGGCGGCGGCTGGCAGCGGTGACGTGGCGGAGGATGATTTCGCGGTGGCCATCGGTGAAGCGGGCGATGCGGCCGGGGAATCCGTCGGCGAAGGATTGCTCGCGGGCGGTAAGGGGAAGCGGCGTCAGCGGGCGGCCTTCGTGGGTTGTGGGCCAGCCGGGGAACGGCGTGCTGGATGGGGCGGATTGGCTCTTTGATGTGAGAGGTGCGGCGGCGCTCGCGAGTGCGGCGGTGAACAGGAGCGCGCATTGGCGGTTTTGGATCATGGCAGGACTCGTGTGGGGACGATGAACCAGGGGTTGCGGAGGCCGGCGGCGAGGAGCACCGCGGAAACGGCGAAGGCTGCGAGGCCAACGGCTTCGTGGAGCCAGGGGGGTTCGGATGTGCCCAAAACGGTGGTTGCGTAGAGCAGGCTTGAGACGCGGAGTGCGTTGGCGGCGATGGCGACGGTAACGGTGAGAAGAAGCGCGAGGCTCAGCTTGGCGAGTGAGAGCCGCGTGATGACGGCGGCCATGAGGGTCACCAAGACAAGCGCCCAGAGCATGGCAATGCCGCTGCAGGGGGCGTCGAATTGGGCTGTTTCGCCGGCGACGGTCACGTAGGTGCCGTCGCGGGTGATGGGGACGCCTTGGAGGTTCAAAAGCGTGACGGTGAGGCTGGCAGAGACGACGCGCAAAGGATAGCCGAGAACGAATTGCAGCGAGGGGAGGACCGGCATCGACAGCGCGATGAGGCCCCAGAAGGCGGGGGGCGGAGCCATGTCGTGGGCGGCGCGGTAGAACAGATAAGCGAGCGCGGTTGTTGCGATAGCGCTTTGCAGTATGGGTGGCGCGTTGGCGGCGTTGAGGCCGGCGTGGAGGGCGAGCATTGCGGTCAGTGGCACGAGATCGATGCGCAGCGGTTGGGAGCGCTTGATCAGGCGGGGGAGCGACAGCGCGGCGAGCAAAGCGAGTGTGAAGAGAAGCGAAAGGCCTTCTTCCGGTGATTGGGTGAGGCGATGGACGGTCCAGCGCCAGCTGTCCCAGCAGGCGAGAACTGCGATGGCAGCGAGCGGGAAGGGATGCATTACGTTGTCGCTCCCGCGAGGTTGCGTTGGCGATGCGCGAGATATCCGAGCAGCGCCATCGCGAGGATGATGAGAGCCCACTCGTGCGGTTCGGGGACGGTGGGGACGGTGCCCTTTGCGACGGGGTTCAGGTTGGCTGCTTCGAATTGAGCCGTGGTTTCGAGGACCACGGCGCCGCTGACGGGTGTGACGAGGCGGAGGTCAGCTGCAAGGCGGGTCGCTTCGGCGCGGTTGTTGTCAGCGTTTGTGGCCATCAGTTTCAGCACTTCGTCGTGGGCCCAGAGGCGGACAATGTGGCCGGAGCCGCGCGGAGCCGCGATGCTGGCTTCGGTGGAGGCGGGGCGGCGGGTGATCGTGGGTGTCGGTGCCGACAGGTAGCGGCTCAGATCCGCGTGAACGTCACCGTGCGATGGCAAGAGGCGAGCGCGCCAGGCCCACGGCGCGTCGGGCCAGAGTTCGTTGGGGCCGGATGCGATGGCGTAGTGTTCGATGGAGGGCATCGTGTCGATGCGGGCGGCTGCTTGTTCCAGGAGAGATGCGGTTGTTTCGAAGCGCAGAGGCTGCGGGCCATGGATCCAGAGGAGGCGGGATTTTGCCTCGGTCGACGCGGTCTTCAGCGCTTGCGTGAGTGCGGGCGTATTGTCTTGGCCGCCAGCGAATTGGTGCGCGGCGAGGCTCGAGCTGATGCGGGTGGCGTGCGTATCGCTCCAGGGTTCGGGGGCGATGCTGACCGGCGGTTCCGACGCGATGACCAACCCGACGCGGCGGCCGGGAGCGATGGTTGCAAGTGACTTCCCGATGGCGGCGGTGTGCGGGTGCATTCTGGCGGAGCCGTCGATGACGAGGATCAGTGGATCGGAGCTTGGTGTTGCGGACGGCGCTGCGATGCGTTGTTCGATTTCGGGGGCGCCGTCGAGGTGGGCGACGACGATCGGGCGCGATGCATTTTGTTTGATGCTCACTTCGGGACGCAGGTGCGCGAGGGCGGCGTCGGTGAGTGTCCCTTCGAGGCGGTGATGGCCGTTCGAGAGCGGCGTCGATTTGAATGCGGCGGATGTGGACGCGAGTTTGGATTTGCTTTCGATCCAGATGGCGTGGGTGGAATCGGCTCCGATGGTGAAGTTGCGGTCGGCGAGGGCGGGTAGTGCGAAAGAGGCTCGGCCGTCGCGCGCAGTGTGCAGCGGGAGCGTTATGCCAATTTTCATTTTGAGGGTGCCGTCGCGCGGAACGGGGAAGGCTTGGGCCAGGACGCGGCCGGCGCCCTTGGTTGTGACAAGGAGTGGGTCGCGGCGCTGCTGGACGGCGACCTGTTCGTAAGCTTTGCGGACCTCCGCGCGGCCGGCGTAGGCGGCTTCGCGTTCTTCGCCGTTGACCCACAGTGTGGCGCGAGAGACGACCGCGCCATCCGGCAGCAGCATTGAGAGGCGGGCTTCGCGATCTAGCGCGGAGACGTTGCGGAACTCGAAGATCCATTCGAGGTAGCCGGTTGCGCCAGCGTCGGCGATGGAGCCATCCATGCGAGAGGAGATCAGCGAGAGGCCCTTGATGCGGCCGCCCGTTTGCTGGCCGCCGTGGTCGGCATCGAAGGCGAAGTCATCGAAGCGGGCCCAGCTGCGGCCGGTGTGGGG
>JALHQM010000148.1 GCA_022841965.1 Hyphomicrobium sp. | reverse complement strand
ACCCCCCTTCGGTGTAAAAAGTTGTGATTCGATGTGACAGGTATAGCAGAGATTGCGCGGCGAGTAAATTACTTCCGTGCGGATTTTGTTGGTCGGTCAGAAAACGGACGGGGCTTCCCTATCCCGGGATCCATTCCCTTGTGAGGGGTGAAGGTTGGCTGAGATAAGAAAAAGGATCTGAGTTGCTCCATTGGAAATCAGGTTGTCGATGATCGTCTTACGTATGCGACATTGAATGCGATCGGCGCTGATCGTTTGCTGGTGCTAGTTTCCGGCTCTCCTGCTGTCTATGCAGTGAGGTGTGGCGCGTCGATGACGGTCGACGATACGGCTATTCTGCGTGTCCGATGCTCCGTCGAAGGGGTGCGGGAGAGGATGAGCCCGGCGTGTGGTCCGGGTTGCGCGGCTGATCCGATCACGTGGGCTCATGAAAATATTTTTCATGGAAGACCCTTTCCACCCCCAACATCGGTGTTCGATGGAGTCCTGATTCCGGATCGCGAACTCTCAGCTGACGATGCGCAAGTTATCTCCTGATTCGATTTCAATGCCGGCACCTCGTTCAGTTGCCTGTCGGATTCTCCTTGAGGCCAATGAGGTCGCGAGAACTTTGGCGCGGTGAATGGAGCAACGGGCAGAGGCATTCGCGCGGATCGGCTAGCAGCTGGACTCTGCCCGCCCTTGCGTCCGACAGTATCGGGGCGTAGGCTAACAGTATCTTCTCGCAGCCGCCTCATTCTGTAGGTGGTGTTATGGTCCTCCGTGGAGCTTCAATCCATCGGTCCGGACCTGCCGGGTGTTTTCCTTTCACCAGACGGGCGGTCGACTATACCCCAACGGGGCGAATGCCCGGTCATTCAGCGACTCTCGTATCGGGCACCATTCCCGGTGCCGCTCCTTCACATCGCGTTATCCGAATCGGGCACAAGGGGCTGGGGCATATTTGCCGTCTGCCGGATTGCCTGAGACGGAAAGGAGGTTGTCATGACCTATCGCTATAGCGGTATCGACATCATCGTCGGGTTCGGCATGTGTGCCATTGTGTTCGGCGCGCTGTTCCTCTTCATGGCCACCACCGGCACCTTTCTCGTCGCCACGCCGCCGGCGATGGATGATCAATTGTCCGGTTCAGCGAACGGGATGGTGTGGCTGCAGCCTGCCCTGGGGCACGCCATTGTCGAGCGCACGTTGCTGCAGCGGCAGAGCGACCGCATGACGGCCCAGGCGACATTGGAATGGGATCAGGCATTGCTCGCGCACTATAGCCTGCAATCCCTTCCCGGTGGTCCCTTCGGATTTATCATGGACCGTGCGGCGACGATGCCCGATGATCACGCGGCCCGCGTCCAGGCGGTCATGGGGCGTTCCATCGTGAATGGCACCAGGCGCGGCGTGAGCAGCGGGATCCTGTCGGCGGATCACTATCTCTCTGATTACAATCGCGACATGATCGGCGCCGCGGAGCAATTGGGCGGGCGTATGCAGGGGGCATTCGCAGCGACCTGGCAGCCGTTGCTCGGTCGCTGGATCGTGGATGCCGGCCGGGACTATGCCCTTCGGGCGGCCGGAGTTCAGGAACAGTTGGGCACAGCGATTATTCATGTGGCTCAGGCCAGGACCGGGCTGGAAGAGGCTTGGGGAGCGAATCAATATCAGCTGGGGACGTTGCTGGCGGCGGTGGATCGCACGGCAACAATGACGGAACCGGTCGAAACGATCATGGTGGCAAGCACGACCCCGACGGCCGCCGTGATGGTGTCGGACCCGGCGATGGCCTGGCAGGGGATTCCGCTCGGGTATCTCTTTGCGGCGATGATCGGGATGGCACTGGTATTTTTCAGCGGGTTGAGGCTGTCCGCGATGAGCCGGGAAGCCAAAGCCCTGGCCGATCTGCGGCGCGAGCGGGATCGCTGGGTCTATCGCCTGGCGGCATAGGTGTGTGACGGGGGCGGCTGATTCCCGTTGCCGGTGTCAGCCGCCCGTTGAACGCCGGTTGGTTCGTGGAAACAGGATGAGCCTACCGGCAGATTGTGAGGGGGATCATGGTTATCCTCATTAGCCTGGTCACGGTGAGTGCGCTTGTGGGCCTGCTGGTCTGGTCGCTGACAGGAGAAAGTGATGCGGAGCATCGGCACATGGCTGAGATGAAAGGCCCGTCCGGCCCGTCCTCCGCACCTGAGTCAGGGGTGCCGTTCAGGCGGGCGGCCTGAGTCGCGGAAGCACAAGCACAGGCTTCTATGGTTCGATCTTCCGTTGTGTCTTTCAAGGGTGCCGGATACAATCCCACGCTGGAATACGAATCGAGCGATTGCAGTGGGCACGCACGAGAAGGAGTGGGATGGGGCTCTTGATGGATCAAGCCATAGTCATCACCGGCGCGTCGACCGGAATCGGCGCGGCCTGCGCGTGGCATCTCGATCGGCTTGGCTTTACGGTGTTCGCCGGAGTGCGACGGATAGAAGATGGCGAGGCCTTGAAAGCCAAGGCCTCAGTCCGTCTCCTGCCTATTTTGCTGGATGTCACCGATGCAGGTTCGATCGAACGGGCTCGGCAACAGGTTGCGGCGTTGGTCGGGAGCGCAGGCTTGGCCGGACTGGTGAACAACGCGGGCATTGCGGTGGTCGGTCCGCTGGAGGCGGTCCCGATTGCCGATTTGCGCCGGCAGTTCGAGGTGAACGTGATCGGGCAGATCGCGGTCACTCAGGCGTTTCTCCCGTTGCTTCGCCAGGGGCGTGGGCGCATCGTGAATATGGGATCGATTGCCGGCCGCGCCGCGATGCCGGTGATGGGGCCGTACTCGGCATCGAAATTTGCGTTGGAAGCGTTGACGGATGCATTGCGCCTTGAGGTGCAGCAGTGGGGGATTCAGGTCTCCATTGTGGAGCCGGGCGCGATTGCGACGCCGATCTGGACGAAATCAGGCACGAAGGCCGAAGAATTGGAAACAACGACGTCGGAAGAATTGAAGACCCTCTATGCGGGAGTGATCGCGGGGGTCCGGGCGCGCGTGGGTGAGGCGGCAGCGCGGGCAATTCCCCCCGATGCCGTTTCGGATGCCGTGGTCCATGCCTTGACGGCTGCCGTTCCCAAAACGCGCTATCTCGTGGGGCGCGATGCGAAGATTCGCGCGCTGATGATCAAGTTGCTACCAGACCGGTGGTCGGACCGGCTGATGAC
>JALHQM010000147.1 GCA_022841965.1 Hyphomicrobium sp. | reverse complement strand
GAAGAAATCGGCCACCGCAAGCCCGACGGCACGCGCGGCCTCCCTTCCCTCGGGGTCCTAACAGTGATCTCCGGCGCCATCGGCACAGCCGCACTCTGGAACTCCGGCTACACGGCGATGGAGTTCTTCATTCTGACGCTTGCCGTCTCAATCCTCGTGGCGCTCACCGTGGCGCTGATCAACAAAGCCGCGATCCGCTCCACCGGACGCGGCTTCCTCTCCCCGCTCGCCGAACGTGTCACCTTCGTCATGGTGCCGCCGCTGATGCTGATTTTCCTCGTGCTCGGCACCATCCTTATCGGCCTTGCGACACCCACCGAAGGCGGCGCCATGGGCGCAATCGGCGCGCTGATCCTCGCCGGCATCAACCGCTACATGAACAGCGAACCCCAGCGCCTCAACATTGGCATCGTCCGCCAAGCAACCGAAGCAACAGCGAAACTCTCCGCATTCGTGATGTTCATTCTCATCGGCGCGCGCATCTTCTCGCTCACGTTCTACGGCGTGAACGGCCACATCTGGGTCGAGCATCTCCTCACCTCGCTCCCCGGCGGCATGTACGGGTTCCTCATCGCGGTCATGATCTTGGTCTTCCTGCTGGCGTTCTTCCTCGATTTCTTCGAGCTGGCCTTCATCCTCGTACCGCTTCTGAAACCCGCGGCAGAATCGATCTTCCGCACCGCGCCGGAAGCCGTCGCAATAGCCAAAGCCATGGGCTTCACGGTGATCGCCACAACCGGCGCCGACGGCGCCATCGTCGAGACAGTCGCCGACGTCTCGCCCTTCATGGTCTGGTTTGGCATCTTGCTCGCCATCAACATGCAGACGAGCTTCATGCACCCGCCCTTTGGCTTCGCGCTCTTTTATCTGCGCTCCGTCGCACCCAAGGAGCCCTACACCGACAAGGTCACCGGCAAGACCACGGAGCCCGTCCTCACGTCGCAGATCTACTGGGGTGCCGTCCCCTATGTCTGCATCCAGCTTCTGATGGTGGCCATTGTCATGGCGATGCCGTGGATTGCGATGCACGCCCTCGTCAAACCAGCGCCGGTGCAAGACCCGGCCGCCATCGAACGGCCCATCACGCAAACGCCGGGCACGCCAACATCATCCGACGGCCGCTTCGCCCTGCCGCCCACACCGCCCGTCATCGACGGCGCACCGCCCAACGATTACACCGGCGCGGGCGCCCCCACCCTCGACATGCGCCAACTCCCGCGCTTCGACCAATAAGACGGTGCCAGGCACCAAGTTGATGCCTGGCGCCGCAGATCTTTACGTCCGCCAGGGATGCGCCGGCATATCGCACACGCCGCACACCTTCACGCCGGCTTCCGCCACGATGTGGTCATTCTCGACCGACGACCCCGAAACGCCGATCGCGCCGATCAACACGCCTTCCTTGTCGACGATCGGCAGCCCGCCCGGAAACGTGATCAGCCCGTCGTTCGAGTGCTCGATGCCAAACAGCGGCCCACCCGGCTGCGACAATTGCCCGATCTGCCCCGTCGGCATACCGAAGAACACCGCCGTCTTGGCCTTCTTGATGGCGATATCGATCGAACCGACCCACGCATCGTCCATGCGGTGAAACGCCTTCAGGTTGGCGCCCGAATCGACGATGGCGATGCACATTTTTGTCTTGGTCTTTTCAGCAGCCTTGCGCGCAGCCAGAATGATTTTCTGCGCGTCGTCGATCGTCACGTGCATGGGGAAGTCTCCTCGGTTTTCTAGGAGCCGCTTTTTTCAAGAAGCGGCCAGACACAGTCAAATAGAGAGTACGCTTGGGAAATCAACATGTCGAAAGCGAGAGAACAGGTGCGCATGCGTGGCGGCCCGGTAACGCTCTTCCAAGGAAGACAAGTGGCCCGGGTGCGAACGCCCCCCAAAGCAGCTAGGTCTACCGCCAGTCCAAGGCGGAGACGTTAACCATGGCCCGGCTGTCGCGCCCACTTGATGCGCTGAAAGAGAAATACGACGTCGTCGTGATTGGTTCCGGCTATGGCGGCGGCGTCGCAGCCTCCCACCTCGCGCGCGCCGGCAAATCGGTTGCCGTCCTCGAACGCGGCCGCGAAGTCCTGACCGGCGGCTTCCCCGCGAAGTTCCCCGAACTCAAGAACGATTTCCAGGTCCAAGGCAAGTCCTTCAAAACCGGCTCTGACACCGCCCTGTTCGACATTCGCCTCGGCGACGACATGCACGTCCTTGTCGGTCGCGGCCTCGGCGGCGGCTCGCTCGTCAACGCCGGCGTCACCCTGCGCCCCGACCGCCGCGTCTTCGAAGATGACATTTGGCCCGGCCAGATTCGCCAGGACGGCGCCCTCGACCGCGGCTACGCCCGCGCCGAAGAATGGCTGCGCCCCGCGAGCGACCCGCGCGCCACGGAGATGACGAAATACAGCGTGCTCGCCGACGCCGGCCGCAAACTGGGGCATCCCCATCTGGTCACGCCGCGCGTGGCCGTCAGCTTTGCGGAAAACATCAACCCCGCCGGCATCGTTCAACCCGCCTGCACCCGCTGCGGCGACTGCTGTGCCGGCTGCAACGTCGGCGCCAAGAACACCGTCGCTCTCACCTACCTGCCCGATGCCGCCCGCCACGGCGCGGAGATGTTCACCGAGATCACCGTCCGCCATATCGCCAAAGCCGGCGACGGCAGCTGGCGCGTCCACGCCGCGCCGACGAACGGCAAAGGCGCCGATATCGTTCTCGCAGCGGCCATCGTCGTCCTCGCGGCCGGCACACTGGGCTCCACCGAAATCCTGCTCCGCTCGCGCGACAGCGGCCTCGCCGTCTCGGACCGCTTAGGCAAACGCTTCTCCGCCAATGGCGACATCATCGCCTTCGGCTACGGCGCGAAAACACCCGTCAACTCTGTCGGTGTCGGCTATCCGCCGCGCATCGAAGGCATGGAAATCGGCGCGTCCGTCACCGGGCAGCTCGAATTCCGCGACGCGGATAATCTCGACAACGAACTCACCATCCAGGAAGGCGCCGTCCCCTCCGCCGTCGCTCCCTCGCTCCCCGTCATGTTCCTGCCCAACGGCCGCCTGCTCGGTGCGCTGCAAAGCCTCGTCAGCGGCGTCTACAAAGGCCCGTTCGCCAGCCTGCAAACGTACTTCGCCGTCTCGCATGACAGCGCATCGGGCGTCTTCCGCCTCGACGGCGATAAACTCAGCCTCGCCTGGAAAGATGCCGCCAAGGAGCCCTGCTACGAACGCCTCGATGCAGCACT
>JALHQM010000146.1 GCA_022841965.1 Hyphomicrobium sp. | reverse complement strand
AAAACGCTGACTGGCTGTGCCAAAGAGAGACATTCGCCGACGGTCAAACCGATTGACGAAGAAGGAGAAATCTGGCTCGTATAATCGCGCATGTTGCGCATCATTCAAAGCACGGATTCATCGCAAGCGAAGAGCTACTACACGACGTCGGACTATTATCTCGGCAACGACCAGGAGTTAGCCGGCCACTGGCGGGGCAAGGGGGCGCGACGGCTTGGCCTCAGCGGCGAAGTCACACGTGACGACTGGGACGCACTCTGCGAGAATCGAAATCCGCAGACGCGTGAGCGACTGACGGCGCGGCAGCGTAGCGACCGAACGGTCGGCTACGACTTCAATTTCCACGTGCCCAAAAGCGTTTCGCTGCTGTATGCCGAAACACGGGATGACCGGCTGCTGGAGGCTTTCCGGGAATCGGTCGATGCAACGATGGAAGACATCGAGGCCGATGCGCAGGCCCGCGTTCGCAAAGGCGGCAAGAATGAGAACCGCACAACGGGCAACCTCGCCTGGGGCGAGTTCATTCATTTCATGTCGCGGCCGGTCGATGGTGTTCCCGATCCGCACTTGCACGCGCATTGCTACGTGTTCAACACGACTTTCGACGCCGAGGAGCGGCAATGGAAGGCCGGGCAGTTCCGTGAGCTGAAGCGGGATGCGCCGTACTTCGAGGCGCTCTTCCACGCCAGGCTGGGTCATAAGCTGGCCGAGATGGGACTGCCGGTCGAGCGAACGGCGAAAGGCTGGGAACTGACGGGTATCGACCGGGCGTTTGTTCGGAAGTTCTCTCGCCGAACCACGCAGATTGAAGATAAGGCCCGCGAGATGGGCGTCGAAAGTCCGGATGCGAAGTCCGAACTGGGTGCCAAGACGCGGGAGCACAAGCAGAAGGACCTCTCATTCTCTGATTTGCAAGGCATCTGGCATGAGCGGATGACACCGCAAGAGCGTGAGGTGCTCGCCGACTTGGCCGGCCGGATCGGCGGCAATGCGGAGCCGACCGATGCGAGCGCCGCAGAGCGCTCGGTGGAACATGCGATCGCCCATGAGTTTGAGCGGAAGTCGGTCGTTACTGAACGGACGCTTCTGGCCACGGCATTCAAACATGCAGTCGGAACGGCGACCGTCGACCAGGTGCGACAACAGGTCGCCAAAGCGGAGCTAATTGTAGCCGAGCGCTCGGGCCTGCGCATGGTCACGACGCGACAGGTGTTGGCGGAAGAATGCAGGATGGTGGATTTCGCTCGGCAGGGACGGGGAACCTGTAGGCCCTTTGTCGCCAAGCTCGATCAGTTTAAGCGAGACTGGCTCAATGATGATCAAAAGCGTGCAGTGAAGCACGTCGCGGAGTCGCGCGACAGGGTCATCTTGTTGCGCGGCGCGGCCGGCGTCGGCAAAACCGCCCTCATGCAAGAAGCGGTCGAAGCGATTGAAGGCAGCGGGACGAAGGTCTTCGCCTTCGCACCGTCGGCCGATGCTAGCCGCGGCGTGCTTCGGGCCGAGGGGTTCGCGGATGCCGATACGGTGGCAATGCTGCTCAAGGATGAGCGCAAGCAGCTCGCGGCGGCCGGCAACCTGATTTGGATCGATGAAGCCGGCCTACTGGGCAGTAAGACGATGGGCGAGGTCTTCGGCCTGGCCAAGCGGATCAACGCCCGGGTGCTACTCTCTGGGGATCGTTTTCAGCATGGCAGCGTGGAACGCGGGTCGGCGCTGCGGCTTCTTGAGGAAGAGGCGGGGATTAAGTCGGCAAGCGTCAAGGAGATCCAGCGCCAGTCCGGCCAGTACAAGTTGGCCGTCAAAGCCCTGTCCGAAGGCAAGGTTGCCGAGGGCTTCAAGCGGCTCGATGAGTTGGGGTGGATTCGCGAGATAGCTGGCGGCGAGCGCTACAAACAAATGGCAACCGACTATGTGCAGTCCGTCGCCGCTGGCAAGACGGCGCTGGTGGTTTCGCCGACACATGTCGAAGCGGGGCGCATCACGGCCGAGATTCGCCGATTGCTGCGAGCAAGGGGCAAGCTCGGCAAGAAGGAACGCAGCTTCACGGTGCTGCGCAATGCGAATCTGACGGAAGCGGAGCGGGGAGACGCCACAAACTACAGTGCCGGCGACGTGCTGGTGTTCCACCAGAACGCAAAGGGCTTTACTCGCGGACAGTGCGTAGAGGTTACGGCCGATGCCAATCTGCCTCTCGACCAGCCCGCGCGCTTTGGTGTGTTCCACTCGGACAGATTGACGTTGTCACCGGGTGACCGCGTGCGGATCACCCAGAATGGCTTTTCGATGGATGGCAAGCATCGCCTAAATAATGGCGCGCTGTATCAGGTTAAACGCTTCGATCCCGCCGGAAACATCGTGCTCGATAACGGCTGGATGGTTTCCAAGGATTTTGGCCATTTGGCATATGGCTATGTGGTCACGAGCCATAGTAGTCAGGGCAAGACCGTCCAGCGTGTATTCGTCGGCCAGGGCCATGAAAGTCTGCCGGCCAGCTCGCGCGAGCAATTCTACGTCAGTGCCTCCCGGGCCAAAGAGCGGGTGATCATCTATACCGGCAACAAGCATGAACTACTTGAGGCCGTCAGCCGTTCCGATGAACGCATCACCGCATCCGAGCTAACCGGCGGGCTGCATTTCTCACCGGAGATGCCGCATTTCAGGCATCCGCCGGCGTGGGAACTGGGGCGGGACCATTCTCCAGCGGAAAGGGAGTTGATCCATGAACGTTAGCGTGGTCGACCGCTATACCCAGCGTGTGGCAGCACCGGCTGCCAAGACACTTGTCGAGGAGGCCGAGGCATTAGACGATCTAGGCGCGGTTGGGATCCTGCGGGGCGTTCGCGAGCGAGCGCTGATGCTGGAGCTGCGCATGAAAGACGGCACCATAAGTGCATTCAGCTATGCGTATCTGAGCAAAGCGTCCTTTGATCCGTCCGAGGGAATTATTCTGCACTTTGGGGGCTCGACGGTCCGCATCATTGGCACCAACCTGGGCGTGGAGATCCGTTCCAATGTCCGGCTGTTCCAGTCGCTGTTGCGGCACCGCGTGCCGTGGCTCCAGGAAGCAGACCGGACCGCCTCTCTTGAGGCACACCCAGGGATGCTGCTCATCGACGAAATCAGGATCGAGCCGTAGCTCGGTGATTCTTCCGGCGACGGCCGGCAACCAGTATACCGAGCGCGCCCAGGCCCGTCAGCACGATCGATGACGGTTCCGGCACGTTGGTGACGAAGGTGGGATGAGACACGTACTGGTCGCGGCGCCCGGTGTCGAGCCCAGTCGATCCTGTAAATCCGACGAATGCTGCGTTGCTGCCGATGACCGCCGGTATGTCGATCAGGAAGTCCGCGCCA
>JALHQM010000145.1 GCA_022841965.1 Hyphomicrobium sp. | reverse complement strand
CCCACTCCTGGGTTTGCGGCCGAGAGGCGGTGGAGATGACGATGAGATCCGTGCGCTGTCGCGCGATCTGGATGGCGATCGACCCGACCCCGCCCGCACCACCGATGATGAGGATCGCCAGCGCCGCACCGGGGATAGGCTTTGTCACATCCAGGCGGTCGAACATCGCTTCCCATGCCGTCAACGTCGTGAGCGGCAGCGCCGCCGCTTCCGCCCAGTCGAGCGACGCGGGCTTACGACCGACGATCCGGGCGTCGACGAGATGGAACTGCGCATTGGTGCCGGACCTTATGAGCGATCCGGCATAATAGACCTCGTCGCCTGCCGCGAACTGCGTCACGTCGGGGCCGACCTCGCGCACGATCCCGGCCGCATCCCATCCGAGCACCTTCCAGTCGCCATCGGCGGGCGGCGTGCTGCTGCGGATTTTGTAATCGACCGGATTGACGGAGACGGCCTTGACCTCAACCAGGATATCGTATCCTGCAGCGACAGGCCAAGGCAGATCGATGTCGACCAGCGCGGCGTCCTCGGCGATGGGTCCCGGAACCTTGTAACCAACGGCTTTCATCAGTGTCTCCAGCTTTCTGTATCCTGAAGTCTTGATCGATCAGACCGAAAATTATTTCGAACTATACTCAGGATTTAAAGATTTCGCGTGGTCAGACTATGACGGTATGGGCGCAACATATCCAATAGCGGCACGACATAGTTTCCATACCTCTGAGCCGGATTCAGAAGATTATCGATAGTAGCGGTTTATTGCGGCTCGGCGGGTGAGATCCGGATTGAGGCGATAAGCGCCCAAGCGGTTGAGGATTCGACCTCTCAGCGGTAGCATTGGCAGGGGCGATCTCGCCCCCGAGCTCACACTACCGCTGGCAAGCCACGGCGTCCGGTCGAAATCCGCCAACGGAGATGCGCCTGTAGTGCCGCTGTAAGGCTATCAAAATTATAGCCACAGGGTATTGGGAAATCATGCCGGCCTGACGCTATAGTCTACACGCAATAACCACGACTCAAAATGATCCAACACTTTTCTATGCTAATAGAGCATCCGGTATCTGAGTTTGAGTGAATTGGCTCGTTCGGCGGTTGTGCGTGCAAAGGTCTTTTTTACAGAGTTCCGAGCTGAATCCGGTTCTGGTCTGTCGTGACAAGCAAGGAGGTTTCGCTATGGTCACCAGAGGTTTCACCGGCCGCGGTTCAGGCGGCGACCAGTCCGATCGGATTCCGCCAGGTCAGCATCTCGTGGAGAATTTCCCTGTTCTGACGGCCGGGCCAACGCCGAGCGTGGAGCCCTCCGATTGGAAATTCACCGTCAAGATCGGTCCGAAGCCCGTCAAAGTGTGGAACTGGAGCGAGTTCAACGCCCTACCGAAGACCAAGGTGACCCGAGACATTCACTGCGTCACGTCCTGGTCCAAGCTGGATACCGCGTGGGAGGGCGTACTCGTCGAAGACATCCTTGCAGATGCAGGGCTCGATCGGCCCACCGATTTCGTTTTGGCGCACTGCTACGATAATTACTCGACAAACGTCCCGCTGGCGGATCTTCTCTCCGGGAAAGCGATGGTCGCCCTCAACTATGCGGGCAAGCCGCTTCCCCGCGATCATGGAGGGCCGGCGCGTCTTCTGGTTCCGCACCTTTACTTCTGGAAGTCCGCCAAATGGGTGAACGCGCTGCAATTCACAACGCGTGACGAGGCCGGCTTTTGGGAGCTGCGCGGCTATCACATCTACGGCGATCCGTGGCGCGAGCAACGATACACCAATGACTGAAAACGGCGCGCAAATCGCGTGGCAGCCATGCGTAATCGACGAAATCGTCCAACAGACCCCGAGTATCAAGAGCTTCTTCCTTCGGTTGAGCAAACCGTTCGCGCACATCGCAGGGCAGCATGTCGATGTCCGGCTGACCGCGCCCGGTGGCTACAGTGCGATGCGGAGTTACTCGATCGCGTCTTCGGCAATCTCGTCTCCGATCGTCGAGCTCGCTATCGAGCGCCTACCGGATGGCGAAGTTTCGCCGTTCTTTCACGATGTCGCAGCGATCGGCGACGAAATCGAGCTTCGTGGTCCGCTCGGCGGCCATTTCCTATGGCCTGAACCTGCCATAGACCCAGTGCTGCTGATCGGGGCAGGCTCGGGCCTCGTGCCGTTGATGGCAATGATCCGGCAGCGCCGCGCGCTGGCCCAGGTCGTGCCGACAGCGCTGCTCCTGTCCGCACGAACCGCTGAGGACGTTCTCTTCTCAAAAGAGCTTCATTCCATCGAAGTCAGCGATCCGGCATTCGTCCTGGCGCTGGCAATTACGCGAGAGAAACCGATCCGCCCATCGGACTTTGCGCGACGGATCGACGGCGCGATGGTCCAGGAAATCCTGGCTCGGCTTCCCCGAAAGCCCACACAAGTCTTTGTTTGCGGGTCCAACGGATTCGTCAACATCGCGACCGAGGGCGCGCTGCTGGCCGGCCTAGACCCCTCCATTGTCAAAACCGAGCGCTACGGCGGCTAGCGGCGCAAGCTACTTCGCGTCCCGCCGATCGTGGACGTGCAGCCCACGGATTAATTTTGGAGATCATCATGAGCCGCTTTGCCGAACCCGTCTTCATTGCCGCCGGCCTTCGGACGCCTTTCGGCCGCGGTGGAGGCGCGTTGGCTGCCTACGATGCCATCTCTCTGTCCGTGCCTGTCGTGCAGGCGATGGCGGCGCAGGCGGAGCCTGATCTCCTCGTCTGGGGAACCGTGATCCCAAACCTGGGCTGGAGCAACATTGCTCGCGAAACCTGGCTTGACGCCAAGCTAACTCCGAGTGTTCCGGCATTTTCCGTCGTCCTAGCATGCTCTACCAGCATGACGGCGACCTTCGCCGCGGCAGGGATGCTGGGCGGAGGAACGGACCTCACGATGGTCGGCGGGTCCGAAGTCATGAGCCGCCCGTCAATCGCCCTGACGGCCGAGGCATCGAAGCGGCTCACCGACCTCTTTGCGCAGGATGCGATGGCCGCGCTTGCCGCCCTCCAGTCTCTTACCCCACGCGACTACGTGCTTCCCACGAAGGGCTGGGCCAATCGGATCACCGGCAGGACGATGGGTGATCATATGGAAGAGACCGCTAAGGCTTGGCGAGTCTCGCGCGAGGCGCAGGATGATTGGGCGCTCAAGAGCCACCAGCGGGCAGTCGCTGGTTGGGAACGTGGCTTCTTCGACGATCTCGTGATTTCGCTGCCAGAGCTGGCGCGCGATGCGAACCCGCGCGCCGATACGTCGCCCGAACGGCTGGCCGCACTCAAGCCCGCCTTCGATCGCGACAGCGGGAGGGGAACCCTGACCGCTGGCAACAGCTCACCGATTACGGATGGAGCCGCCGGGTGTTGGATTGCCACCGAAGCCGGTGTGGCGAGACTCCCGGAGGGCACCCCCTACGCCCGGCTCGTCGACTACGAGATCTCTGCCGTCGATCTCCACACCGAGGGCCTGCTGATGGCGCCCTCCTATGGCATTCCGCGCCTGCTCGCGCGGCATCAACTCAGCTTCTCCGACATCGC
>JALHQM010000144.1 GCA_022841965.1 Hyphomicrobium sp. | reverse complement strand
GTGCGGGCCCCCTCGTTTACCGGTCTTTAAGGTTAAACCTTTAGGAACGGTTAGTTGTGTTGGGTGCTCTTGTCCGGGCGCCGCGTAAAGAACGGAAAAAGCCATGAGAGCCTTCGCCGGAGCGACTTTCTCTGCTGTTGCGTGCCTGCTGATCCCTGCCCTCTCCTCTCCTGCTGCCGCGGCCGAGTTGCCGGGCATTAAAGCCTCTTCGTCCAACGCCGTGCCGGCGTGCGTCACGCCCGGGCGGCTGATGGCCTTCCTGAAAGACCGAAATTCCAAGCTCGCTGACCGCTACGACGGGATCGCGACCGACTACATGCGGCATGGCGAAGAGCTCGGCATTCGCTGGGACTATGCGTTTTTCCAGATGATGCTGGAGACGGGCAACCTCACCTACAAAGGTGACGTGAAGGCCGATCAAAACAACTTCGCCGGCCTGGGTGCCACGGGCCGCGGGGCCCGCGGGGAATCGTTCGCCGACGTTTCGACGGGCGTCCGGGCGCACTTGCAGCACGTGCTGATGTATGGCGGCGAGAAGATCGAGAGCCCGGTTGCTGAGCGGACGCGCAACATTCAGGACTGGGGCGTTCTGACCGACTGGCAGAAGACGATCAAGACACCGATCACGTTCACGCATCTCGCCAAGAAGTGGGCGCCAACCAGCAAGGCCTATACGCGCGATATCGGCGGCATTGCGGATGCTTTCTATGAAGGCGTTTGCACGGGAAGCGATCCGCAACCCGAACTCGTTGCTGAAGCGCGCAAGGGCGGCAAGACGACGAAAGCAAGCGTTGCGGTCGCCGAGGCTGAGACCGTTCCCGGGATCACGAAGGCTGACGCTGCTCCGGCCGGCAAGGGTGCGGAGATCGCGAAAAAGGCCATCGCGGAAGCGCGGGCTTCGGCCGATATCCCGACACGGACCGGGTTGGGTGCCGGGGAACTGGCCAAGGCCGTCGCGGTAACGGCACCGACGGCGTCTACCGGTCCAGCACCCAACGTGAAGATCCTCAACGCAACGCCGTCTGAGACGGCCGAAACACTGGGCAATGGTCTTCCGCCGGAGAGCGACACGGCGAAGGTCGCGACAGCGTCATTCACGGGGCAGGCTGCAGCTGTGACAGCGGGCAAGGCCAAAGCGGCGGACGCGAAAGCGGCTTCGTGCCGGGTTTGGACGGCCAGCTATGGCGGGGCCAAGGCCATCATCATCAAAGCTTCGGTGGCGGGTGCCACGAATTACACCGTGCTCGATGTGAATGAGGGCGCGGAGAAGAAGGAAGCGGACGCGTACATCAGCGCGTATGCGAAGGGCGGCGAAATGGTCGGGGAATTCGGTTCGCCGACGCAGGCGCTCGACAAGGCCTTCGAACTTTGCCCGGAAGGCTGAGGACGGCCATCCGTTGTTGATGTCCACCGCGATGCGATGACGCGAGAGGATTGCCCGAATGACGCGCCGTCCTCTCTTTTCATGCCTGTCGCTGCTCGTTTTGGTTGCGGCGGGCGTCGCATGCGCTCCGGCTGCCAAGGCCTCAAAAGCGGCGTTGCCGGAGATCAGGACGTCGGATCAAAACCGGGTGCCGCGGTGTGTGACACCAGATCGGTTGATGGCGTTTTTGAAATCGCGCAATCAGCGGCCGGACCCCAGGTTTCGCGATATCGCGCGGTACTACAAGCAGTGGGGCGAGGCGTGGCGCGTCCGGTGGGACTACGCCTTCTTTCAGATGGCGATCGAGACCAATTTTCTCTCGTACCGCCAGCCCAATGGCAAAATGGGCGATGTCGATCCACGGCAGAATAATTTTGCCGGTATCGGGACCACGGGCGGCGGTGTTCCCGGCGACCGTTATCCGGACGTAAAGACGGGTGTTCTGGCGCAGATCCAGCACCTTGTTGCGTACTCGGGCGAGCGGCTCGCAAACCCCGTGGCGCCGCGGACGCAGCTGAAACAAGACGACATTATCGAGGCTTCGTTGCGGCTCAACCGCAGCGTGCGGTTCTCGGACTTGTCGCGGCGGTGGGCGGTGGATCCGAAGTATGGATCGTCGATTGCCTGGATTGCCGAGCAATTCCGGCAGCAGCAGTGTCCCAACCCCAACGTGGGACCACCGGACGAGGTCGCCGAGAGGCCGGCGAAGAAACCGCCGGCGCTGAAAATCAAGCCTGTCGAGGCGGTGGCGCAGCGGCCGTATGAGCCTGTTGGCGAGCCGACGTCTGCCCAAGGGCCTGGCGCGTGTTTGATCCAGACGGCGACGTATGGGGGCCGAGCGACGGTTCTGATCCGGCATGACACCGGCCGCCAGACCGAGTTCACGGCACTGACCGTGCTCGATGGGTTCGAAGGCAGCATGACGGACCAGTATATTCAGGCCCGGGCGCCAGGAGCCAAAGCCATCGGGTCGTTCCATGACCAGACGGCGGCGCTCGCCAAGGCGCGGGAACTCTGCCCGCCGGAAGCCGGAGCCGCCCCGATGCAGGACGCTTCGGCGCGATGAGGGTTGGCAGCCCGGCTCGATTGTCTTGATCCTTCGGGGCGCCGATGGCGTACTAGGGACATCGCACCAGAAAGGTCGCTGTCCATGTTGCGCTCGCTCGCATTGAAGGCTTTTTCCATGACCCTGCTCGTCTCGACGGCTGCTGCCGTGTCTGCCGCGGACCAACAGCAGGAGGGGAGCGCTTACGATTTCTCGTTCACGTCGATCGACGGCCGGCCGATGCCGCTATCGGACTTTAAGGGCAAAGCGGTTCTGGTTGTGAACACCGCATCGTTCTGTGGGTTCACGCAGCAGTATAAGAGCCTGCAGGCGCTGTTTGAAAAGTACGAGGCGAAGGGCTTTGTGGTGGTGGGCGTGCCGTCGAATGATTTCGGTGCGCAGGAGCCGGGATCGGCGACGCAGATCAAAGAGTTCTGCGAGGGCGCGTTCGGGATCACGTTTCCGCTGACCGAAAAGGTGCCGGTGACGGGAGCGTCGGCGCATCCATTCTATCAGTGGGCGGTGGCGACGCTCGGGCCGAAGGCCGCACCGGGCTGGAACTTTCATAAGTATCTGGTGGGGCGCGACGGGCGGATCGTGTCGTCGTTTTATTCGGGGGCGGCGCCGGATTCGAAAGAGGTCGTGGCCGCCGTTGAACAAGAACTTGCCAAGCCGGCGGACGGAGCTGCGACGCAGTGACCATCAGCTCGTGCGAGCGGCGGGGAAGAGTTTGTAGCCGAGGACGGCCCAGACGAGGCCAGATGCGAAGCCGATGAGGAGCATGCCCGCTTCGCCGCCCAGCGCGTGGATGCTGAAAAGCCCGAACGTGGCGGCCAGCCAATAGAGCAGGAAGCCGGAGAAGGCGCCTGCAAATGCAGCGACCGGGATCTTCTGCCATTGGTCGGCTGAGCGGCCCATGAGGAAAGCGACGAGAATGGTGGCGGGATTGAGCACGCCGAGAAGGACCACGGTTTGCGGATCGAACGGGTTGATGTCAATCACGCGCCTTTGCCTCCTTTGGCTTCCGTCTCTTTGCGCAGGTTTTCTTCCTCATACTGGATGAACCAGCCGATCATCTGCCGCCATAGGGCTTCGCAGAGATCGGGGGAGACGCCTTTTTCGGTTGCCTGCGCGCGGACTTTGTCGATGACCTGTTGAATGCGCCATGGGACGACGGCGCCTTC
>JALHQM010000143.1 GCA_022841965.1 Hyphomicrobium sp. | reverse complement strand
AGGCGACTTGCGCCTCCGAGAACCTCGACCGCTTCATCGGACTTCCTCCTCATGAGCCCAGGGCATCATAAGTGGAAAATTCCAGCTTCAGACGGTCCAACTTACGGGGAGCAGGTCAGCCAAGGCAGAAATATTACGATCGCACGCGATTTTGTCCGCTTATCTTTGCGATGAGACTTGATCGGACCCGCCGCGAGGCTGCACTCTAAGAGGCGTCTCGACGACGCTCCCTTGCCCCTTTTGCCGACGCGCAGGCCCGCGGGAAACGCGCCGTCAGGGGGCGCCGATTCGCTACGACTGTGTTTGCCGCTCGAAAAACCGTACTGGAGACCCGATGATGAGATTGGTGTTGGCCTTGATCGTCCCTCTGCTTGCCACAACGACGCTGCAAGCGGCGGACGACCTTCCGGCCAAGGCCGAAGCAGTTCCCGGCACGTGCTTTGCCTACGCGGCGACGCCTGAAACAGCAGGCGAGATCGATCCCACATCGGCCATCGTCGAGCGGATCGACCTTCAGCCGCTGCAATTCAAGGCAGAGGGCAAGCCGCTCCCGCAGACGCGCCTGCGCATCGGGGTTCTGCCGAAAGGCCAGCAGGGCCCGATCCCCAATGACATTTCGGCTGCCTGCAGCGGGGAGGGTCTGACATTCACCTGCACCATGCGGTGCGGCGAGAAGGTCCTCGGCAAATTCAGCGCCCAAGCGCTGCCGACCAACCCGGCCGAACCGAAGGCCGATTATCTCAAGCTCGTCATCGAGGCGGCGACCACGCTCAACGGCTGCACGGCCGGTCAAACACCCTTCGAGATTCCAGCGGCGCTGATCGGCAAACAGATCATCTTGAAGGGTGCCGTGCCCGGCTCCTGCTTCAAATAATCGACACACCAGATTGCGAGACTATCAGCCGCGATCCACAAACTCAGATCTCGCGTAGCCCTGCAGGTACAGCAAGGCGGTGAGGTCGCCATGGGTGATGCCTGCGTGCGCTTCCTCTGCGACGACAGGTTTGGCTCGGTAGGCGACGCCGAGGCCCGCGGCCTTGATCATCGCGAGATCGTTCGCGCCGTCGCCAACCGCCATCGTCGCCGCCGCCGCCAGGCCGCGTTCGCCGCGATAGTGCTCCAGAGCCGCAAGTTTGGCTTCGCGCCCGAGAATCGGCCCGGCCACGCGACCGGTCAGCCGTCCATCGACAACCTCCAGCGTATTGGCGCGATTCACATCGAATCCAACCGTAGCTGCGACGCGCGACGTGAAGAAACTGAACCCACCCGACACCAGCGCCGTGAGCGCACCCGCCGCCCGCATGGTCGCGATCAGCGTTCGCGCCCCCGGCATCAACGTGATGCGCTCGTCGAATACACGTTGCAGATCAACCTCGGCGAGACCGGCAAGGAGCGCCAGCCGTTCGGTCAGCGCCGCCTCGAAGGGCAGTTCGCCCCGCATGGCGCGCTCGGTGATGGCGGCGATCCGGGGCTTCAGGCCCAGCATATCCGCCATTTCGTCGATGCATTCCTGCTGGATGATCGTCGAATCCATGTCGGCGATCAGCAGTCCCTTGCGCCGACCCTCGGCGGGCACGACACAGACATCGATTGGCAGACTGCCGAGTCGCGCTGCGATCGAATCGCGCACCGAGCGCGCGGTCGCCTCGTCCGGCGCCTCGAATGCTAGCTCGCAGGCTTCATCGCGCGCGAGCCAAGCGGGTTCGCCCGCGTCAGTCCCCGCGCGGACAACCCCGACGGCCGCGGCGAGTGCCTGAACTTCCCCACGCTTGGCGATCAGCACGAGAACAAAGGCTGCCATAGGACTGTCCGGACGTTGGTGCGCTGCGTTGCAGCGCGGCGGCGTCCCTTATTGCAGGGCTCCTATGATGCCGCAAGTCGCGCACCTTTCAAACAATCGAGACCCCTGGTATCGTCCAGCGAAATACAACAATCCGACCGATCATGAGCCAGCCCAGCCAGGAGAACACCATGGCCCCGCTCGATATGAAGCCCAATGAGCTCGAGCCCTATTGGATGCCCTTTACGCCCAATCGGGCTTTTAAGAAAAGTCCGCGCCTGTTCTCGGGCGCCAAGGACATGCACTTTTTCACGCCGGACGGTCGCAAGGTGCTCGACGCCTCGGCGGGCCTGTTCTGCGTCAACGCCGGCCACACCCGCGCGCCGATCGTCAAGGCGATCCAGGACGCCGCCGCGACCCTCGATTATTCCCCGCCGTTCCAGTACGGCCACCCCCAGCAGTTCCAGCTCTCGTCACAGCTCACGCTGATGGCGCCGGGCGACCTCGACTACGTGCTCTACGCCAACTCCGGCAGCGAGGCCGTCGACACGGCACTCAAGGTTGCGCTCGCCTATCACCGCACCCGTGGCGAAGCGAGCCGCACCCGCTTCATCGGCCGCGAGCGCGGCTATCACGGCGTCGGCTTTGGCGGCATCTCGGTCGGCGGCATGGTCGCCAACCGCAAGATGTTCGGCAACATGCTGCCGGGCGTCGACCATCTCCCCGCAACCTACAACCGCTCGAAGCAGGCATTCACGAAGGGCGAGCCGGAGTGGGGCGCGGAGACGGCGGACGAACTGCTGCGCATGATCGCGTTGCATGACGCCTCGACCATCGCGGCCGTCATCGTTGAGCCGGTTGCCGGATCGACAGGCGCGCTGCCGCCGCCCAAAGGCTACCTGGAGCGGCTGCGCAAGATCACCGCCGACCACGGCATCCTGCTCATTTTCGACGAGGTCATCACCGCATTCGGTCGCCTCGGCCACGGCTTCGCCGCCGATCGCTACGGCATTGTCCCGGACATGATCACGTTTGCGAAGGGCATCACCAACGGCGCCGTGCCGATGTCGGGTGTGTTCGTGCGCAAGGGCGTCTACGAGACGCACATGACCGGCGCCGAGCATCTCCCCGAGCTGTTCCACGGCTACACCTACTCGGGCCATCCGCTCGCTGTCGCGGCCGCACTCGCCACGCTGAAACTGTACAAGGACGAGGGCATCTTCGAGCGCGCCAAGGCGCTGGAGCCGGTGTTCGCCGATGCGATGATGAGCCTCAAGGGCCTGCCGAACGTCGCGGACATCCGCACCATCGGCTTGCTCGCCGGCATCGACCTCGATCCGGTTCCGGGCAAGGTCGGCGTGCGCGGCTACGACGCCATCGAGCGCATGTATGCCGATCACGACCTTTACTGCCGCGTCACCGCCGATACGCTGATTCCGTCGCCGCCGCTGATCGTCAGCGAAAGCCAGATCGGCGAAATGCGCGACAAGATCGCGGCTGTGCTGAAGGCGGTTGCTTGATCAGGTAGCGGCAAGCGCCGACGCTGAAATAAAGCGGGTCCGGAGAAATCCGGGCCCGTTTTCTTTGCCGCGGTCGCCAACGCCCCGCGCCAGAGGCGCGCCTTCGGCACGGCGGCTACTGGCGCCGCGGGGCTGCCTCAGGGTCGCATTCTCACCTTGCGGCCTTCGGCCGCTACAGAAGTAGCGGACTCCAAAACGCAAAGGGCGGGGGCTTCGGGGGCGTCCCCCGATCGGGGCGTGGGGCCGAGGCCCGCTCGCGCCGAAAGGCGCGAATTGAATTCCCTACCGCGCCAACTCCACCCCAACGCCGCGCGCGACGGCCGTCTCATAGACAAGATTGGCGACGACCATGTCCTCCATGGCATTGCCCATGGATTTGTAGAGCGTGATCTGGTCGTCGG
>JALHQM010000142.1 GCA_022841965.1 Hyphomicrobium sp. | reverse complement strand
AATCATGAGGCGGGACTGGGCGAGGGCTAGGATGGAAATGCGGTCGCCGGGGCGGAAGACGAGGAGACGGCCGGGGCCGAATGACTGGCCGGAAACGTCGATTTCGCCGGAGACGATGAAGACGCCGCGCTCGTCGTAATCGGGATCGAGGGGGAGAACGGCGCCGGGGGCTAGGACGGCTTCGGCATAGACGCAAGGTTGCGGGAATTGGGCTGGTGATGTTTCGCCAAACATCGATCCCATGATGAGACGCACGCGTTTGCCCTCGCCCATGATGCGGGGGAGTTCGGCTTCGGTGTGGTGGATGAAGGCGGGGGCATTTTCTTCGTGTGATTTTGGGAGTGCCGCCCAGGCCTGGATGCCGAACAGTCGCGGGCCGGTGGCTTTGATCTCGGGCGCAGTGCGCTCGGAGTGGACGATGCCGCGGCCGGCGGTCATCAGGTTGAGGGCGCCGGGCCGGATCGCCAGTTCGGTGCCCAGGCTGTCGCGGTGCATGATCTCGCCGTCAAAAAGATAGGTGACGGTGGAGAGCCCGATGTGGGGATGGGGGCGGACGTCGATGCCTTGTCCGATGAGGAATTCTGCCGGGCCCATTTGATCGAAGAAGATGAAGGGGCCGATCATCTGCTTGCCGCTGGCCGGTAGCGCGCGGCGGACTTCGAAGCCGCCCAGATCGCGGGCGCGGGGGACGATGACCTGCTCGATCGCATCGCAGGCTTTGGCATCGCCGGGTTTGGGGTCGGTGTCGGGGAGCCAGCTCATGGTTCTCTCCTCGCGGGTCCTAGTGTTCGCAAAGAGTGGCACGGGCGGCGGCGCGTTAAAAGGCGGAGGGCTGCAGAGTTCTGGCCTCAGAGTACGAGAGCGGCGGCACCGAAAATGACGGCGAGGCCGAGGAAGATCCAGACCACGATGCCGGCTTCGGGTACGCCGATGTAGGCCAGCGCACCGACGACGAGGAAAGCCGCGGCCGAACCCCAGAACGCGGGGCTCTGGGTCTTGGGCCAGATGTTGTAGACGACCCGGCCGACAATGGTTGCGCCGACCGCGATCAGAAGCATCAATCCTACCCGCTGCGGGTCCTGAAAAATTGCACCCCAGTCCATGATCTTCTCCCCCTCCGTGATTCTCCGTGGGTACCGTGGCACGAGGGAGCGGCGTCCGAAAAGAGCGATCAGGGATGATTGTGGCGGCGTGTTGCGTTATTCTGGAATTGATTTGTTGGACATGTATCGGAGCACACCATGGGCGACTGCAAGCTTCCTCATCATGAGAACCACGCGCACCAGCATGGACCCGGTTGCGGGCACACGGCTGTGAAGCACGGCGATCATGTTGATTATCTGCACGACGGACATCTGCACCACATGCATACCGGACACGTCGACGAGCACGCCATCGAGGTGTCCCCGAAAAACCCGGATGTCTGCACGCCGCAACACCAGTGTGCGGGGCACGCGGCAGGACATGTGCATGGTCCGGGATGCGGGCACGAGGCGGTGCCGCATGGGGATCATGTCGATTATCTCGTCGGTGGGCATCTGCATCATCCGCACGGCGATCATTGTGACGATCATGGGCCGGTTGAGGTCGTGGGGTAGGGGCTGCTCGAATTTTTCCGCGTTGAAGGGCAAAATGGGGGGCTGGGCCGTGTTTGCGCATGACCCGGCGTGCCGGCGCCGTTAGACTGGGGGCTCCCGTCGTCGTGGAGCGCCCCTGATGATGCTCAAGCCGCTGTCTGAAATCCGCGTGCCGGGTCCGCTGCCGGACGAGACCTATAAGATCACCCTCTTTGACCGCGCGTATGCGTTTTGCGGGCTGAAGCAATTGCTGGGCGCTGCCGACTTCGACAAGGCGGGGGAGCGGCTGGCTGGGCTTGCTGCCAAGGATGAAGTCGCGCGCGAGGCGGCGCGCAAGATCCTTTCTGAATTGACGCTGCAGCAACTCTTTGATCGTCCGTTGGTCGCGGACAATGGCGGCATCGATGACGTGATGCGCGTCAACTACGACATCGATTTGGACGTTTTTTCCGAGTTGGCGCCGCTGACGTGCGGGGCGGTGAAGGACCGGCTGCTGAAGGCCAAAGCGTCGGAAGCCAAGCGGATCGGGCGCGGGCTGACCGGTGTCATGGTGGCGGCGGTCGCCAAGCTGATGGACGTGCACGAACTCATCTATGCGGCGCGCAAGTTAAAGCGCAGTGGCAAGGCGCGGACGGAGGTGGGGCTTGCGGGCACGCTGTCGTCGCGGTTGCAGCCGAACCATCCGACCGACGATCTGACGGCGATGACGGCACTCGTTTATACGGGACTGTCGATGGGCGCCGGGGATGCGCTGATCGGGCTCAATCCGGCGATTGATACGGTCGACAATATCGAAAAAATCCTGCGACACCTGGATGGGCTGCGGCGCGAGACGGGGGCGCCGACGCAGATCTGTGTGCTGAGCCACGTGAAGACGCAGATGGCGTGTCTGGAACGGGGCGCGCCGGTGGAGATCATGTTCCAATCGCTGGCGGGAACGGACCGGACGCTGACGGAAGAATTCGACGTGACCGTTGACGATCTGGACGCGGCGTACCGGTTGATGTTGGACAAGGGTCCGCTGGGCCGCGATGCGCGGCAGTTCATGTATTTCGAGACCGGGCAGGGGAGCGAACTCACCTACGGCAAGCACAATGGCATCGACATGACGACGACGGAGGCGCTCTGCTACGGCCTCGCGCGGCGCTACGATCCGTTCATGGTCAACAATGTGACGGGGTTCATCGGGCCGGAAACGCACCGGACGAATTTCGAGATGATCGTGTCGAATTTACAGGATCATTTCATGGGTAAGCTGATCGGCCTGCCGATGGGGATGGCGCCTTGTTACACGCTGCATTCCGAGATCACGATGGAAGGCCAGCAGATCGCAACCGAATTGCTGACGGCGGCGGGTGCCAATTATTTCATGGACGTTTATCTGGGCGTCGATCGGATGCTCGCCTACTTCGACACGGCGGGGCATGACGATCAGACGATGCGCGAGGTGCATGGGTTGCGCCCGGCACCGGAGTATCTCGCGTGGGCGATGGCGCGCGGGATTTTTGTCGAGGGTGACGACGGGGAGATCGAGCGCGGGCCCAACTGGGGGAACCCGCGGATTTTCTGTGAGAGCGAGGAGACATTCGGCCGGCTGATGGCGAAGGTGCCAGCGGCGTATGGCTTGGAGAATGCGGGGCCGCGTCCGGCCGATCATGTGTCGCGGGCGGTGAAGGCCAATCTGGCGGTGGCGCGCGAGGCGATCTACGCGGAGGTGGAGCCGCAATATCTGGGGCGGATGGAATTCCGGCGCGTGGCAACCTCGGCGGAGTCGAAGGTGGCGCATCTGAACAATCCGGATAAGGGCGCGCGGATTGCTGCTGCGGCGCGGGCGGAATTGACGCCTGAGACGGCCGATGTGCAGATCGTGGTGTCGGATGGCTTGAGCGCGGAAGCCGTGCATCACAACATTCCGGACTTGTTGCCGGTGCTGACCGCGGCCTTGGAGAAAAACGGCTTCGGCGTCGGGCGGCCGATCCTGGCGCCGTACGGGCGGGTTAAGCTTGCCGAGGATATCGGGGACGCGCTGACACCGAAACTCGTGATCACGTTGATCGGCGAGCGGCCGGGTGGAGATGCGCTCGCCTCGCGCAGTTTGTCGGCTTACATGGCGTATCGGTTGACGGAGCCCGGCGCGGATGCGCGCTACGAGTATTCGGTGATTTCCAACATTTATAGCGGAGGGCTGCCGCCGGCTGCGGCTGGCGCACAGATTGCGGAACGGGCGCGGCAGATCTTGACGTTCAAGGCGGCGGGGAACCGGCTGGAGAAGCTGTTGTCGGCGCGGGGGAGCGCGGGAGCGGCGGCGTAGGGCGGACA
>JALHQM010000141.1 GCA_022841965.1 Hyphomicrobium sp. | reverse complement strand
TTGGTCGGAGCGGGGAGATTCGAACTCCCGACCCCTTGCTCCCGAAGCAAGTGCGCTACCAGGCTGCGCTACGCTCCGCCAAATATTCAGCCCGCACGTGGCGGGCTCGGGAAGACGGGCACCCCATAGATAACGATGGGCCACCACGTGTGGGCTGGGTTATGCCTTTCAGCTTGACGTTATGTCAACCCCGCGACTATAGAACCGCAATGCGCCCCGCTGCGCTGCCCGCTCCGGGCGACGCGTGGGGCTTTCTTTCATTCGTGAGCGCGCATGGTGGCGGCCGGCCCGGCTGGCGCCCCGAGCAGTGCCCCCGACAAGCGCCAAGGAGCCGACAATGACCAGGCAATGCGAACTGACCGGCAAACTGCCGATGTCCGGCAACCTGCGCAGCCATGCGCTGAACGCCAAGCGTCGCGTGTTCCGTCCAAACCTCTGCGACGTCACGCTGATGAGCGACATCCTTCATCGCAAGGTTCGCATTCGCGTCAGCGCCAACGCCCTCAAGACCATCGAGCATCGCGGTGGCCTCGACGCCTTCCTGATCAAGGCCAAGGAAGCCGACCTCTCCGATCGCTGCCGCCGCCTCAAGCGCGAGATCCAGAAGGCTGCCGCTCCGGCGGCCTGATTTTTCCGCCGACGCGTACGGGTTCGCCTACACGCGCGCCGGCGCTCCATCGCGTGCAGGCGGAGCCGTCGGCGACCGCGGTAAGCTCAATCTGCTATGCTCCGGCTTTCCCAATCGAGGAGCCGCCGCGTGGCCGATCTCAAGAACCTGATCCGCACCATTCCCGACTACCCTAAGCCCGGCATTCTGTTCCGGGACGTAACCACGCTGTTCGGCGACGCCCAGGGTTTCAAGGCGACTTTGGTGCGCATGGCGGAGCCCTGGCGGGGTGAGCCGATAGACGCAGTCGCCGGGATCGAGGCGCGCGGGTTCATTCTCGGGGGTGCACTGGCAGACAGGCTTGGCTGCGGCTTCGTGCCGATCCGCAAGAAGGGCAAGCTGCCCTGGAAGACAATTGGGCAAGAGTACACGCTGGAATACGGCGTCGACATCATCGAGATTCACGAGGACGCGATACGACCCGGCGCCCGGATTCTGATCGTCGACGACTTGATTGCGACCGGCGGCACGGCCGAGGCTGCGGCAAAACTCGTTCAGCGCTCGGGCGGTGCGATCGTCGGCGCGGCCTTCGTCGTCGACCTCCCCGACCTTGGCGGGCGCGCCCGGCTCGAAGGCATGGGCATCCGTTGTGAGGCTCTGATGGCCTTTGACGGGCACTAAGGAGCGCAGGACCGCATCATGGCGGAGGCACTGCCGATCGACGTTCTTGTGGTGGGGCTCGGCCCGGCCGGCGCCAGCGCGGCTGCAGCGGCGGCGCGAGGTGGCGCTCGCGTATTGGCGATCGACCGCAAGCGCGTCGCCGGCCATCCCGTGCAGTGCGCCGAGTTCGTGCCCGCGCTGATCGGGCAGCAGATCCCAGGCCTCGAGACGCATCGCCAGCAAGCGATACGCGCCATGACCACGTTCGTCGAGGATGAGCCGCCGCACCTGAAGGAACAGTTCTCCGGCGTCATGATCGACCGCCGCACGTTCGATGAAGCACTTGTTGCCCGGGCAATGGAGGCCGGGGCCGAGACGTGGTTCGGCCTGACACTGCGCGGCATCGACGGAGGCGGCACCGCACGGCTATCGGACGGAAGTCGGATCGCCGCCCGCGTGATTATCGGTGCCGATGGGCCGCATTCCATGGTGGGCTCGGCGGTCGGCAGCGAGAACACGGTCCTGGCCGAAACGCGTCAGATGACCGTCCCCCTCCTACAGCCCTTCGAACAGACGGACATTTTCATGTCGCGGCAATTGCCCGGCGGTTACGCGTGGCTATTCCCCAAAGGCGCGGTCGCAAATCTCGGGCTCGGCGGTGATCCGCGTTGGCGGGACAAATTCAAACCCCTGCTCGACGATCTGCACGCCCAACTTGCGGCTCAGGGCCGCGTCGGCCGTGACGTACTGGGGTATACCGGCGGCGCGATCCCCAGTGGCGGCATGCTCGAACCGGTCGCGATGATCGGCGGCGCGCAGGTGCTGCTCGCGGGTGATGCCGCCGGCCTCACCAATCCGATTACCGGCGCTGGCATTCTGGCGGCTGTCGTATCGGGCGAAATGGCGGGAGACGCGGCTGCGGCCCTGGTTTCCGGCAGCGCCGATGCGGCTGGGGACTATCGTGAGGACCTCACCGACATGTTCCAGGCGTCTCTGGCCCGTGCGGTGAGCCGCCGCGAGGCACTGATGCGCGTCCACGACACCACCCGCGCGCCGGAGCCCGCCGATCTCAGGCGCGCCTGGATCGCGTTTCCGGAATACTGGGCGGCGTGACCGCGCAGATGCGCAATCTTTTCACGCAGGTAACACAGTCCATCCTTGCGCCGCCCCCACCCTTGCGGTAGAGACCCACCGTGCTCGCGACAACGATCCGTCGCCGAGCGGGATGGGCGGTTAGCTCAGCGGTAGAGCACTACCTTGACATGGTAGGGGTCACAGGTTCGATCCCTGTACCGCCCACCATCCCCAATCGCAAGTAACGCCATACAGCGGATGGTTCTTATCCAGCGGGACGCTGAGGACAAAGCGCTGTTGCCAGCATGAGATGCATGCGTCAAATCGCCTGCAGCATTCTGTCGCTATCGCACGCGGCCGAACGCCTCCATTGGAAGCCATTTTCCGGCTACAACAAGTTTGGAGTTTTGTGTCTTAAATGTGTTCATTAAGGATCGGAATGAGAGCAACTGATTAAATCTACAATTCCGCACCGTGCCGCACAATATTGCGACAGTTATAACACTCTATTGCATGATTGTTTTACAGTAGAATAGCATTGGAGCGCATTAGACTACCGCACAATTTCGTCCAGACAACCTCGAATATTCGGATCAAAAGGGCCAAACCACGAGAAACAATCAACATCCACAGGGGGTACCATGTGTAACGATTGTAGTTTAATTGCGAAATCAACTGTCCAAAGCGCGAAAGTTCGCAGCACGACGAGAACAATAGAAGAATTGTCTGCTCGCTATGAAATACTAATGGCCCGTTCGGGCAAACTGGCAAACCGTGCTCAACAAGGCAAACGCACGATCTGTGAATCGCAACTCCAAGCGGAGCACGATTCCATCAGCGATGATATGATCGCCCTTTGCCACGAGCTCAGCAGGATTTCTGCTGAATCGCTCAAGGCACTCAAGGTCAAAGCGTCATTGATGCTGGATGTCATGTCCGATGATGATGACCCCACTGTTTTCCTAGCCGTGTCGATCTGCGATGACATATTGCAGATGGTTGACGCTTAATTCGTGGCAACGCCGCGTTGGCAGCACGTAGACTCGTCACCAGCCCGCTAACGCACCCCACTTAACGCGGCAAATGCCGCCAACCCAGGACGCTCCGCTTTGTGGCGAACGGCAGTCCTGTCGAAGAATCGGCCCCAATCGAGCACGGCTTGGCAACACAGCTCATGAGGGGCAGTTTGCGCAGCGGTCGAGCACTACCTTGACATGGTAGGGGTCACAGGTTCGATCGCTGTACCGCCCACCATTCCCAATTCGCAGTGTCTGTCGATTTTCACGTCACCCGGCGGACCGCGACGAAATTCGATAGCGAGAAGAACTCGTCCGTCTCCCGGTATTCCGGAATGTATTCGTACCCGATCGGCGCAATCCGATAGAGGTCGAATGACCTATCGGAAAGAAAGTACCAGAAGTCCCGGAAATACGTTCGCGTGTCGATGTTGCAGCCACCAAATTCGAATTGAAGCACTTTCACGCAATCGATTGCAGGACCGAAGCCCTCGAGCACGTCCAGCTCGTGCCCTTCCACATCGAGCTTCACGATATCGAG
>JALHQM010000140.1 GCA_022841965.1 Hyphomicrobium sp. | reverse complement strand
GACGGCATGGCGGTTCTGGAACGCCTCTCAGGCAAACCCGGCATCCCCCCGATCATCGTGCAGACGGCCAACGGCTCGATTGATGCCGCGATCAGCGCCATGCGCGCGGGTGCCGCCGACTTCGTGATCAAGCCGGCGTCGCCCGAGCGTCTCGAAGTATCGATCAAAACGGCGCTTAAGATCGAAGCCCTGTCCGGCGAGATCAGCCGCATCAAGAAGAAGGCCGAAGGTACGCTCACCTTCAATGATCTCATCATTCGCGGCGAGGCCATGCAGCGGGTTATCGCGCTTGGCAAACGCGCCGCCTCCTCCAACATCCCGGTTCTTATCGAAGGCGAATCGGGCGTCGGCAAGGAACTCATTGCTCGCGCCATTCAGGGCGAAAGCGAACGCGCCGGAAAACCGTTCGTGACCGTCAATTGCGGTGCGATCCCGGAAAACCTCGTTGAAAGCATCTTGTTCGGCCACGAAAAAGGATCGTTCACGGGCGCTTCTGAAAGGCGCATTGGCAAGTTCCAGGAAGCCGATGGCGGCACGCTGTTCCTCGATGAAGTTGGCGAACTGCCGCTCGAAGCCCAGGTGAAACTGTTGCGCGCACTGCAGGAAGGCGAGATCGATCCAGTTGGGTCGAAGAAACCGGTGAAGGTGAACTTCCGCCTGATCTCGGCGACCAACCGCGACATGATCCAGCAGGTCAAAGACGGCAAGTTCCGCGAGGACCTTTATTATAGGCTCAACGTGTTCCCTATATGGGTGCCGCCGCTGCGCGAACGTGTCGAAGACGTGCCGGAACTGGCACAGCATTTCGTGGCGCGGTTTGCAGCCGAAGAGGGCAAGCGGGTCTCGGGGATGTCTGCCGATGCTCTCAACCTGATCAAAGCCTACACTTGGCCCGGCAATGTGCGTCAGCTTGAGAACGCTGTGTTCCGCGCCGTGGTGCTCTGTGACCGGCCGGAACTGACGGTCAATGAGTTCCCGCAGATTGCGGCGCACGTCGAAGGTTTCCATGCGGTTATTCCGGACGCTCCGGCTGAACCGATGCGTCAGCCCGTCTACACGGGTCCGGCACTTCTGGGTGCGGAAAACCGCATCCCGCACACGGTCGAAGTTCGCGGCGATGTCGGCGCCAGTTCGCTTGGCATTCCGGCCATGGACGCGTCGGGCGACATTCGCTCGCTGGAAGCCATCGAAGCCGACATGATCCGTTTGGCGCTCGGGCGCTACCGCGGGCACATGACGGAAGTCGCCAAGCGGCTCAACATCGGCCGTTCGACACTCTATCGCAAAATGCAGGAATACGGTCTGGAGCAACGCGTCAACTAGGCCTTCGGGCCCAGCCCCTTAAAACGCCCTGCAGATCGCGGAGGGTCCGGTGGCTTCACACCGGACCCTCCTTTTTTGTGCTGCGCTCGACAGGGGATAGGTGATGGCGCGGACGGGAGGTAGCTGGGCGAATCGGCTAATCCCAGATCATGGGCGGCACATGTGCGTGTGCACGCATCAAGCGCGCGCGGAATAAGCTTTGCTGCCGCCGCGTTCCTGAACCGGACCTGCGGGAGAGACCATCATGTGCCGCCTTCGCGTTGCGACGTTGAGTGTGATCGCGCTTTGCGCGGTTTGCCCTGCCGTGTTTGCGGCTGATCCGCCGCCTGCGCCAACGTCGACGGCTCCTGTGGAAACGGGGAGCCTAGGGGGCAAAGATGCGGAGATTGGAGCGGCGGCGCGGCGGCTGATCGAGCCCGTCGCAGCTGCGGCGCATCTTCTCCCGGTGGAGGCGACATCTGTTGATGGTGCGCCAGCTGTGGCCGCGCCTCCGAAGCCGACGCCCGAAGAGTTGGATCGCACGGCTCTCTCGACCTTCTATCAGTCGCGGGGCGACGCTCCTCTGTGGGTGACGGCGGATGGATTTACCGCAAAGGCGCGACTTGCGATTGCGGAGTTGAAGCGGGCCGGTGACTGGGGTCTTGATCCGGCGCATTTCAAGGTGACGGAGATTGCAGGCACGCCAACGCCGGAGGCGCTGGCGGAGGCGGAGAGCAGCCTGTCGCTTGCGGTCATGGCCTACGCGCGGCATGCGCGCGGTGGCGGGATCGCCAAACCGGCGGAGCAGCTCTCGTCGTATTTCGACCGTCGGCCGCAATGGATGGACCGGGCTGAATTGCTGTCCGCATTGGGCAGCGCCGACGATCCGGCTCCGGTGTTGACCGGCTTGCATCCGAGGCATCCGCAGTTCGGGTTGTTGCGACAGGCGTGGCTGGAAACGCTGCGTGCGAAGATAGCGCGGACTGCGAAGATGCCGGGCGGGGCGGATCTTAAGCCCGGCGAGACGCATGCCGACATAGCGGTCTTGCGGAAGCGGCTTGGCGTGCCGGTGGCCGATGGTGCACCGGCCGAGATGTTCGATGCGCGACTTGCCGACGCTGTGCGCGGATTTCAAACGCTGAAGGGTATCGCGGCCGAAGGCGTGCTGACAGCAGAGACGCGGGCGAAGCTCAATCAGCCGATCAAGGGCAATACGGATCAGCTCGCCGCAAATATGCAGATGTGGCGCTATATCCCGGCCGATCTCGGCGAGATGCATGTGATGCTGAATGTGCCGGAGTACGAAATCCGCATATTGAATGCAGGCGAAGAGGTGTTCCACGAGCGGGTGACGGTGGGCCTCATCAACAAGCAGACGCCGATCTTTTCTGACAGCATGGAACTCGTGACGTTCAAGTCGCGCTGGCGGGTGCCGGATTCGATCAAGGTGCGCGAGATCTGGCCGAGCCTGCTCGCGGGCGGCGGCATGATGCGCCAATACGGGCTCGAAATGCGTCGCGAGAACACGGAGGAATTGGTCGACTGGCGCAAAATCGATTGGTCGAAAACGCCGATGGACGACTACGTGATCTGGCAGCCGCCGGGGAAGATCAACCAGCTCGGTATCGTGAAGTTTTCATTCCCGAACAAGCACTACGTGTTCATGCACGACACGCCGGATAAGCACATGTTCGCATGGACGCGGCGGGCCAACAGCCATGGCTGCATGCGCATTCGCAATCCGCTGAAAATGGCGGAGGTGATCCTGGCGGCTGACAAGGGCTGGGACCAAGCCAAGATCGACGAACTTGTGAAGACGGGGCCGGAGCATCATCTTGTGCCGCTGGACAAGAAGATCCCCGTTCACATCGTCTACTTCACCGCGCGCGTTCTGGACGGCGGCAAGATCGAGACGTTCGGCGACATCTACGGGCACGAGAAGCGGTTCGCGCTGGCCTTGAAAGGGCAGTGGAGCAAGATCAAGGTGGGGCCGGACCATTTGGCGCCGGTGGATGAAACGACGCCGCCGCGGATCGCGCAACGCAAGGCGCCGAGGCAGAAGAGCGACGACAGCGTTGCGGGGCTCATTAATTCGGTGTTGGGCGGGGGTTTCTGAGAAGAGTGACGGGGCGGAGTAGTGAGGTCAGACCCCTTTGCGTGAAAAAGGGCGCCTCTCGCGAGGCGCCCTTTTTATTTGCCCAGATGCTGCGCGCTTAGAACGTGATGCGCAGACCGCCGTAGATGGCGAAGGGCTGGGACGGCGAGATCGAGCGGGGGTCGGTTGCTTCGGCGTAGCCAGCGGCGTCGAAGGCGTCTTCTGATTCTTCGGTATCGAAGAACGTGCCGTAGAGGCCGTAGCGGCGGTCGAAGAGGTTGCGGATCAGGCCGTACATTTCTGCGTTGTCCGACAGCTTGTAGGACGTGTTGAGGTCAACGCGCGTGTAGCCGGAGAGCTTGCGGTTATTGTTGGCCTCGTCGCCAAAGAAGAACTGGTCGGTGGCGGCGAGGAAGTCCGTGCCGAACTTCCATTTCGGCGTCAGCCAGTATTCGAAGCCGGCCTTGAAGCGGTGGCGCGGGATGCCGGCGAGGTTGTCGCC
>JALHQM010000139.1 GCA_022841965.1 Hyphomicrobium sp. | reverse complement strand
GACCAAGTCCATGACTTGCCAGCCTGCAAATTGGCCACGTAATCCTGCTGATCAAAATAGAAATTCGGCGCCATGTGGCGCGGGTCATCCTCCTTGGCCGGCGTCTTGAAGGCGCCGATGTGCGACCCGTAGTACTTCGTTCCCTGCATCACTTGTATGTGGCGCAGGCCCTTCGACGCTGCCGCGACAGGCTCGACGGCGTTGGTCAGAAGCGCCAGATTGGGCGCGACATTGCCGTTTGCCGGTAGGTGCTGCTCGTTCGGCGCCAGAGGAATAAACCCGCAGAAAAAAATGTGCGTGACGTCGGAGAGGCCGGCGAGCTTGGCGCGCGCGTCCTGCGCATCGAGCAGGTCGACGCCGATCCAGCGGACGTTGGCAGGCGGCTTTTCCGCTGGTGGATTGCGGCAGAGGCCGGTCACCGTCCACCCCTCGCGACTGGCAATCTCGTTGAGGATGTAGCCGCCGGTGATACCCGTCGCGCCGATGATCATCGCGTGATTCATGTTCATTCCTCACAATGCGGCGCCACGCCACTTGTATCTGCGGCCGTGTCCGGGCATGTCTCTCGAACGAGTCCGCGATCCGCTCAATCCTACACGAGAGGCGCATGAAAGCCCGTATCCGCATCACGCTCAAGAATGGCGTCCTCGATCCCCAGGGCAAGGCCATCCAGAACGCACTGGGCAGCCTCGGCTTTGCCGGCGTCTCGGATGTGCGCCAAGGCAAGTACATCGAGATCGATCTCGCCGCTACCGACGAGGCCGCAGCACGCGCCGAGGTCGACCGGATGTGCCGCGAGTTGCTCGCGAATACCGTGATCGAGGACTACGCGTTCGAGCTCGCTAAACCATAGGCCTCGCGGAGCAGGGATCGCGCCCATGAAAACCTCGGTGATCGTGTTTCCCGGCACCAACCGCGAGCGGGATGTCGCGGACGTCCTCGCGGCCGTGACCGGCTCACCCGCGCAGATCGTCTGGCACGGCGACAGTGAGGTGCCGCAGTCCGATCTCATCGTGTTGCCGGGCGGATTCTCGTTTGGCGACTACCTGCGCTGCGGGGCGATGGCCGCGCACTCACCGATCATGCGTGACGTGGTCGCCAAGGCCAAGGCCGGCGTGCCCGTCCTCGGGATCTGCAATGGCTTCCAGATCCTCTGCGAAACCGGCCTTTTGCCGGGCATCCTTCAGCGCAACGCGTCGCTGAAATTCATCTGCAAGGATGTCTGGCTCAAGGTCGAGAACACCCAGACGCAATACACGCGCCGCTATAATCAAGGTGAAGTGGCGCGCATGATTTGCGCCCACGGCGACGGCAATTACTTTGCCGACCCGTCAACACTCGATCGCCTCGAAGGCGACGGACGCGTGGTGTTTCGCTATTGTGATCCGAAAGGAAACGTCACCGCCGAGGCCAATGCCAACGGTGCCCAGCGCAACATCGCCGGCATTGCCGATCCGACCGGGCGCATCCTCGGGATGATGCCGCATCCCGAGAATGCCGCCGAGCCGATGCTCGGCTCGGTCGATGGCCGCAAGCTGTTTGAAAGCCTGCTGGCTGCGTAGCCGCTTACTTCACGCTCGAAAAACTCGTCGGCTGCAGGAACTGGTTCACGACCTTGGCGACGATGGCCCCGTCTTCCTCGGTTTTCGCGCGGGCGGCGAGCCACTCGGGGTCGGCCGCAAAGCCATTCCACTTCTTCTCGCGGTCGGCCAGGCTGTCCCAGGCCAGGAGATAGTAAAGGGCTTGGTTCGATTCACCGACCAGCACCGTCCAGAAACCGGCCTGCTTGATGCCGTGCTTTTCCCAGAGTTTCAGCGTGATCGTGTCGAAGCGCTTGAGGAGGTTGGGCAGGCGGCCGGGGACGCAGTAATAGACCCGAAGTTCATAGATCATGGCGGCGTTTCCTATCGCTGGATGACGACCGGCCGGTAGAGGTCGCAGACTTGCGCCGAAGAGCCGATGGCCCCCACGACACGCCGCGATCCTGTGGGGCCGTAGGGTTGATGTTGTCCCATTCCGCCGGGATTGGCCACAGATCTCAGCGGCTCCCCGTTGACATATCGGCATGGAAATTCATCCAAACCATTGTTTTTATTAAAACAAGAGCGCTTTGACCCATTCAGCCCCAGTAGGAACGCCTCCTAACTATGCAAATTTGCAGTGCGGCGCACAAAAATCGCCCTTGTAAATGGTGCGGCGCACATTTAGGTTCTGTCTTGCGAGAGCGATCTCGCAGCCCTCCTTTGGGCGTTTCCTCCCTAGACTTGGGCCGTTCGAGATTCGGACGGCCCTTTTTTTATGCCGAGCGGCATGCACCGGCAATCGAGCGGCTCCCGCATCGCAGCCAATTCAGCATTGCGCATTCGGAGCGCCCCGCTCGGATAGGGTGACGGACGGCCCCGCACGGGCTATAGACCCGCGCGCGCACCGATTTTTCCTGATCACGCCCAATCCCGAAGGCATCCGCGACCCATGTCCGACGACCAGGCCCAACTCGCCCTCCTCGAACGCCTCGCCTCAGCGCTTGAGCGCCTGGCCCCGCCAGCGCCGACTGCCGCTGATTTCACCGCCGCCGATGCCTTTGTCTGGCAAGCGTCCCCGCCGGCCTTCATCCCGGTGCCGCAGGTCAACCGCCAGCCACTGGCGCTCCTAAAGGGCATCGAACTCGCCGCCGATCAGCTCCTCGAGAACACGCGCCGCTTCGCCTCCGGCCTCCCCGCCAACAACGCATTGCTGTGGGGCGCGCGCGGCATGGGCAAATCCTCGCTGGTCAAGGCATCCCACGCCGAGGTCAATCGGGGCCTCGTGACATCGAAGGCCAAGTTCGCGCTGAAACTGATCGAAATCCATCGCGAAGACATCGATTCCCTCCCCGTCTGCCTCGGCTTCATGCGCGCGAGCCCGCATCGCTTCATCGTGTTCTGCGACGATCTCTCTTTCGACCACGACGATACCAGCTACAAGTCGCTCAAGGCCGTGCTCGAAGGCGGCATTGAAGGACGGCCCGAGAACGTGCTCTTCTATGCAACGTCGAACCGGCGCCACCTGATGCCGCGCGACATGATGGAGAACGAGCGGTCGACGGCGATCAACCCTTCGGAAGCGGTCGAAGAGAAAGTATCCCTCTCCGATCGCTTCGGGCTGTGGCTCGGCTTCCACAACGGTACCCAGGACCAATTCTTCGACATGGTCCGCAGCTATGCAGCGCATCACGGCCTCAAGATCGCGGATGCCGATCTGATCGCCGAGGCGCGGGAATGGTCGATGACGCGAGGCGCCCGTTCGGGTCGCGTCGCGTGGCAGTTCATTCAGGATCTGGCGGGGCGCCTCGGCGTCAAGCTGACGGTGGAATAGCGGGCGGATGGTGATCTCTGCCATTCCCGCACAAGCGATGGAGTGGATGAGATGACGAAGACGACGGTAGCGATCATTGCCCAGGGCGCCATGGGCTCGGGTACGGCGCAGCGCCTGACCTCGAACGGCGTCGACGTCGTAACCTGGCTCGAAGGGCGTAGCGCCGACAGCCGCGCGCGAGCCGAGAAGGCGGGCATGCGTGGCGTTGACCTCGCCGGCATCGCGTCAGCCGACTACATCCTTTCGATCGTGCCGCCACGCGACGCGATGCAGCTCGCCGAGCAGCTCAGCCCCGCTCTCAAGGCCGCCAAGACCAAGCCGCTCTACGTCGACATGAACGCGATCAGCTCGCAAAAAGTGCAGAAGATCGGCGCTGTCATCACCGCGACCGGCACACCATTCGCCGATGGCGGCATCATCGGCCCGCCGCCTCGCCCGGACACCAAGAACACCATTTATTATTTCTCGGGCATCACCGCCGACCGCGTGGTGGCGCTCGCGAAAGGTGGCCTCGACGTCAAGGTCGTCGATGGCCCGATTGGCGCGGCCTCGGCACTGAAAATGTCCTACGC
>JALHQM010000138.1 GCA_022841965.1 Hyphomicrobium sp. | reverse complement strand
GTGAGCGCGCCCGGCTGCGAAACATCCGCCTTGGCTTCCTCGACCACCTCGCGCTCGAGATCGGTCGCCTTGAATTCCAATCCCGCCGGCGACGCCTTCAAGAGTACGTTCGACAAAATCGGAATCGTCGTCCGCCGTTCCACGACACTGGTGACGTGCCCGAGGGCTCGCGACAGTTCGCCCTTTTCGATAACCAGACGCATGTCTTGTTGCCCTTAGCCTTGCTGCGGTGGGAACACGTTCGACCGTGGTGGGAATTTGACCGGCAGCAGAGCGCCACCGCTAGCGCCACCCCTTGGCGGTCCCCGTCACATCGGCGATCGAAGACCGGCCGGAACGAAAAGGACCACAAACCAGGGATTCGCGGAAGGGCTGCAAAATGACCCGTTCTGCCGCCCCGTTCAAGTGCCGCGGCAGCAGGAGCCCGCCAAATACCGGGAGACAGGGCGAAAAAGCACGCTGGACGCGAAAAATAGGAGACGGGGCAGCGTTTTCACGCGCCCCGCTCCCACCCCGCAGTCCTCCGCCGGTAACGGCGAAGGCGTTAGACCCGGGCAGGCACCAATCGGCCCTCTACCCCGCTCGGGTCCCCCAGCCGGCACCTAGAACATGAGTTCTAGTGCGCCAGCATCTTCTTCAGGTCTTCCAGTTCGTCCCGGAGACGCTGATTTCCGTTCAGTTCGCCCTCGATCTTGCGGATCGCATGGAGAACAGTTGTATGATCACGATTGCCAAACCGGCGCCCGATCTCCGGTAGCGACCGCGCAGTCAACTGCTTGGCGAGATACATGCCGATCTGGCGCGGCCACACGACCGAGCGATGCCGGCGTTGCGACAGCAGATCGCCCTTCGACACGCCGAAGTGGCGCGACACCACCCGCAGAATGTCCTCGATCTTGATCCGCCGCTGATCGCCACCTGAATGCACGAGATCGCGAATGACCGTCTCGGCGATGTCGGGCGTCAGCGTACCGCGCACATGCTGCCACGTCTGGTGCAAGCGGTTGACCGCCCCTTCCAGTTCGCGGCCGTTCTCCGTCAGCCGCTGCGCCAACATCTCCATGATTTCGCGCGACAGTTCGAACGACGGATCGGTGAGCTTCTTTTCCGCCACCCGGCGTTCCAGAACCTTCATCCTGAGATCTTCATCGAATGCCCCGATCTCGGTGACGAGACCCCGCTGCAACCGCGAACGCATGCGCTCGTTCAGCCGCTCAATGTATCCCGGCGGACGCGACGACGCGACCACGACCTGCCGCCCACCATCCAGAAGCGCGTTGATGATGTGCTCAAATTCCTGCTCCGTCTTCTCACCCTGCAGGAATTCCAAGTCGTCGATCAAAAGCATATTGATGTGCCGGAAGCGTTCCTTGAACGCCAGCGGATCGGAGCTGCGCACGGCTTCCACAAACTCGTACCGGAAGCGCTCGGCAGTGAGATACAGCACGTTTGCATTCGGCGCGCGGCGGCGCACATCCCAGGCGATCGCCTGCAGTAGATGCGTTTTGCCAAGCCCCACCGACGAGTGGAGAAACAACGGATTAATGCCGGGCGAACCGCTCAGCACCGTTTCCGCAGCCTGCACCGCGGCCGCATGCGCCAGCCGGTTCGGCGCCCCGACAATGAAATTCTCAAACGTATGATGCGGATAGAGCGGCGAACCGTCGACCCCTCCCGCCGGAACGCGCGACGGCAGCGGCTGCGCAGTCCCACGACCGGGCATCGGCCGCGACCCCTCAGCCGGCGTCATGGTCGGCGGTCGCGTGTCTTGCATCGCCTCGTTGCGCGGCGCTTCGGCCGTACCGGCAATCACGCGCAAGTTCTGCCCGCCCATCTGCCGCAACTGAACGTCGATACGCTCGGCCCCCTTAAATTCAAGCCGGCTGCACGCCAGCAGATCGTCGATGTAGTGCGACTGAATCCAGTTGCGCAGGAACTTCACCGGCACCGACGCGGTCACCGTCTTGCCATCGAACGCATCGAAGTCGAGCGTCTTAAACCAGCTGGTATAGATGTCGTCGCCCAATCGCGCTTTGAGGGCGGCATGAACTTTTCTGCCGCGTGGCTCTTGGGGAGGCTGAATTTTTTCCGGCGTCTGCATAGCGTTTACCCCGCACTTGAACTTTTCTCGTTACCTCACCTCCAGGCATGGCTCCGCTATCTGCCGTTTGCCCTCGAGCATCGGCGGCGTCACACCAGGATCTCTCAAAATTCGGATGCTATCCTTGCATCCAGGGCAGACCCGCCGCCTTCCAGCCAGCGACCTTCCCTCGATGACGGCTGGTATCGGGAGGACCCTCAAAACCATCCGCCACATTGTGACAGCTGCCGTATCCGGCTTCTGCCATCGTCTCCGCCGCAGCGCGGCTTCGAGCGCCACTCCGGCAGATGAAGAACAATTGCGTGTCCTTCCCCTTGCCGGCCTGCTCCAAGTATCCCGAGAGCCGCTCCGCGAATGCCGGGTCAATCCGGCCATCCAGGGACTGCCACTCGAGCGTCACGACCTGCCGGCCAGCGGCCGAAAGATCGGGTATGCCCACAAACGTCCACTCTGCCTTCGTCCGCACGTCGATCAGAACGGCCGCTTCATCGCTTTGGAGACGAGCCCAGGTCTGGTCCACAGGCACATCATCCACGCTCAAGACAAAAACTCCCTCTCACCACCCAATCTCAACACGCAGGTCCCAGACGCGCCACACCAGCAAGTCTCTGAACAGTTCCGCCGCACAGCCGAACCGTCCAACACTGAAGGGTCGTGTCCAGTGGCGCAAAGGCACCCCTGATCCAAAACCGGCCAGATTGGCCAATTGGACTGGAACGCCTTACACCGATGACGAAGGAACCCGCGACGCGAAACAAATGGAACGAGGCTCGACGCTCGTCGACAAACTCAAATACCAACACGTACCCCACAGGTGGGAACCCCTAGTTAACTACCCCTTAACCTCCCCCCACGCAAGCACCGCCACCGCCTCCGCCCCCGCACAAAAATCATTGATTTTATTGGTCTTTTTTAAGCCGCAGACTCTCAGATTCGAGTCCAGTTCAGCAGCGAATCCCATTGATCCAAAGACCATTTTCGTTGCCCCTCCCGCACCGCCTTGACGGAACCCGCAAATCAGTTTCGCGCTGCCATTTTTCCAAACCCCAGCGATACCCCCGCGCGCGCTCCATCAACAACCTTCTCCACCAAAAGCCTGGAAATCCACGGGTTAGCGATGTTCAAAACCCCACACCCCGTCGCCATGCACCCTTCCTCTGTTGCGAACACGTCACAATGAACCCCGATGAAACAATTTCAGCGCGCGTTTGAGTTGACGCGATAAGACGGGCATCCCTGCCAATCACACAGGATGTGCGCATAAAAAAAACCGGGCGCGAGGGCCCGGTTTCTCAATCAATCGGCGATCCGCGGTGAAGCGCCGCCCAGTCCTAAGCCAAGTCCTAAGCCATACTCTTTACGCGCGCGGCAAGACGCGAGACTTTCCGGCTGGCCGTCTTCTTGTGAATGACGCCCTTCTGCGCCGTCCGCACGAGAACCGGCTCAACAGCCTTCAGCGCCGCCGCAGCGGCCGCCTTGTCGCCCGACGCGATGGCTTCCTCGACGCCGCGCACCGTCGACTTCAACCGCGTCCGGCGTGACTTGTTGCGCGCGGTGCGAGTGATCATCTGGCGGGCGGCTTTCTTAGCCGAGGACGTGTTGGCCATAGCGTTGATATCCTTGTTTTCTCTGTGTTCTAGCGGGAAGGATGCGGCAACTTCCGAGATCGGAATTGCCGGGCCTCTGACCAGCCGAACGACACGGGTGTTCAAATGGAGATGCCGCCCGGGACGTAAGGCCCAGGGCGTTGCTTGGCGCGGTCTATAGCTTTTGGCCCAACCGCGGTCAACGCTCTTTGAGCCGCTCCCCCCACGCGGACACGTCCCCAAGCAGCCGGATTAACCCTTTTTTCGGCCGTCCC
>JALHQM010000137.1 GCA_022841965.1 Hyphomicrobium sp. | reverse complement strand
CTCCAAGGGCCGCAGAAGCCAGCCCTTTGCCGAGCGAGGAGACCACGCCGCCGGTAATGAAGATGTACCGCGCCATGGGCTTCCACCTTACGCCTGTTCCACACGATTCGCGGCAGCGTTGCGCACACGTACACGCGCCATCCACAGCTCACACACTCGCCCCGTACGATCTACGGTTGATCGCCGCGAGGCTCAGCAATCGGTATTAGCGGCTGGCCGGCACCTGCGGGAGCGACTGGCGGCCCTTCTGGAGACTATCGAGCAGCCCGCCGCCGGGCGCCTCGGACGGCGTGCCCGGAGCGGTTGCGGGGGCGTCGGACTTGGTCGCGCCCGGCACCGCCGGGGCACCGGCCGCCGGACGATCGAGCGGCGACGTTCCGTGGCGGCTTTGCTGGGCGATCAGGGTCAGGCAAATGGAGGTCAGGAAGAATGCCGCCGCGAGGCCCGCCGTCAGGCGCGTCAGCATGTTGGCGGTGCCCCGACCGGTCATGAAACCGCCGGCGCCGCCGCCACCACCGCCCATCCCCAGCGCCCCGCCTTCGGAGCGCTGCAGCAGCACCACGGCGACCAGAGCCGAGGCAATCATCAAGTGTACCACCAGCAGAACGGTTGCCATTCCATGCCTCGTTGAGGTCTTGCACCGGCAGCGGGCGGCGGTGCGCAACAGATTGCAGCCGGTCGGGCCGGCCGTGTTGAAGCGTGGTCTACACCATGTCGGCTGCGATCGCCAACACCTGTGCTGCGGCCTATTGCTTGGCCGTGGGCGCAGCCGTCTCCTCCCGCGCCGGCGACTTGACCGGCGGACGGTAGGCGTCGTCGGATTTCTTGGCGGTCTTCTTTTTGGCGGCCTTGCGCGCCTCGCCCTCGGTTGCCACCGGCTTCGCTGCAGGGCCTGAGGCAGCAGCCCTGTCTTTGGCCTTCGTCGCGACGGGGCGACGCTTGGTACCCTCGGCTGGCACCTTGGCGCCGGGCGCCCGTGCCTTTGTGGCAGGCCCAGCTTTGCTGGCCGCAGCCTCTTTCGCAGCCCTAGGTGCGCGTTGCGGCAACGGCAGAGCCCCCGGCGCGCTCTCCGCGGCCGCATCGATGGGGCTCGGCACTTCCTCTTCGCCGCCCTCGATCGTCGTCGGAAGCACGATACGCTGCTTGGCGAGCCCACAGCGGAAATTGAGCTGCTCTTCGGTCTCGATGAAGGCCCCGATCCGGCTCAGCCGATCGGCCGGCAAGGTCGACTTGGCCTGGACCGGACCCAGCGCCATATCCGCCTCGACACCGGCGCTGCGCAAGCCATCGAGCTTGAGTTGCAGCTGCTCGCATGTCTGCGGATCGAGGGGCGCAGCGCTCGTCGAAACCGTGAATGCGACGGCGAGCGCGACGGCCAGCGCTGCCACCGGCCCCGATAGAATCCACAGTGCGGTCATGGTCTTGGTCACTTCCTTGCGTCGTTCGCGCTCACGCATAGGCCGCAATGATCCCCAGGAAATCGTCCGCCTTGAGACTGGCACCACCGACCAGAGCGCCGTTGACGTTGGCGACGGACATCAGCTCGCGGGCATTCGAGGCTTTCACCGACCCACCGTAGAGGATGCGCATTTGCGCCCCCTCGGCCCCGAACCGCTTCGTCAACGCCGCCCGAATTGCCGCGTGCACCTCGGCCACATCACCCGCTGTCGGCGTCAAGCCGGTACCAATGGCCCACACGGGCTCATAGGCGACGATCGTATCTGCGGCACGGCACGTCTCGGGCAACGAACCGGCAAGCTGCCCGCCGACAATGGCGAGGGTTTGGCCGGCCTGGCGATGGGCTGCGGTTTCACCCACGCAGACGATTGCGATGAGGCCTGCGCGATGTGCCGCCAGACACTTGGCGCGGACAATGGCGTCATCCTCGCCGTGATCGGCGCGGCGTTCGGAATGCCCGACAATCACCGCACTGGCGCCCGCATCTTTCAGCATTTCAGCGGAAATATCGCCGGTATGGGCGCCGTTGGCCTTCGCGTGGCAATCCTGGCCGCCGACACCGATGCGCGACCCGCGAACTGTGCCCGCAAGCCGAGCGACCAGCGTCGCCGGTGGGCAGATCAAGACATCGGCCTTATCCGGCCCCGCTGCGATGCCCTTCGCCATGGCTTCGGCCTCGGCCAGCGCCGTCGCCACGCCGTTCATCTTCCAGTTCCCGGCCACCAGCGGCCTGATTTCGGTTGCCGTCATGTCCCGTCCTCGCCGTTGCCGATGGCGCCATTCCTATTGCGCCCCCCCGGCGCTTGCAATCCTCGCCGTGCAACCATCCCCCTCCAATCCTCGCCGATCGGCCGCGATTGTCGGTTGGATGTGGACGGCCTGTGGACGCACTGGCGCATACCGCCTATATGAGCGGGAAATGGGCGGCACCAATGGTCCGCCGCCGTGAGGCCCCATCCGCGCGCCTCCGTCAAACGCAAGGATTCTGACCAAGATGCTGGAAGCACTGAGGCGCGGCGTCAAAGGCATATTCATCAAGATCCTGCTGGGACTGCTGATCATCGCGTTCGCGGTCTGGGGCGTCGCAGACGTCTTTCAGAGTCGCGGGCAAGGGCCATTGGCCAAGATCGGCAAGACCGAGATCTCGACGGACGCCTTTCAGCAGGCCCTCCAGGTTGAAATCAGCAACCTCTCACGCCAATTCGGCCGGCGCTTGACGGTCGACCAGGCCCGCGCCCTCGGCATCGATCAGCGCGTAATTTCCCGGCTCGTCGGCACCGCCGCGATCGACAACCACGCCCGCGACCTTGGCCTCTACCTGTCGGACGCGACAATTGCTGACGCCATCCGTAACGATCCCGGCTTCCAAGGTGTCGGCGGAACCTTCAATCGTGACGCGTTCGTGGAAATCCTGCGCCAGAACGGCCTCACCGAGCAGCGCTACTTTGCGGAACGTCGCGCGGATGAGATCCGACAGCAAATCACCGGCACGCTGACCGCGGGCAACGTGCCGCCGGCCGTGATGATCGATACGCTGCATCGCTATCGCGGCGAGACGCGCACGATCGCCCTCTTGACGCTCGATCCCGAGGTGTCCGGCAAGGTCGCCGATCCCGACGAAACCAAGATGAAGGCCTATTACGAGCAGAACAAGCGCCAGTTCGTGGCCCCCGAATATCGCAAAGTCCCGCTTATCCTTCTGACCGATGCCGAGGTCCGCAAACGCATCGAGGTGAGCGACGCCGATATGAAGGCGCTTTACGAGCAGGAGAAGGACTCGTTTGCAACGCCTGAGCGGCGCAAGGTCCAGCAGCTCTCCTTCCCTGACCGCGCTGCCGCCGACAAGGCGCTTGCCACTCTCAAGGCGGCAACGTCCTTCGATGAAGGCCTCAAGGCGCTTGGCCTCAAAGATAGCGACATCGAACTCGGCGCCTTGACCAAGCGCGACATGATCGATCCAAAGATCGCCGACGCCGCCTTCAGGCTCGAGAAGGACCAGCTTTCCGAGGTCGTCCAAGGCACCTTCGCCAACGTGATCCTGCGGGTCACCGAAGTTACGCCCGGCAAGCAGAGCACCTTCGAAGAGGTCAAGGATCGCCTGCGCGACCGTATCGCCGGCGAGCGCGCCGGTCGTGCGCTCCAGGATCTGCACGATCGCGTCGACGATGCCCGCGCCGGCGGCGGCAGTCTCAAGGAAATTGCCGAGCGGTTGAACGTGCCGTTCATGGAAATCGACGCGACCGACAAGCAGGGGCTCAAGCCCGACGGCAAGCCGGCGCTCGACAATCCCGATGCAGCCAAGATTTTCGCATCCGCCTTCATCGGCGGCGGCGGCCTCGATCGCGAGGCGGTCCAGCTCGAGTCTGGCGGTTACGCGTGGGTCGATGTCGCCGGCGTCACCGCCGAGCGCCAGAAACCGTTCGAAGAGGTTCAAGACGCCGTCAAGGTAGCCTGGATCGAGGCCGAGCGACGGACCGCGCTCAATACGGCGGCGCAGGCCATCGTCGACCGTGTCAACAAGGGCACGTCGCTCGAGGACATCGCCAAGGAGCTGAACCTAGAGGTCA
>JALHQM010000136.1 GCA_022841965.1 Hyphomicrobium sp. | reverse complement strand
CGCGGGCATGGTCAGGAATTGCCATGGCAAGGCTCCTTCATCGGTGAGGGGGGAACAAGACACGCGGGGCGACCGGGGCCGCCCCGCGCGAGCAAAGTTCATTCGGCAGCGATTGCGAAGGCATCGTCGGCGTCCGCCTGTTCGGCATCATCCGCGAGGAAATCGGGGAGGTCCGCAATGTCAGCTTCATTTGCTTCTATGACCGGTAACCGCAGGGGTTCAGGCAACCAGCCAGTGCCGCCCAGCAGCCGTTCGGCCTCGCGCGCCATGTCACCCTTCTTGAGATGTTCGATCAGGGCTGCGGTCGCATCGCCCTTGGCTTCGCGGACCGCTTCAATGATCCGGGGTTTGGTCACCCGGCCGAGGTAGTTGTCGACCGTTGGCGTCCAGCCAGCCTCGGCCATGTCGAGCCCGACGACTGCTGCCAGAGCATCGGCGGCGGCAATGCGCTGCGCCACACCGTGCGCCGAGATGCGTCCGTCATAGCTCTTGCTCGGCTCAAACAGCGCGTTGACGCCTTGGCTGACACAGTGGGCGAGCAGCGCCATCTGCTCATCCTGCGGCATAGCGGCGAGGGCGTCCCACAGCGGCTGTGGTTCATCCGGCAGCCTTTCACCCCAATTTTCGTGCCGCGCCTGGATCGACTGGCTCCAGACACTCTCGCGCAAGTTTGGTGCGACATTGCCGAGCCAGGCCTGGGTAACGCCGATCTGCACACAGCCATGAGTCCCGTGGGGACGGAACACCGCCAGGACGAGCGCATGAAGAAGGGCGAGGAACGCCGCCTGCGGAGCGTTGGCCAGTGCATCGCGCAGCGCGAGCGTGCGTTCAGCAGTGAGTTCGGAAACGAGCCTGTCAGGCAACGGCTTGATCGCCTCATCTTCGTCGTCGTCACCGCCGATTGGCGCCGCTTGCCCTGCGACGGTGACAGTCGCGCCATCGGACATGTCGGGGTTGGTTTCGTGCGCACCGTCATTCTGGCCTTCTGCGACGGGTTCATCTTCAGGACGGACATAGCCGCGGTCGATCCGCAGGCGACCATCGTGGGTCAGCGAAATGAACACGCCAGCACGCACCATGTCGTCCGGATCGTAGACCGTGGGACGGCTGTTCAAGGCGGTCAGTTCGGCATCGATCTCGGTCAGCCGCGCATCGACTTCGTCGGGAAGGTCGCTGCCATCGCCGTAGTCGTCGCCAATGCGGTCATATTCCTCGACCAGCACATCGCGCCGTGCCTGCTCGTCGTCGGTCAACGGAACGGTCGTGCCGACGATCCGGCGTTTGCCGCGCTCGCAGCCATAGGGCAGGTCGACGGCAGCCTCGACCCATTTCCAGCCTTCGGCACCGATTTCCTGAGCCAGTTCGTTGAGCTTCTCGCTCACCAGCAATTCGACCAGTGCGGGATCTTGCAACCATCCATCCTCGTCCGTCGAGAACAGATCGCGCATCACATAGCCGCCAGCCTCGGTGTAGGCGTCAATGCCGATGAACCGGACGCGGCGGTCGCTTGCGGAAATCGCATCTTCGGTCAGCAAGCGGCGGATGTGGTAAGCTGGCACATGGTGCCCCTGATTGACCTGTTCCCAGACCTGCTCTTGGCGCGCGTGGTTGTCGGTGACCGAGAAGGCCATGAGCTGTTCGAGCGTGATGCCGTCCTCACCATAGATCTCGAGCAGGGTGGGCGAGACCGAGGCGAGCCGAAGGCGCTGGCGTACGGTCGAGACAGACACGAAAAACCGCGCGGCGATATCTTCCTCCGACAGGCCCGCTTCGATCAGCGCGCTGAAGGCACGGAACTGGTCGAGCGGATGCAGCGCAACGCGCATGACGTTTTCCGCGAGCGAGTCCTCTTCGGCAATCCCGGCTTCACGCACGACGCAAGGAACGGGCTGATCCTTGGCCATCCGCTTGGTCTTCACCAGCAGTTCGAGGGCCCGGAAACGGCGGCCACCGGCCGGCACTTCGAACATGCCGGTTTCCTTGCCGTCGGCGTCAAGCAAGGGGCGGACGTTGATGCTCTGGAGCAGGGTCCGGCGGTAAATGTCCTCGGCCAGATCCTCGATCGAAAGGCCGGCTTTCACGCGCCGCACATTCTTCTGGCTCAGCACCAGCTGCGAAAACGGGATGTCGCGCGAGGCGCTAAGCACGAGCTTGGGCAATGTCTTGGTCATGGGGTTTCTCCATGACGGGCCGCCCGAAAGACTCTCTCTCAGGCCCGAACCCGTCACGAAGCGAAGCGCCGCCCTCTCACTTTCGAGAAGGCAGCGCAACGCAGGAGTAACACGCTGGGCCCGGGGAGGCTTAGTGCACCCGGTCGAGCAACTTCTTGGCCTTGCCCTCCATGTCGAGCCGGGCGTCCTGATGGGCCTTGGACCGCGCCAATGCGGTGATGCCCTGCACGAAATCGAAGATCGATTCCGGCGGGCGGCCCTCCTCGGCGAGGACGGTCTCGATGATCCGGCCGGTTTCAGCCTTGGAGAACCCGCGCGCCCGGAGGAAATCCTGACGGTCTTCATCACTGCGGGCGACAATTCGCTCTCGCGCGGTCTTGATGCCGTTGATGAACGGCTGCGGCGAGGAATTGGCAAAGTTCAGCAGCGCCGGTTCGGCTTCGTGGGCAAAGCGGTTCGCCGCATATTTGCTGTGGCGGATGCTGATCTCTTCGAAGTCCTCCACCCCCCACAGGTTCCGGTTCTGGCAGACCGCGCGCAGGTAGAAGCTCGCCATGCCGAGCGTCTTGGCGCCGACCTCGGAGTTCCAGCAATAGAACCCGCGGAAGTAGAGATCGGGCGATCCGTCGGGCAGCCGCCCGGCTTCGATCGGGTTGAGATCATCGACCAGAAACAGGAAGACGTCGCGATCCGACGCATAGAGCGTGGTCGTATCCTTCGAGATGTCGACGTTAGGGTTGTAGACCCCGGTCGACCAGTCGAGCACGCCCGGAACCTTCCAGCGTGTGTCGCCGGTGCCGTTGCCAGCGATCTTCTGCACCGCTTCGACAAGCTCATGGTCGTAGATCCGGCCGTAGTCGGGGCCGGTCACGGCGCGCAGTTCGAGGCGGCCATTGTCGGTTTCGAGCGTCTTGATCTGCTCGGCTCGGTTGGAGGTCAGCCCGTATTGCAGATTGATCGCGGCGAGCGGCGCCGGAAGTTGGCGCAGATAGGTAGCAGGAGCGCCTACCTGGCTGGCCAGTTGCCCAAAGCTCCAGTGGGTTGGCGTCACCGGTGCCTCGGCACCCGGCAACATGAGAGCCAGGCGTTCCGGATCATTGCGGTTTGCTTCGACATGGATCAGCGCCGTCTCGACCACGCGCGTCCGGCTCCGGTCAGACCGACCGCGCACTGATCGGGCCAAATCGCCCAGTGACAGAAACCGCTCATCATCTGGGCGCGAGAACCACTCCGACGACACCCGACCCACGCGCGAGCCGCGCGAGACATCCACCTTATAGCCGCCGCTTGAGTCGCGGCGCGTATCGAGAACCTGCATATCCATGGGAAATCTCCATGACGGCTGGCCGGGAGCCTCTCTCTCGACCCTCATCCCGTCACGGCGAAGCCCGCCAGACTCTCACTCTCCCCCTCAACGCTTACAACCGCGCGAGCGGCCAGCGAAATCGCCAAAGCAAGAAACTGCACCCTGAACGAGGCGGAGCATCGCGTCATCGCTCGCGCAGGCGGAAAGGCGGGGCCTGTCGGCTTTCCCAGCCTGCGCTTCGTTTCATGTCCGCCGGTTCAGAGTGCGTGCGGGGCCCTTGTGGTGAAACGCCGCGCCCGCAGGAGTGCGCCGGAACGGCGCACGGGACCGAGCGCGTCGCCAGCCCCGCTCCTCGTTTCGGGGCGTTGTGGGGTGTCCCCGCTGAGGTGGGTGTGAAGAAGACGCACAGCGGCTTCGACCAGGGAGGAAACCTCCTCCCGCACATCGAAAATCAAGCCACTACGCCAGCCTACGAAACACGTTGATTACGTGGCGATTACGTGGCCCTCGACAGCCCCTTCGAAGGGGTGTATATTTGCACCTAAGTCATTGAG
>JALHQM010000135.1 GCA_022841965.1 Hyphomicrobium sp. | reverse complement strand
CGTGACGAAGGTCTTGAGTTGCGGCTGCTCGCGCGCAAGATCCTCGACCACCTGCTTGATCAGGAAATTGCCGAACGAGATTCCTTTCAACCCCTCCTGGCAGTTGGAGATCGAATAGAAGACGGCGGTCGTCGGCGCCGGGCTCGCGCCTGCGGTCTTGCGCGCTTCGCCGAGCACCGAGTGGATGCTCCCTGGGATATCGCCCGTCAGCGCAACTTCGACGAAAATCAGAGGTTCGTCGACGAGCGACGGATGGAAGAAACCGAAGCAACGCCGGTCGGCGGGATCGAGGCGCCGGCGCAGGTCGTCGAAACCTTTGATCTCATGGACCGCTTCGTACTGGATCAGCTTCTCGAGGATGGCAGCAGGGGTCTGCCAGTCGATGCGCCGCAGAACGAGGAAACCACGGTTGAACCACGACTGCAGCAGATGCATGAGGTCGGTATCGAGCGCAGCAAGCGACGGCTCGGCCTTGGGCAGACGCAGCAGGTCGCGCCGCATGGCGACGATCTCGGCGGTGGCGCCCGGCGCGAGGTTGAGGCGGCGGAAGAATTCCTGACGTGGGCTCTCGACGGCCTTTTGCAGGGCTTTGAGTGTTGCTTCACTGGGTCCGGTCACATAGGCCGCCGCCGCCTGCTCGACCATCTGCTCATCCGGCTTGATGTGCTCGACGAGGTAGCGGAAGAAATCGCGTCGACCGTCGGCGTCGAGTTCACGGTACAGATCCAGGATGCGCCGCGCGATGGCGACGCCGGAGGCTTCGCCGCGTCCCGACATCAGCGCCGCCGACAGCGCCGTGATGTCCTCCTCGGGACCGCCACCGACGAGCGCACGCGGCAGGTACTGGCGGCCTTGCTCGGCCACCGAGCTGAGCAGTTCCTGCAGGAATGAGACATTGACGGCCACGCGGTAGTCCTCTCTGACTGAGGGTGTTCGGTTCGTCCAAGTATGCCCGATCCCGCAATACGGTTCCACGCCCGTCGCACGACGGTTTTGCTCGACGGCTCGGCACGGGCAAGCCATTCTGGCGCCAAACCAGAAACCTTTGCGCCCGGAGGAGAGCCGAATGTCCGAAACCTACGAGATCCTAGCCGTCAAGTACGGCGCCATGACGAATCGTACCCGAGCGGACAATTTCCTCCATCCGGACGATCACGCCGCGCCGATGCCGATCGACTATTTCGTCTTCGTGCTGCGCAACAAGAACCGCACGATCCTGATCGATACCGGTTTCGATCATAAGGAAGCCGCGCCCCGCGGCCGCAAGATCGACCTCGAACCCCGCGAAGCCCTGAAGCGGATCGGCATCGATGCCGAAAAGCTCGATACCTGCATCGTCACGCATCTTCACTACGATCACGCCGGCACGCTCGACCATTTCCCGGCCGCTCGCTTCCATCTCCAGGAGTCCGAGATGGCGTATGCGACGGGCCGCTGCATGTGCGATGTCGCCATGCGCGGGCCGTTCACCGTCGACCACGTTTGCGAGATGGTGAAGAGCGTCTACTCGGGCCGCGTCCAATTCCACGACGGCGACGGCGAAGTCGCCCCCGGCGTCACTGTCCACCACATGCCTGGCCATAGCAAAGGCATCCAGGCGATCCGCGTCATGACGGATCACGGGCCGGTCATGCTCGCCTCCGACGTCGTGCACTTCTACGAGAACATCGAGAAGCGTAAGCCGTTCTTCATCAGCGTCGATGTCGAAGCAACGCTGCGCAGCTACGACCGTTTGGAGAAAATGGCGGGCGGCCTCACGAATGTCATCCCGGGCCACGACCCGCTGATCCTCAAGCGCTACCCCGCCTGGAAGCCCGAGACCGCCGGCACGGTCCACAAACTCGACGCGCCGCGGATCGGGTAGAGGGAAAAAAGCAAAAAAGGCGGGTGGGTCCGGGAGGGTGTCCCTCCCGGTCGGGGTGCGGGGCGGAAGCCCAGCGTCGCGAAGCGACCCATCGCACAACATTCGCGCCTTGCGGCGCGAGCAGGGCCGCGGGCCCTGCACCCGCGCGGGGGGCACCCCCGCGCCCCCGCCTTTTGAGATTAAGAATTCAGCGCGCATTCTCCCCGAGGAACCGCAGCATCCGATCATTGGCGAGTTCTGGCTGTTCGACGTGGGTGAAGTGGCCGCTGTCTTCGGCTTTCTCGAGGGTGAAGTTGGTGAAGTAGTCGCTGAGCTTGTCCGAGAAGTCGAAGCGCAGGACCGGATCGTGCGCGCCCCAGTAGAAGTAGGTGGGCGCGGCGATTGGCGGGCTCGGCGCGGTGGCCCCCGCCGCGATCTGCGCGCGCAGTTTCGAAATGCCGACGTACCAATCGAATCCGCCCTGCAGGTTCCCGGGGCGCAGGAAGTTGTCGATCCATTCCTCGAGATAGGGCTCGAAGGCTTGTTTCTTATGGCTCCAGTGCGTCAGGAAGTGGCGGAAGTAGATGCGGCACGCCTCGCGCGATGATCCGACGAGCGCGGCGGCGAAATCCTTCTGATTGAACTGCTGGTACCAGGTTTCGCGGAAGTGGCTGTAGTCACCCCACCGCTTTCCGATGCCCGGATAGGTGCAATTGAAGAAGAAGAGCGCGGCGACGCGATCGGGCGCGGCAATTGCGGTCTGTTGGGCGACGAACGACCCGACATCGTGGCTGACGACGGCGAAGCGGCTGAGGCCGAGGGCGTCGGCCAGAGCAAGTACGTCGGTGGCGAGCTTGTTGACGGGCGTGCCGTCGGGTGTGCGCGGTCCTTTGGTCACCGTGCGGCCAAAGCCTCGGAGATCCGGCGCGATACAGTCGAATCGCTCCGCCAGTACTGGCAGGTTATGCATCCACGCGCGATTGAACTCCGGCCATCCGTGCAGGAAGATGACCGGGAAGCCTTGGCCGGCGCGAGCATAGTTGATGCTGAGTTCGTCGGTTTCGACGGTCTTGCCGCTCCAGTCGACGTTCATGGCCCGCACCCCTTTCGTTCATCCGGCTTCATCGAGGATAGGGCGCACCATGCTGTGGCGCAACGCAAGCGCGGTGCAAACGATTGCCCGCAGGGGCGAGGCGGCATAGTCTCGCGCAAAACAAGAGATTGCAGGCAATGGGAGGACGAGGATGACGTTGCGGTTTGGTATCCGTTTCGCATTGGGCGCGGTCACGGCAGCGGCGATGCTGTCGGCATGGCCGATGGTCGGCATCGCGCAGGACGTCACGCTGCGCATCCACCACTTCCTCCCTGCGCCGGCGCCAGTGCCGAAGAACTTCATCACGCCGTGGGCGGAAAAGGTCACCAAGGAAGCCGGCGGCAAGCTCAAGGTCGAGGTCTATCCGTCGATGCAACTCGGCGGACGGCCGCCGGCGCTGATCGATCAGGCGCGTGACGGCGTCGTCGATATCATATGGACGTTGACGGGCTATACGCCGGGCCGCTTCCCGAGGACCGAGGTGTTCGAACTCCCCTTTATTGCGGCGAGCGCGGAAGCAACCAGCCAAGCTGCGTGGGAATTCTACGAGAAGTACCTCAAGAAGGAATTCGAGAGCGTCCACGTCATCGCCGTCCATGTCCACGGCCCGGGGCTGCTGCATGTGAAGGGCAACGGCGTGCAGAAGCTCGAGGACTTGAAGGGGCTCAAGTTGCGCGGGCCGACGCGGCAGGCGACGGCTCTGTTGGCCGCACTCGGCGCGACACCCGTCGGCATGCCGGTGCCGGCGATGCCGGAGGCGCTGTCCAAGGGTGTGATCGACGGGACGGTGATCCCGTGGGAGGTGACGACGCCGCTCAAGGTCGCCCAACTCGTGCAGTCGCACACCAATTTCACCGGCAGCCGCGGCCTCTATACGAGCTTCTTTGTGTTCGCCATGAACAAGGCGAAGTACGACGCGCTGCCGGCTGACATCAAGAAGGTGATCGACGCCAACAGCGGCATGTCGGCATCGAAGTGGGTTGGCCGTGTCATGGATGAGGGTGACGCGCCCGGCATCGTGGCCGCACAGGCGGCGGGCAACAAGATGATCACGCTCGACGTGACCGAGACGGCGCGATGGAAAGCCGCTGCGGCGCCGATCGCGGAGGCATGGGTGAAGGAGATGACCGCCAAGGACCAGCCGGCAGCCGCGATGCTGCAGGACGCCAAAGCGCTGATCATCAAATACGCGGGTGCTGAATAG
>JALHQM010000134.1 GCA_022841965.1 Hyphomicrobium sp. | reverse complement strand
AGGCCATGTTTTTCCGCGACCGCTTTGACGAGGCGCTTGAATTGGATCGCCTCGTCGCAGGCTTGCAGCGCGTCGGTGCGGTACTTGAGGCCGATTTCCATTTGTCCCGGTGAGTATTCGGACAGCAGGGCTTCGAGCGGGAGATTCTGGGCTTCGGCCGCAGCGTAGAGATCGTTGAAGAGCGGGGCGAAGTCTTCGAGGTCTTGCAGATAGTAGCCTTGGAAGTGGCGCTGGCGTTCGGGAACGGTGAGACCTTTGGGTGGTTGCGGATTGCCGGCCAGCGCGCTGTCGCGATCGAGGAGATAGAATTCGAGTTCGACGGCAGCGACGGGCTTCAGATCGAATTGGGCGAAGCGATCGACGATGCGTTTGAGAGCGTGGCGGGGCTCGGCGGTGGCGCCGGCGCCATCGAGTTGATGAAAGCTGCCGAGGTACTGGGCTTGGGGCACGCGGCCCCACGGCATGCGTTTCAAAGTTCCCGGCACCGGCCAGAGCGTGTGGTCGGCGTCGCCGGTTTCCCAGATCATGCCGGTTTCTTCGACGTCGCGGCCGGTGACGTCCATCGACATGGCGGAACACGCCATGAAGCGGCCGTTCTCCCAGGCGGGGAGGAGTTCGGCGCGGGTCAACAGCTTGCCGCGTTGGACGCCGACCAGGTCGGTGTAGATAAGGTAGATCTGCTGAATGTCGGGGTTCTCGGCGAGGAAGCGGTTGGCTTCGTCGCGGAGGAGGGCGCGGTCGGGCGGCTGGGTCATGATGGGGTCTCGGGTTAGTGGGTGGCGGTGGCGCGCAGCGGTAGCTTGCCGGAGATCTCGGCGAAGGCGCCGTCGAGGGCGTCGAGAAGGCGATGGACGTCGGTGTCTGTCGTCTCAGGGCAGACGAGCAGCATGTTGTGGAAGGGCGTGATGATGACGCCGCGATTCAAGCAATAAAGATGGAGGGCGTGCTCGGCTTCGCTGTGGGCGAAGAGGAGGGCCTCGGTGCCGTTTCTGGGGTGCTCGGCGGCGGAGACGATTTCAGCGCGCAGGCCGACGCGGACGACGTGCCAGGGGAGCGCGTGGTGGCGGATGAGGGTGTCGATGCTGCGCTCGAGGAATTCGGCACGCGGGAGGGCCAAAGCGTAGACCTCATCGGTGAGGATCGTTTCGAGGACGGCGCGCATGCAGGCCAATTGCAGGGCGCTGCCGGAGAGTGTGGTGCCGATGCCGCTGTAGCCGCTTTCGCGGGTGGCCATGTAGGTTTTGATTTTGGCGTCGACCGCGTCGGTCCAGCCGTAGATCGCGGCGGGGACACCACCGGAGATGGGCTTGCCCATGACGAAGAAATCGGGATCGAGGCCGTGCGTGGCGGTGTAGCCGCCGGCGCCGGAGGAGATGGTGTGGGTTTCGTCGATGCATAGCAATGTGCCGTGGCGGCGCGTCAGTTTGCGGAGGACGTCGTGGTAGCCACTATCGGGCAGGACCATGCCGCAGTTGGTCATGACGGGTTCGGCGAGGACGAGGGCGACGTCATCAGTGGCGAGCGCGCGGTCAAGGGCGGTGATGTCATTGAACTCGATGACGCGCGTGTCGGCGGTGACGTCGCGGACTTCGCCGACGAGGCCCGGGCGGTTGCGCGGCTTGCCATTTTCGAGGGTGACGAAGGTGTCGTCGACAGCGCCGTGGTAGCAGCCGTTGAAGACGAGAAGTTTGCGGCGTCCGGTGGCGGCGCGGGCCCAGCGGACGACAGAGCGATTGGCGTCGGATGCGGTGGCGGTGACTTGCCAGTAGGGGAGCTTGAAACGCTTGGCCAAGAGTTCGCCGACGATGGCGGCGTCGGGGCTCGGCAGCATGGTGGTGAGGCCCCGATCGGCCTGACGGCGGATGGCCTCTGCCACGGCCGGGGGGGAGTGGCCGAACATGGCACCGGTGTCGCCGAGGCAGAAGTCGACGTAGTTGTTCCCATCGGCGTCGGTAAGGGCGGCGCCCCGGGCGTCGGTGACGAACAGCGGGTAGGGCGTGCCCCAATCGACCATCCAGTGCATCGGGACGCCGTTCAGCCAGTGGGCGGCAGTCTTTTCGGCGAGGTCTTTGGATTTGGGGGTGCGTTCCGCAAAGCGGGTGCGTTCGCGGGCGAGTAGGGCTGTGACGCGCTTGGGGTCTACGCCGGGGTTTGAAGCTGACATGCGGGCTGCATCGGTTGTGGCGGCCTTTGGCCGGGCGCCGGTTTTTTGTTGCCGATCACCCTATTCAGGGGGGCTTCGCGTGGTCAAGGCGGACACGGCTGTGCGGTGTGGCCGGGATGTCGCAGCAACTCTGTTGGCGCGTCTGGTCTGTTGGCAAGTTTGGGGTTCGCCTCGCGTGGGGCGGGGTGCGGTGGTCAACTCGGGGCTGGTGATTCTGAGGGGGCGGGAACATGGTTGCGGTCAGGAAGCGGCGCGCGGCGGAGACGCGGGACGAGCCGGCGGCCTTTCTCGGCGTGGCGCAATCGGCGCGCGGGTATGTGTGGCGCGAGCGGTTGCTCGCCGACGCGCAGAACACGGCGCTCGCGATCAGTCAGCAGCATGGGGTGCCGGACTTGCTCGGGCGGGTGCTGGCGGCGCGCGGCGTCGGGCTTGGCGACGTGCCGGTGTTTCTCGATCCGAGCGTGAAGGCCTTGATGCCGGACCCGGCAATTCTGGCCGGCATGGACCGCGTGGCGTCGCGGCTCGCGGACGCGATCGTGCGGCGGGAACCCGTGGCGATTTTTGGTGACTACGATGTCGATGGTGCGTGTTCGTCCGCTTTGCTGTCGCGGTTCCTTGCGGCGCACGAGACGCCATCGCGGATCTATATTCCCGACCGGATTTTCGAAGGCTATGGCCCCAACATCGCGGCGCTTGAGGCGCTGGTGACGGAGGGTGCGAAACTCATTGTCACCGTGGACTGTGGCACGACGAGCTTTGAGACGATGGCGGCTGCGAAAAAACTCGCAACGGACATTCTGGTTATCGATCACCATCAGGCGGATGAAACGTTGCCCGACGTGCTGGGGCTCGTGAACCCCAACCGGCAGGACGATGTGTCGGGGCAGGGGCATTTGTGCGCGGCGGGTGTCGTGTTCCTTGTTCTCGTCGGGGTGATGCGGGTTCTGCGGCAGCGCGGGCACTACGCGACTGGCGCGGTGCCGCCTGATCTGTTGGCCGATCTCGATCTTGTCGCGCTCGCCACCGTGGCGGATGTGGTGCCGCTGACCGGGCTCAATCGCGCCTATGTGCGCAAGGGTTTGGCGGTCATGAAATCGCGGGAGAATGTGGGGTTGCGTGCGCTGTTCGATGCGGCGGGCCTCAATCAAGCGCCGACGACGTATCACCTCGGCTACATCCTCGGGCCGCGCATCAACGCCGGCGGGCGCATCGGCGACGCGGCGTTGGGCGCGCGGTTGTTGACGACGGATGATGAGGTGGAGGCGCAGAGAATTGCCGTGCTGCTCGACAAGTTGAACAAGGAGCGCAAGGCGATCGAGACGCAAATGCTGGAGGAAGCCTTTGCTGATGCGGATCGCCGTGTGACGGACATGCCCAACTTGCCGATCGTCGTCGTCGGGTCGGAGACGTGGCACAAAGGTGTCGTGGGGCTCGTGGCGAGCCGGCTGGTGGAGCGGTTCGGGCGGCCCAGTTGCGTGATCGCATGGGAGAAGCAGGCGGGCTCGGGCGCGCAGACGGGAACGGGGTCGTTACGGTCAGTCGCCGGTGTCGATATTGGAGCGGCGGTTCGGGGCGCAGTTGCTGCGGGGCTTTTGCAGAAGGGCGGCGGGCACGCGATGGCGGCTGGCCTTACGGTGGCTCGAGACAAGCTTGGTGCAGTCGAGGCGTATTTTGGCGCGGAACTCGCGGACGCGTCGTCGGCGGCGCGGGCGCGCGTGGGGCTCGATGTGGACGGTGCGCTGGTGCCATCCGGTGTGACAGACGCGCTGATGGACCTGATCGAGCGGGCAGGTCCCTATGGGCAGGGCAATCCGCAGCCGCGGTTTGCGTTCCCCTCCGTGCGGGTGAAATTCGCCAAGGCGGTGGGAGAGGCCCATCTGAGATGCGTGCTGGAGGCGGCCGACGGGTCGCGGCTGGAGGGCGTGGCGTTTCGTGCTGTCGGGCAGCCGCTGGGCGATTTGCTCCAGAATACGGGCGGGATGC
>JALHQM010000133.1 GCA_022841965.1 Hyphomicrobium sp. | reverse complement strand
TGCGGGATCGAGGCCGAAGAGAAGCTCCACGACTTCCTCCCAGGTCGCGCCGTCCGCCTCGGCGTCGAGCAGCCTCAGGTACAGCTTCAGATGCGCCTGGTCATAGGCGGTGAGCGCCGGGCCGAGCGGCGGTTCGTCCAGATATTCTGCGTTGGTCACGATGAGCCCCACGAGTCATTCGTATCCAATCTGGAGCGGTTTGTTAACCGTAATGATATCCCGCGCCACACCGCCGCGGTTTGACGCAAAATCAGGATGGTCGGACGGGTTCGCCCGAAAAAGTCGTCAAGGGTTGTCCTTGTCACCAACCAGCATCACTCCCACGCTTTGGCCGGAGTTGAGCAGGACGATGCCAACGCCTTCAAAGGCTCGACGGACCTGATCGCGTGTTGATTCGTACACCTCGAGTCCGCTGTCGGATTCAAGGCGCTTCAACGCGGTCAGTGATACCCGGGCCTTGTCAGCGAGTGTCTCCTGTGTCCAGCCGAGCAACGCGCGTGCGGCCCGTGATTGTCGGGCGGTGATCATGCATGATCACCTCCCACTCGGACCTACGCGAGCGCCAGAACTACGGCTATAATAGTCGTTCTTGCTTGGAATGGCCAGCGGTTCTGGCTTTTGCCGCGCGATTCCAGCATCGGATGCCGCAGGTGATTCGCTTCATCGTCAGGCGTTTGGCCCCGCCCGGATTGTCCGGGCGGGGCTTCGCGCTGGGCTTACTCGCCGTTGCGGCGGCCGTTCGGGCGGGACCAGATGAGGCTGAAGCCTTCGCCTTCCTCGTCGTCGAAGAGGTTGGCGTAGATCGGGGCGTTGAAGCTAGGATCGTCGAGCTTCAGGCCCAGATAGGCACGGCCCTCGTTGGAGGTTTTGGACCAGGCGGCGCCGATCTCGGCGCGGCCGACGAAGACGCGGTGGCTGGGGGCGTTCTCGCCGGTGGCGCGGGCCTCGGGGACGATGCGGACGTTCTTCGTCTGCAGGCTGAGGGTGACGATTTCGCCGTTGAACTCGTTGTTGCCGGTCTTCTTGAAGGTGCCGATGGTCGCCATGATAGTTCTCCTTGAACTCTGCTCCGAGCCCGCACCATTGCGGCCTCGATGGCGATCGACAGGCCGGAGGCGATTGACGGCGCACCCCGCAGGGGCCTGACAGCAAAGGAGGGGCTTTCTTGGCTCGCGAGGAATGACGGCGCAGCCGGCAGGGGAAGAAAGTTTCGACGCCGCTGTTGCGGCATAGGCGATCGAGGCGCAGCCGACCTTCGGCCAGATCAGCCCATTGAAGAGGCCGTTTTGGAGCGGTCGACCTGACAGAGACGCATCACCGGAGAACGTGGCGACCACCCCGAACCGATGGACCGTGACGACGCCTGACACGGCGGTTCAAACCAACTCCAGCAGACGCTCCGTTCCGCCGACTCCTGCCCGTCGCCCACGAGATCGCCCCCTCTCGGCACCCGCACCGTCGTTGGGCGCGCCGTCAGGGCATTGCCCCAAGCACCGTCACCGAGGGAATGGCGCGTCAATTGGGTTAGCCGTCGATCCGATCAACGCGATTGCGAATGACCCTGCCGACGAGGAGCGCGACACGTAAGACATCAACCCACCGTCCTGCCGCCGCCGGCAACGATGTCAGGCGCGCGCGACGTTCTGCACGGTTGGCCCGGGTGCGGCCATTCCTGTCACCCGGATCAGCGCCGTTACGCCAACGGCAATCGCGCCGATGACGGAGAAGATGATCTGCCAGGTGTCGGAGGGCATGGTGTGTTTCACGATGCCATGTGTCGCATGGTAGCCAGCGAGCGCCGCAGGCGCGACGAAGGCGAGTGCGATCGCGAGCCGTATCCAGAGCGGACGGATGAAGGCGAGCAGGAACTGCCCGAGGCCGAGCGTCAGCGCGGCGACGGCGAGGCCGACGAGGATCGCCCCGAGCCAACCGGCGCCGGTCTGGAAGGCCCAATTCCCGGCGCTGACGCCCGCGAAGAACGGCAGCGCGAAGACAGCCAGTGTGAATAGAAGCCAGCACAGGGCGCCGATCGCCACGATGCTGGAGAGGATGCCGATGAAAACCATGGTGGTGTTCTCCGTGAGATAAAGGTCTGACGGTCGCGCCTCCACCACCACCACGGCGCGTTGCCAGTATAGCCGAAGAGAAGACGAGACGGGAGCGGAAATCCCATGGGACTTCCGCTTGCGGCCGCGACGCCTTGCCCGCGATTACGGGGCGAAGGGATCGACCTCGTGAACGATGGCGGCGAGTTCGCCGTCATATTCGGCTGCGGGCATGACGCCCATGGTGCCGTCGCCGGCCTGGAAGATGACGATCGAGACCATGAGGGTGGTGGCGAGGCTGAAGGCGAAGGCGTGAGCTTGATTGAGGGACATGTGACCGGCTCCTGTCTTGGAGGCGGGAGGCCATCTCCCGCGCGACAGGCGCCCGATGTGTCCGGCCGATGGCCGCAATCACCGCGCAGGCGAAGCCGGAGCGGCGGCACGCTTTGCGTAGTCCGACCCTTTATGGGTTGATGGCGTCAGGCCAGCGGCTGGACCAAGGATCAGCGCAATGGAAGCGGGAGATGGTTTTCCGCCATGACCGAAGCCATGATGGAAACGCCCGCTCAATGCTTTCGGGCCAAAGCATCGCCACCATGCTGCCGGTCGTGATGCTGCCGACATGGACAGGTATAGTCATCCTAAGCGCAACAGCCGAAGAGGACGCCCATGCCGAAGCTGCCTAAGAAAACCGACTTCCCGGTCAGCCAGGTGCGGCGCTATCTGGAGCCCGGCCCGATCGTGCTGGTGTCGTCGAAGTGGCAGGGCGCGACGAACATCATGACGCTCGGCTGGCACACGATCCTGGAGTTTTCGCCGTCTCTGGTCGGCCTGATGATCTCCGGCGGCAATCACAGTCACCGGATGATGCGCGAGAGCCGGGAGTGTGTGATCAATCTGCCGACGACGGCGCTGACCGATACCGTGGTCGGGATCGGCAATACGTCGGGAGCCGAAATCGACAAGTTCGCCAAGTTCGACCTCACGGCGGAAGACGCGAGCGAGATCAATGCGCCGCTCATCGGCGAATGCCATGCCAGCTTCGAATGCCGCCTTCATGACGATGCACTGGTCGACAAGTACAACTTCTTCATCTTCGAGGTGGTGAAGGCGCATGTCGCCACGTCGCCAAAACATCCCGAGACGTTGCACTATACCGGCGACGGCGTGTTCGTGGTGTCCGGCAAGGTCATCAGCCGCAGATCGCTGTTCCGACCTGAGATGCTGTGAAGGCAGCGCTTACGCGCCGCCTCCTTTCTGGCGGAAATCGTACAGTGGAATGCCAAGCTTCCTCGCCTTGTCGGCGAGATTGTCCTGGATGCCGGTGCCGGGGAAGACGATGACCCCGATCGGGAGCACGTCGAGCATCTGATCGTTGCGCTTGAACGGTGCGGCCTTGGCGTGTTTCGTCCAGTCGGGGGCGAAGCCGACCTGCGGCACCTTGCGGGTGTCGGCCCATTTTGCCGCGATCTTCTCGGCGCCCTTCGGCGATTTGCCGTGCAGCAACACCATGTCGGGGTGTTTGGCGTGGACCTGATCGAGCTTGGCCCAGATCAGGTGATGATCGTTGAAGTCGAGCCCGCCGGTGAAGGCGATCTTCGGACCTGCGGGCAGCAGCACCTGATTGTCGGCGCGTTTCTTGGCGGCGAGGAAGTCCCGGCTGTCGATCATCGCCGAGGTCAGGTTGCGATGGTTGACCATCGATCCGCTGCGCGGTCGCCAGTTCGAGCTGGTGTGGCGCTCATAGTGTTCGGCGGCCTGGTCGCGCATCAGCTCGAAGGCGTTGCGGCGTTCGATCATGGTCTGGCCCTCGGCCGTCAGGCGTTCCAGCTCGACGGCCTTCACTTCGCTGCCGTCCTGTTCGCGCTGGCCGCGACGCTGCGCCTGTTCATTGTCGTCCAGCTCGCGCTCGATCCGGACGGTGGCCCGGTGGAAGAGGTTGACGGTCGACCAGAGAAGATCGTCGAGGTCGGGCTCGAGGCGGGTGTCTTCCAGGGTGACGATCAGGGCGTCGAAGATGTCGGCGATGGCGCCGGCGACATGGTCGCCCTCCGGAAGCGGTCGGGGATCGGGTTCATCCGTGAAGGGACGGTAGCCATAAAGCTGAAGTTCGCTGAGGACATGGTCGGTGGGGGAAGAGGCGTGGTGCGGTTCGTAGTCGTCGTGCTTGCTCATGGGATGCTCCGTCGGTTCGACCGCGACCCTCGCGGCCTTCATGGCGACGAAAGCCGGCGGGCGGGCCGGACCTGCATCCGCAGC
>JALHQM010000132.1 GCA_022841965.1 Hyphomicrobium sp. | reverse complement strand
GGAACCCGCAGATCGAGATCTTCACCCCGGTAGGCCATAGCCCCCAACTCCAACTTACGCTTGAATTTCCCTAATGATACGGGCGAGTGTGAACACGGATCGACCGCGCCCGTAAAGTTCTTCTCCCTGTCCGATCACGCGCCGTCGCGCATTCCCAGCCGGGGGTGTTGCATATTAGCGCCTTTCGCGCGGCGGTTCGATGCGCCGATGTCATTGCTTGGAGAAAAGTGATGTGCCGGATTGGCGATGCGGATGCCGATCGTCAGTTCGGCTGCTTGCCGCGCATCAGCAGGATCAACGGTAGCGTCATCGCGCAGGCCGTCGTGAAAAGCCCGAATGCATTGAGGTAGGCAATCAACGTCGCCTGCCGCGTGATCTCCTTTGACAGGCTGGCTAGGCCGCGAACACTGTCTACGTTCCATTGACCGGTGACCGACTGCAACTCCAACGCCTTGTTGTAGGGCGTCAAAAGTTCGGCGAGATGAGCGTAGTTCATGCCGGTCGAGCGCACGATTTCAGCGACGCAGACCGAAATGAAGAATGACGAGCCGAGGTTGCGCAGGAGGTGGTAGACGGCTGTTCCTTCCGCGATTTGGGCGGCTGGGAGCGTCGAGAAGGTGGCGGTCGTGAGCGGCACCCAGATCAAGCCGATCGCAAGGCCTTGGAGGCCGGCGTTGGTGGCAAGGCTCATGTAGCTCACGTTGAGGTCGATGTGCATCAGCCAAAGGCCGGCTGCGAACAGCAGACCGAAGCCCAACACCATGCTGACCCGTCCATCCAGTCGGCCTGCAAAGCCCGCAATGAAGAACCCGATGCAACCGCCGACGCCGCGGGCGCCGACGACATAGCCGACGAGGCTGTCGGTGTAGCCGGCGATCCCGGTGAGCAGCGGTGGCAGCAGCACCATCGGGGTGAAGTTGAGCATCCCGTAGATCGTGACCAGCACCAGGCCGATCGTGTAGTTGCGGTCGAGGAGCAGGCGCGGATCGAGGAACGGCTTTGGGCTGGTCAGGCAGTGCGTCGCGAAGATCCAGAACGCGGCAATGGCGATCAGCACCTCGATGATGATTTCGTTGGACTGAAACCAGTCCAGGCGCTGCCCGCGCGCAAGCACGAGCTGGGTGGCGGCAAGCGCCACCGAGAGCGCGATGAAGCCGATCCAATCGAGAGGGCGACTTTGCTGATTGTCACTTTCCGGCAGCGCAAAGCGGAGTCCGATCGTGGCGGCGATGCCGACGGGGACAAGCGCGTAGAAGGCCCACCGCCAATTGTAGCTTTCCGCCATGACACCGCCGAGCATCGGCCCGATGATCGGGCCAAGCACGACGCCGACGCCAAAGATCCCCATGACGCGCGTCTGCTGGTTGCGCGGGAAGACAGTGAGCAGGATCGATTGTGTCAGCGGCGTCGAAGGCGCGCCGAAGCCTCCCTGCAGGATGCGCCAGAAAACGAGGCTCTCGAGCGAGTCCGCCGCGCCGCACATGAACGTCGACACCGTGAACCCGGCGAGCGACCACACCATCACTTCGCGCGTCCCGAAGCGGCCGGCGAGCCAGCCCGACATCGGCGTCACGATGGCGGTCGCGAGAATATTGAAGGTCATCGCCCAGGCGATCTCGTCGGCGGTGGCCGCGAACGATCCCTGCATCTGCGGCAGGATCGTCGAAACGACGAGCAGCGTCGTGCCATAGAGGGTCGTCGCCAGCACGACCGTGACAAGGATCATGGCGCGCCGCACCGGCGTCAGGTCGATTTGCGCGGTAGCGGCCGTATCCATGTGGGGTCGGGGATGCCTCGTCCGGTCGCGTGTTTGCGACGCCGGCGCACCCTACACTACGCACACGCATGATGGGTAGGGTGCGCAGACGGCGCCATGCAGGAATAGCTGAGGCGGGTGCGATCAGGATCCCGAACGCAGCTTCGACGCCATGACCGAGATGGTCCGCTGGTAGACCTCGGCGCGGTTCCAGTCCCGGATCACGCCGTAGTTGGCGGAGCCGGGCTCCCACGATCCACCGCGCTGCCAGCCGTGTCCTTTGAGGAAGTTCGCCGTCGAAGCGAGGATATCGGGGACCGAGTTGACGAGATCACGGCGCCGATCGCCGTCGAAATCGACCGCGTACTTGATGTACGGGCTCGGCAGGAACTGAGTCTGTCCGATCTCGCCCGCCCAGCCGCCGCGCATCTGTTCCGGCGTCATGTCGCGGCGATCGACGATGCGGATCGCGTCAAAGAATTGCGGCGTGAAGAACGCGGACCGACGGCAATCGTAGGCAAGCGTTGCCAGCGAGCGGACGATCGAGAATTTACCGGACGTATCGGCGCCGAAATTGGTCTCGAGGCCCCAGATCGCGACGATGATTTCGCGAGGGACGCCGAACTGCTGCTCGACCCTGTCGAAGACCGCCTTGTGGCGGGCGAGGCGCTCTTTGGCGCGACGGACCAGCGCCGTGCCAACGCGGCGGGCATAGAATTGCTCGAAGCTCAGCTTGAATGAGCGCTGGTTGCGATCGAGTCGGATGACGGTGGTATCGTAGGAGACGCCGGCCAGCGCGCTGTCGATGGCGCCGCGCGAGATGCCTTGCTTCGCCGCTTGCGCCTTCGCATTCTCGAGCCAGCGGCCGAAGCCCTCGGGTCCATTGCCGCACGACTGCGCGGCGGCCAAGCCCGGCGCGGCGATCAGCAGGCCCGCCACCAGCAACCCGCGAGCGACGATCGATCCGACGCCCGTTTGCCCATTCCTCATCGTGCATTCTCTCCGGCTACGCCCACCGTCGTGGCGGGGCGGCGGCACCATACGGTGCTGCGGCCGGATCTCCAAGCTGCGGCGGTGAGTTGATGCGGTTGGGTTCAGGCGGCAGCGTATGTGCCGGGGCCCGCCTCGCCTTCCCCACCCCGCACTGGCATGGGCCACGTCACGACGTAGTCATTGCCATCGACCGAGCCGGTACCCGCGTAAACGCCGTTGGCGCGCATTTCCATCCATTTGCCGGTGTCGCAGATGCTGAATCCGGCGCCGCCGCATTCCTTCCCGTCTTTGAACAGGGTGACCTGGAATGACTTGTAGCCGAGCTCCGGCAGATCGGCGGCGCGCTGGACCTTGAGCGTGCCGTTGTCGAGCGCCTCGCTGAAGCCCGCGAGTTTGGACGAGCCGTTCCGGAGCATGCCGTCGAGAACTTGCTTTTCGAAGGCGCCATCGTCCATGCGCGGCGGCTCGCGCACCGACCAGGAGTCGGCACCGAGCGAATTGAGCCACGCGACCTTATCCGCCGGCATGCCGGACGGATGCGGGGCGATTTCGTTCGCACGCGCCGGTTCGATCGAGACCACCGCGGGCGTCGCGCCCCCCTGGCTACGGGCTCCATAGCTGCTGAATTTCAGCAGGGCATCGGAGGCGGAGGACGACAGGCGCATCCGCGATGCCCCGGTCAGGGCATTGCCGGCATCCGCAGTTCGAGACGTGCTGGCGTCGGCCTGCACCTGACCAGGCGTCAAAGCGCTGAGCGCGGCAAGCGCGCCGGAAAGCGGCGACCCGACGGTAATCATACAACCCCTCCGCTGGCGCAGCGCACCGGCCATTCAACACACCCGCGGAGTCGACCCCGAACCCGTGGGCAATTCAATCTGTTGTCGAGTGTCTAACCCGGTAGGACTTTCGACGAGCCTTAACTCCGGCGGCGCGCGCCACCAAATTTAGGATCGTCCTTTTTGAATCATTTCCGGATTATCTCAGGCGGGCGACGAAGCAATCGACGTGCTGGCGGCGCAGCGCATTGCACGCTTGCGTCGCCGATGCAGCTTCGAGATCCGCGAAGCGCGCGCGATAGAGCGTGCGCGACCCCTGTGTCACCGGCTCGGTATGGTCGGCCGCTTGTGCGAGCACGCTCTGCGCGGATTGGCGTATCTGGCGTAGGCGCGCCTCGGCTTCGGCAGCCGTCGCGAAGGCGCCAACCTGGATCGCGTAATCGCCCCCGCGTGGGATCGGTGCGGCCGCAGCCGGCGCTTCCGGCATGGGCGCTCCGGCGTACGAGGGCCGCTCGGCGTACGGGCTGGGTATTTGGGCGGCGGCATAGACGGCCGGTTCACCCTGTTCGATGCGCGATGCCTGCGCCGAAAGCGTCGAGGGGCGGGCGCCGCGGCCGGTGTCGGGCGAGGCATAGGCGGGACGCGGTGGCTCGCGCAGAACTGGCTCCTGCTGCACCGGGGTGGTCGGTGTCGCCATCGATGGGAGTTGCTTCCATGGCGCGACATACTGGGCCGGCGCGCTTTCGAAGGTCTCGGCGCGGGACTGAGCGGGGGCAGGCG
>JALHQM010000131.1 GCA_022841965.1 Hyphomicrobium sp. | reverse complement strand
GGCCTTGTGCAGCCGGGCGCGCTTATTCGCTGGAAGTATGCGGTGGCGCTGACGGAGAGCTCCGAGCCGATCGAGCCGCGGCTGGTGTCGTTTCGCGAGCGGGTGAAGAAAGACCTGCCGGAGTCGGGGTTCTCGGTCACGGACCGGCGCGATCCGTCGCCGCAGGTGACGAAGACGCTGGAGCGATTGCGGCAGTTTTTGACGCTGCTTGGGCTGACGGCGTTGGTGACTGGCGGCGTCGGGGTCGCGAATGCGGTGGCGACGTTCATCGACATGCGCCGAAAAGTGATCGCGACCATGAAGAGCGTCGGGGCGACGGGCGCGACCGTTTTTTCGGTGTTCCTGGTGCAAGTGCTGGCGATGGCGCTGATCGGTGTGGCGGTGGGGCTTAGCCTCGGGCTCCTTATTCCGCCGATCTTGACGCATGTGCTGGCCGGGTATTTGCCGGTGGCGCCGGAGTTTGCGCTGTCGGTGCAGAGCGTGGGGCTGGCGGTGGCGTATGGGTTGCTCGTGGCGCTGCTGTTCGCGCTTTGGCCGTTGGGTCGAGCGGAAAAGGTGCGAGCTAGCGTCTTGTTTCGCGATGAGGTGGATCCGAGTGGCGCTTGGCCGGCTCCGCGTGTGTTGGCGCTGATTGCCGCGTGCGCGGCGACGCTGGTTGCGATTGCGGTGCTGTCGTCGGAATCGCGGACGATTGCTGCTTCATTCGTGGGCGGGCTGGCGGTGGTGCTCGCGTTGTTCTGGGCGTTGGGCGGACTGGTAACGTGGGCGGCGCGGAGGATGAAGCGGCCAAGGCGGCCGGAGCTGGCGCTGGCGATTGCGAATATTGGTGCGCCGGGTGGGTTGACGCGGTCTGTCGTTCTGTCTTTGGGGGCGGGGCTTTCGCTGTTGGTCGCTGTGGCGCTGACGGATGCATCGATTGTGAACGAGTTGGAGAGCCGGTTGCCGGCGAGTTCGCCGGCCTATTTCGTCATCGACATTACGAAGAAGGATCAGGAGGCGTTTCGGGCGACGGTTTTGCGCGAGGCCCCCGGCGCGGAGATCGAAGATGCGCCGATGTTGCGCGGGCGCATGGTGGCGTTGAAAGGCGTGCCGGTGGAGGAGATCAAGGCGCCGCCGGAAGCACAATGGGTTCTGACGGGCGATCGCGGACTGAGCTACTCCGACCGCGTGCCGGCGGGATCTGTCGTGGTTGAAGGGGAGTGGTGGAAGCCTGGATATAGCGGGGAACCGCTGGTGTCGTTCGAGGCCGATCTGGCGCGCAATCTCGATCTCAAGGTCGGGGACATGATCACCGTCAACGTGCTGGGGCGCAATCTGACGGCGAAGATTTCGAATTTGCGCGAGGTGAAGTGGGAGAGCCTGGCGCTGAATTTCGTGATGGTGTTCTCGCCGAATACGCTGGCGGGTGCGCCGCATAACTTGCTGGCGACGATTTCGCTGCCCGACAGTGTTGGCACGGTCGAGGAAGTGCGGCTGGCGCGGGCGCTCGGCAAGGCTTTTCCAGCGGTGACGGCCATCCGTGTAAAGGAGGCGATCGAGGCCTTCAATACGGTGTTCGAGAAGGTGATGGCCGCTGTGCGAGTGGCGGGGAGCGTCACGTTGCTTGCTGGCGCGCTTGTACTCGCGGGAGCCATGGCAACAGCGCAGAGGCGGCGCATTCTGGAGGCGGTGATCTTGCGGGCGCTCGGGGCGACGCGCGCACGAATTTTGGCGGCTCACGTCGCGGAGTATCTCCTGCTGGCCACGGTCGCGGCCCTGGCGGCGACTGTGCTTGGTTCGATCGTGGCGTATCTGGTGATCACGCAGTTGATGGATTTGCCGTTTGCGTTCTCGGGCTCTGCGGTGATTGGGGCGCTGGCGACGGCTGCGATGCTGGTGCTTGTGTTTGGGGCCGTGGGGACGTGGCGGGTGCTCAGTGCGCGGCCGGTGCCCTATCTGCGAACGCAGTGATGGGCCAACACCGGGTCAGCTAGGTATTTATCCGGACCCGGATTTGTGCGGATTTGTACGGCTTCGCAGCTTGGCGGCCTTGAATCGGCGACGTGATTCCCCAATATCCACGACGCGGCCCGAGAGGGGGACGCGACATAGGTTTCAAAGGGTTTGCCAGATGGCACAGCTTGAAGAGAGATACACGCGGCCGGGTACGGTTGTCCGTCCGGGCGCCGCGGTTGATGCAGGTCTGCGCGCTTACATGCTGCGCATCTATAACTACATGACGGCGGGCGTTGCGCTGACAGGTGTCATTGCCTTCTTCACGGCGCAGCTGGCGACGACCAATCCGGCCGTCGCGCAGGCGCTGTACCAGTCGCCGCTGAAGTGGGTGATCATGTTCGCGCCGCTCGCGTTCGTGTTCTACCTGTCGTTCCGGGTTTATAAGATGAGCCCGGCGTCGGCACAGATCGCGTTCTGGGCGTTCGCCGCCGTGATGGGCGTGTCGCTGTCGGCGATCTTCCTGGTGTTCACGGGCGCTTCGATCGCGCAGGTGTTCTTCGTGACGTCGGCGGCCTTCGCGGCGCTTAGCGTCTATGGCTATACGACGCAGAAGGACCTGACCGGATGGGGTTCGTTCCTGATCATGGGCGTGGTCGGTATCATCCTCGCCGCGATCTTGAACATCTTCCTGCAGTCGAGTGGTCTTGCATTCGCCATCAGCTCGCTGGGTGTGCTGATCTTCGCGGGCCTCACGGCGTATGACACGCAGCGCCTCAAGGACGAATATTACAGCGTCCAGGGCGATGCGGCCACGATGCAGAAGTCGGCGATCATGGGCGCGCTTAGCCTGTACCTGAACTTCATCAACATGTTCACTTCGCTGCTCCAGCTTATGGGCGACCGCGAGTAACAGGTTGATGATCTGAGACGAGAAAGCCCCGCAGCGATGCGGGGCTTTTTTTATTTGCGCCTTCCGACATGCCTGTGGCGCGCCGGCCGGAAGGCGCGGACACGGGGGGAGCCGGCCGCCGGGCGTGAGCCCGATCAGCGGACGACGCGGATGGATTTGTCGAGGACGGTGAGGACGCGGGCGAGGTCGTGGCCGCGCTTCAAGATAAGGCCCGTTGTTGTGACGACGCTGTAGGCGCCTTGCTTGCGCGCCAGCTTCAGATTTTTCTCGATCCGGTAGAGTGGAAATTCGGTGGCGCGGCGGAAGACGCTGAAAATGGCTTTGTCGCGCGTCATGTCGAGCGCGTAGTCGCGCCATTCGCCAGCGGCGACCATGCGGCCGTAGACGGACATGATGGCGGAGAGTTCTTGGCGGTTAAAAGCGGTGATGGTGCCGGTTTCATTGGCGCTCCCGGCATCGGAGCGTTGCCGGGAGCTTTGGGCTCGCGGCGTGAACTGTATGGGCTCGATATCGCTCAAGGGCGCCTCCTAGCCGTTGTTGCGGGCACGCAGTTCACAGACCCGACATGATCCTTAAGGTCATCCCGGTTGGCAAGAGGGGCGGAGGCGGAAAGTTCAGCCAAGCTTACGGATATTTCAGGCGCCGGACCGGAAAGGGTCGCATTCGCACCCCAACCGCGCCGCAATGGGAGGGCAATCTCTGGATCGTTGCCTCAGGGGCCGGTCATCTGCGATCGCCTCAGCGCTTAGCCCCCAGCTCGCTGGCGGTTGCGGCCGGTCCCATCAGGCAGCTCTCCCAAAGTGTCCCTACCCTGCACGAGGGCCGGCTCCCCCCAGCCGGCCCTCGACGCGTTTGGGTTCGCCTCTATATGGTATGCGCGCACTCCAGACAGGACACACGCCCACCATGAGCAAGACCGCATCCCGTTCGATGCCCAAGACTGCATCCAATCCGTTTCAGACGGCGTGGCGGACGCCGCATGGGCTGCCTCCGTTTGCGAAGATAACGGCTGAGCATTACTGGCCGGCATTCAGGGATGCGCTCAGCGAGCACAAGGCGGAGATCGCGGTGATTGGCGCGAATGAGAAGAAGCCGACATTCCAGAATACGATCGTGGCGATGGAGAAGAGCGGCGACGCGCTGAACAAGGTCGCGGATGTGTTTTTCAATTTGTCCAGTTCGGACACGAGCCCGGCGTTGCAGGAGATCGAGCGCAAGTTGGCGCCGGTGCTGGCGCAGCACTCGAACACGATCCAGCTCGATCAGAAGCTGTTCCGCAGAATAGAGGATCTGTACGAGCGGCGGGATAGCTTGAAGCTTGATGATGAGCAGATGCGACTGCTGGAGCGGACGTACACAACGTTCGTGCGGGCGGGCGCGAAGTTGTCGGCGAAGTCGCGCAAGCGGGTGGCGGAGATCAACACGCGGCTGGCCGAGCTGGTGACCGCGTTTGGGCAGAACGTGCTGGCGGATGAGCAGTCGTGGCGGCTGGCACTAGATGGGGACGCGGATTTGGCGGGGTTGCCGCAGGG
>JALHQM010000130.1 GCA_022841965.1 Hyphomicrobium sp. | reverse complement strand
GAAGGCCGCCGCTCTACCGGCATCCCCCGTCAAAGTACCCAAGATCTACAAATCGCCAAAGCCCAAGCGCATCGCATCGAAATGGGCGTGGAGCCCCACGCTGTTCAAACTTCTCATCGGCGTCGGCGTCGCCAGCGGCGCAGTCGCCCTGCAAGACCGCTTGCCGCAAATGGAAACGCGCAGCGCCGCCATCACATCCAACACAACCACCGGCTCCATCGCGCCTCAGCCCCCCGTTGTGCAGATCGCCGCTCCCATCGCGCGCCTCACCGGACATACCGGCCCCGTCACGTCGCTCAGCTACTCCGATGACGGCACCGCCATTCTCACCGCATCAAAAGATGCAACGGTGAAAATTTGGACCGCATCCTCCGCCACATTGAAACGCACAATCGAAATGGACGACGGCCCCGCCACCGCCATGGCCGTCTCCAGCAATCGCCTCCTCACCGGCCACGCCAACGGCAACGTCGTGCTCTGGGACTGGGAGCGCGCCGAACGGATCGCCGCTTACAAGCGCAACGACGCCGAAATCTGGTCTGTCGCCTTCCTCGGCAACAGTCAGCGCTTCGCCGCCGCCGGCCACGACTGGAAGATCGCCGTCTGGGACGCAACAACCACCAGCGGTCCCTTCGGCGTCCTCGACGCCCACGACAGCGCCGTCCAGTCACTAGCCTTCGGCATGGCTGGATCGAAACCCGTGCTCGCGTCTGGCAGCGCCGACAAGACGATGAAAATCTGGAACCTCGAAACCCTCGACCGTGTCCGCACCTACCGTGGTCATAAGGACTATGTGACCGCCGTCGCCCTCTCGTCCGGCGGCAAGGATGTGGCCTCCGCCAGTCTCGACGGCAAAGTGCGCATTTGGTCCGCCAGATCCAACCGTCTCACCCGGTCGCTCTCCGGCCACGACGGCCAAGCCAACGCGCTCGCCTTCGCGCCTGCAGGTGACGTCCTCGCCTCCGGCGGCGGCGATGGAAAAGTCCGCGTCTGGGATTTCAAAAAGAGCCGCACGCCCAAGACACTGCCGAGCCATGCCGGCAACGTCACGGCACTCGCCTTCTCACCCGACGCGCAGCATATCGCATCCGCTGGCGACGACGGCCTCGTGCGCGTGTGGGACAATCCACTCCAAAAGCCGGTCACGAACTAGGATCCGGTCAGAGCGCGTGCGGCTCACTTACAGTAGCGCTGCCGCCCGTCGCGCCCATGCCGCGCCAGATCAACGTGGAAATGGTCGTGATGAAATTTATCTGAGTTCGGCCCGAGTACGGTCGTGAATTCCCCGCACGCGCCTTCATGCACCGCGCGCAAAAAGAGCCGCTCACGCTCATCGCCCCACCATCCGCCCTTCACCGTCACCACTCGGCCATCGGCGAGCGTGAACGCCGAAATATCGAGCGCATTGGCATACCCGTGCTCGGAGAGTTTACCGCCCGATTGGTTATTTCGCGGCCGGCAACCATAGGAAGCCGCCACTTTCATCTCCACGACCGGTGAACCGAAATAATACTCGGCCCTTGGCGTCACAACACCGGAGACCCAGCGCTCCACTTGTGGGACCATCGGACAGCGCAGCAAGGCGGGCGGCCTCAGCGAGACGCGGCCCTGGTCGGCCGCCGACATTTGAAACGGGCGCGTCGCGCCGCAATAGCTCGGTCCACCGAGCGCAGAGCGCGCTTCCAAAAACTGCGACGGCCGCACCACACCGGCGGCCAGACATGCGCTCTCTTCGTTCTCCCGCCACGGTTCGTGCTTGGCCACGAAGTCTGGACCGCCCGTGCTGCACCCCGTGAGGATGAGCAGGCCGGCAACAGGTAGGGTGAAGAGGACGCGACGCAACGACATGGATTGGGACACTAAGGCCCGAATGGCTAACGTCCGGTGAACGTTCGCTTTGGATGAGGGGCATGTCTGACATCCCTCTGCGTCGCCGGTGCGCCGGAGACGCGACGCCATTGCGGCAACCATCGGGACGAGTCAGGGCGCCATTTGCGATGCCTACGTCACAAGGGCGGTCTTCCGGTTATCCACAGCATTTAAGACGACAACGCACGATTGCCGCAGACTCTTAGAAAACTGCGGCGTAGCTTTTCTCTTGTTGAGGGCAAGGCAAGCCCCGGCAGCAGGTCAAAATCACTGGTTTTACGGCCATTTTGTTGCGTATTGATGGCCCAGCGTGTGCGTCCCGGTGTGTGATCTAAGAGTATGCGTTGAGTAGGCCGCGTAACGGGTACATGAAAAAGTTCTGCCCCATCCCCAGAGCTGATCTGGCCCCGTCTGAGTAATGCGTACAGCGTGTGTAAGCGTTGCGTAGGTGCATATAGGCCCTGGCTCTTTCCGCCGTCTCGACCCTAACCGAGATTTCCCCGAACGATGACGGCGAGGCCCTCTCGCCGGAGCTGGGGCCTAATCCCACTGACTGGACCGGCTTTGCTGTATCCCAAAGCCGGCCAGATTTTTTCTGCCCTGCGGCCGCGTTCGCGCAGTCTTAACCGGCACCGGTCGGATGCCGCTCCAAAAAGTCCATCACCGCCGTTTTGAAGCTCCGGTCACCCACAGCCTTCATGTGGTCGCGCCCCACAATCTCGAATGCTTCCGAGCCCGGGATGAGCGCACTCAAGATCTCCGCCGGCCCCGCGATCACATCGTTGGTGCCCACCGCGACCAGCGTCGGCACGGCCAGTGTCGCAATCTCCTCGCGCGGCACCGGATCGCGGATCTGCCGCACGCACACCGCCAGCGCCGTCAGATCGCTCTTCGTCTGTTCGGCAAAGGCACGAAACGTCCGCGCCGTCGGGTTCACAACGTCCTCGATCGATGGCGCCAGCAGGGCCTGCGCGATCGGCCCCGTCCCCGCCATCGCGCGCACCATGTTGTGCCCGAGACCGCCGAGCACCAAACCACCCACGCGCTCCGGATGTGCGATCGCCAACGTCGCCGCGATCCGCGCGCCCATCGAATACCCGATCACGTGCGCTCTGCCGATCTCCAGATGATCGAGCAATCGCCGCGCGTCCTCCGCCATGATCTGCCGGCTGTAAGCCTCCGGCAGATAAAGCTTCTCGCTTTGCCCATGCCCCCGGTTGTCGATCGCCACGACCCGGTAGCCCTCAGCCGTCAAGTCCCGCACCCACCCCGGTGCGATCCAGTTCATCTCAATGCTGGAGGCAAACCCATGGATCAGCAACACCGGCAACGCCCGCGCCGAGCCGTCACCCTCATCGAGATAAGAGAGCGTCACGCCCTCAGAGAGAAACGTCGGCAAATGCTGGCTCCCCGCTCAAAACAAACCCGGGCCAGACCCACCACTGCGGCGGCCGGCCCTGAAGTCCTCCCCTATCATTTCAACGGCCTAGCCGCTATGGTCTGCCCGATATCCACCCCTGAGCCCAACCGACCCGAGAAGCCGCACGAGAGACCGACATGGCCGCACATTTCGTCCCCCACCTTGCCAACGACCAAGGCGCGGAAAAAATCTTCATCGGCGTCAAAGAATTTCAGTGCATGGGCGCCCGCGCGCCCTTCGACCACCCGCACGTTTTCCTCGACATGGGCGCCGACGGCCAGATCCTCTGCCCCTATTGCTCCACGCTGTTTGTCTACGATCCCCGCCTGGGCGAACACGAGACCGACCCCAAAGGCTGCATCGCCGACGCCGCAGCCGACGCCGCCGCCTGATTCGCTAAGGCGCGAAGCATGACCGCCCGCGCCAACCCCACGGCAGACATCTTGATCGCCGGCGCCGGCATCGCCGGTCTCACCGCCGCCCTCGCGCTCGCCCGCACCGGCCGCACCGTCACGATCCTGGAAAAGCGCGCCGCCTCGTCGGAGGAAGGCGCCGGCATCCAGATCGGCCCCAATGGCAGCCGTATCCTGCAAGCACTCGGCGTCGCGCAGCACCTCACCGGCAACGTCGCTCATCCCCAAAGCATCCGCGTCATGGACGGTCTCACCGGCCGTCCCCTCACGCAGTTCCCCCTCGGCCGCGACATCGAAGCCCGCTTCGGCGCACCCTACTGGTCTCTCCATCGGGCCGACCTCCACGACGCCCTGCGCACAGCCGCCGTTGCCGTCCCCTCCATCACCCTGCGCCACGCTGCCGAAGTCGTCGGCGTCTCATCGAACAACGACACCGTTACCGCGCACCTTCCTGATGGCGAAGCGATCACGTCACCACTCCTCATCGGCGCCGACGGTCTCTGGTCCACCCTGCGCACCCGCGTCCTCAACGCGCCACCGCTCACCTTCACCGGGAAATGCGCCATGCGCACCCTCATTCCCGCCGGCGACCTCCCCCCTGGCATCTCGCGCGCGGACACCACCATCTGGCTCCGCCCAAAAGCCCACGTCGTCCACTATCCTGTCCGCGGCGGTGCCGAACTCGCCCTGGTCGCCATCTTCGATGATGCCGATCTCGGC
>JALHQM010000129.1 GCA_022841965.1 Hyphomicrobium sp. | reverse complement strand
CATTTATCGTCTCACTCATGTTGTTTTTCGCCTCCGATGGTTTTGACATCGGCACATCGGCGCTGTTCTTCGACAACGGCAGATTTGTAGGACGCCAACCGGCTGTCGAGGTGGTCCGTGACCTCCTCAAACTTGTGTATGTCGCTGGCCTCTTATGCGCGACCGTGGGGCTCTGGTACGGCTTTGCGCGCCGCCAGGACTTCCTCACGTTGTCATCTCTACGGTGGCTGGTCGTTCTAACGACATTGGTCGTGGGACCCGGATTGGTGGCCAACGTTCTTTTAAAAGACCAGATGGGACGGGCGCGGCCCTCTCAGACGGAACTCTTCGGCGGCAGCAAAACGTTTACGCCGCCACTCATGATGGCCCAACAATGCGAGAAGAACTGTTCGTTCGTGAGCGGCGAAGCCTCCTCGATGTTTGCGCTGTTCTTTGGTCTCGCCATGGTGGCGGGGTCACGCGCGCGCCCTCTGCTCGCACTGGGCTTATTTATGGGATGTTTATCGGGGCTCATTCGGATCTCTCAAGGAGCGCACTTTCTGAGCGATGTCGTTTTCGCCGGCATTTTCATGGCACTCACAGCAGCACTCATGCGCATTCTCATCATTGATCTCCAGAGAGTATGGGCGTCCATTGGCCTGCTCAAAATTCGTTCGGACGCGCGCTGATGGCTCAAATGACCGCAACCGTGCGCGCCATTGAAACGCCAGTTCCCTTTGCCGGACCCGAAATCTCAATCGTTGTTCCCACTCTGAATGAAGCAGACAACATCAAAGTCTTATATGACGCGCTCTGTGACTGCCTCGCCGCCGAACACTGGGAATTGATTGTCGTCGACGACGATAGCTCGGATGACACGGTTCGAATCGTCAGAGAAATTGCGGCGCGCGATCATCGCGTTCGCTGTCTGCGGCGCATCGGCAGGCGCGGCCTATCCGGCGCGGTCATCGAGGGCATCCTGTCCTCCTCGGCGTTCGCCGTTGCCGTCATGGACGCCGATCTCCAGCACGACGAACGGCTCCTCCCGCGCCTCATCGCAGAGATACGTGGCGGCGCCGACATCGCGATCGGATCGCGGCATATTGGCGGGGGAAGTGCGTCGCAGGGCTTTTCCAGGTGGCGCCAGCTCGCAAGCAATGTTGCAACCGATGCCGCACGAAGACTGCTAGGTGTCGCGGTATCCGACCCCATGAGTGGCTTTTTTGCCGTCCGGCGTTCGACGGCTGATCTCGTCATTCCGCAATTGTCGGCGCAGGGCTTCAAGGTCTTGCTCGACCTCCTCGTCTCCGCCCGGGATACTTTAAAAGTTGTTGAACTTCCCTACGCGTTCCGGCCACGCCATCGTGGGCTATCCAAGCTCGACTCGGGTGTTGCCTTGGATTTCTTCAGCCTCATCGTTGCCAAGGCCAGCGGTGACCGTATCTCATCCCGTTTTCTTGCGTTTGGCCTCGTTGGAGTGACAGGTCTGGGCGTCCATCTCGCTGCACTCAGTGCGTTGCTATCGCACACCAGCGCGCCGTTCGACGTGGCCCAAGTGCTTGCTGCTTTTGTCGCCATGACGTGGAATTTTTCAGTCAACAACAGCTTCACGTACCGCGACCGCCGGTTATCGGGCATGGCTTGGTTCTGGGGCCTCGCCACGTTCTATGCCGTATGTGGGATCGGAGCGATTGCCAATGTTGGCGTCGCATCGTGGGTCTACGGCAATGAACCGATCTGGTGGTTAGCCGGCGCGGCAGGGGCGATCATGGGTGCGGTGTTCAACTATGCAGTGACGGCGTCCGTGACGTGGCGCCGGTCGTGACGGTTCAGGCGGCCAGCGAAAGAGACGCGCCCAGTGTTATCCGCTTTCCCGGCGGCGAGTTGAGGCTTCTGTATCTGCTCGTTATTGGGCCTATGCTTGTCCGGCTTTGGCTCGCCGCCGCCATTCCCCTGACGGAAGACGAAGCCTACTACCGGCTGTGGGCTCTAGCGCCTGCCCTCTCCTATTACGATCATCCGCCAATGGTCGCTTGGATGATGGCCGCAGGCCTCTGGCTGATCGGCGACACGGCCCTCGGGCTTCGGTTTGCCGGAGTTGTGGCCACCGCCGTATCCACCGTCGCACTTTGGCGCACCGCGCATCTCTTGATCGGTGGGCAGTTGGCCATCGTCGCCACCGCTTTCGCAGTCGTGATCCCCTTGCTGGCTGTTGGGGCCATCATCATGACGCCCGACACGCCATCGGTCTTGTTTTTTGTCTTAGGCGCGTGGGCTCTCGCCGAATTGAATGCGTCGTCTGAAGCAAACTGGTGGCTGGCCGTGGGGCTGTTTGCGGGCCTAGGTCTTCTGTCGAAGTACACCAATCTCTTCTTCGGGCTGATTATCCTCACGTGGCTGCTGTCGACGAAGACCAATTGGCATTGGTTCAGGACCTGGCAACTCTATGCCGGCGGGGCGCTTGCACTGGCAATTTTCACGCCCGTCATCCTCTGGAACATCACCTACGATGGCGCTTCCTTTACCAAGCAATTCGGCCGCGTCGTCGACGTCGATGGATTCAAACCCGTTTGGCAGCTGGAGCTTTGGGGCGCGTTGATCCTTCTTGTAGGGCCCGTCATATTCTGGCTCGCTGCACGTGGATTTTTATCCACCGTGCAGCGAGCCAGAGCCACGGGAGATCCTGCGGCAAACCTACTCCTCGCCTTGACCGCACCACTGGTGATGTACTTCTGCCTGCATGCCTTGCATGGGCGTGTCTTACCGAATTGGCTAGCGCCCGCGTATCCGTTTTTCGCGCTTCTTGCCGCTGCCGGTGCTGCTGTGATATCCGATGCAAAGGAACAGCAGCGTGCAATCTGGTCGGCAGCAGCGGTATCAGCCGCACTCACGCTTCTGATCTATGCTCATGCCGTCGCCCCATTCTACATCGCAACACGTGCCCGGGAACCCACCCACCAGCTACGGGGATGGCCGGACTTCGCATCTCAGGTAACAAAGGCCGCGCAACAGGCGAGTGCCGCCTATATTGCGACGACGAGCTACGGCACAACGGGTCAGCTCGCTTTTTATCTCGATCAGCGCTGGCCGGTTCTGCAGCTGAATGAGCGCATCCGCTATGTGCACCTGCCCGAACCGGACAGAGAACTGTTCACAAAACCGGGCATCGTCGTTGAACTTTCGCGCCGCGATCCAAAAGTGGACCTACTAACCCGCTTCAAGACTGTTGAACCACTCGGATCGCTGACACGCACGCATCAGGGAACCCCGCTGCAAACGTACGTGGTTTATCGCGTGTCCGATCCCGTGCCAGCGACCACGCCTCAGCAATAGCGCGCGAAGCAGAGGCACGAACTGGAGCCAACCTATGATGGCCAAGTTCGGAGCCCGCACCGCGACAGCAGCTACATCATCATTCTATGAAATGGAATCTTGGCGACCCCGGCGTGACTCGAACACGCAACATCCTGCTTAGAAGTTTCACGTTCTGACTGCGCAGGCCTCCGCAAGCGTCCGCAACAGCCTTTGTTTTCATAGGGTTACTCGTGTGGCAGTACGCACCCGTACGCGCCAGGACGCACCAGATACGGTTCGCACACGGTTCGCGCGTCACACCTACACGGTTCGCGCGATCGGCGCTAACAGCGAACTCGAACCTCCTGCCCGCCACTGCTTTGCAGGACACGCGAGAGCCGCCGATGCCCCAATACGAACCCACCAAGCTCACCGAAGCCTTCATCCGCGACCTGCCGCTCGAAGGCATCGCCTACGCCGTCCGCGACACCTAGGTCACGGGGCTCTTCGTAGCCATCAACAAGACCGGCAAGTCCTACAAGGTCCAGCGCGACCTCTGGCGCGGCCGCCGCGGCCGGCGCCAACTGATCAAGACCGTCCGCCACACCCTCGGGTCCACCGAGGACCTGACGCTCGAACAGGCCCGCCTCAAGGCCGAGGACGTCATCCGCCAAATCAAACTTGGCATCGACCCCAACGAGCCGCTGGCCGGCCAGAAGGCGGAAGGCTGGACCGTCGATATTCTCTACGACGAATACGCCGCCGACCTGCGTGCCCGCGAATGCGCCGAGCGCACCAGCGTCGAGATGCTGCAGCGCCGCGACCGCTACCTCGCCGACTGGAAGGACATGCCCCTTACCTCCCTGTCGCGCTCCATCGTTCGCGCAAAACACGTGGAACTCAGCAAGACGCGCGGTAAGGTCACCGCCAATCATGTGATGCGCGATTTCCGCGCCGCCTATAACCTCGCGCTTCGGGTTGTCGATAATCCCGATCTCCTCCCCGACAACCCCGTCAAGGCCGTCACTTTCAACAAGGAGCGGCGCAAGAACGCGGTCATCCATCCTGACGACCTGCCCTACTGGTGGGAGAAGATACAGGCGATCCCCAATCCCCTGCGCCGGACCATGCATGAGTTCGGGTTGTACTCCGGACTGAGGCCGGGAACGCTCGTCTCGCTCCGTCGAGACTGGATCCAATGGCGCGA
>JALHQM010000128.1 GCA_022841965.1 Hyphomicrobium sp. | reverse complement strand
TTCTCTATCCTGAACAAGACCCTCTATCTCAAGCCGTTTCGCGTGCCCGTCCATGCGGTCAACGATATGCTGGAAAAGTATCGTCTACTGTACGTCTCCACGCTGGGGTGGGTGCAAAGACCTGGCAGCACCTCTGAGAGCGGGTTGTATCATGTGAACCGTGACGGTGTGCGAGCAGGATCGAGCTGCGACGGAACGCCGGCAAGGGGCCATGGAATTGTCGGTACGTGAGGGCTGCACGCCCCTTGCCGTATCAGGATCTGCTGGAGGCCGTTAAACAGCGGCACGATACTGTGGAGACGGTGCAACAGCTCTATGCCCAGGTGAAAAAGAGTGGTCTCGACGAGTTATTGCGGGGGAGCATTATTCGGAGAAGGCGAATGAAATAGTGGCCGGAGTGATCACCGAGGCCATCAAACACCGTCAATCGACAATGCGGTCATCCCGCGGCCGCTAAGCGCGCGTCACGCGGCTCTCCTCAATAGGATGCGATGAACATGAATCGTGGGGCGCGCCGGCGGAGCTGATGAATTATCGATCCCCTGCCATACAAGGGAATCCTCAAATCTCTTCGGTGCCGGGCCTCGAATGCGTTATGTATAAGCCGTGAAGATATTGTTGATCAGCGATTACTCGGTGCCGAGAGGCGGCAACGAGGTGGTGACGCTGTCGCTCCGTGACGGGTTACGGGCGCGTGGCCATGATGTGCGTCTCTTCGCGAGCCGTGCCTATGCGGATGCAGGCGCCGAACCGGCCGAATACGGCTGCTTCGGAACGGCGACGCCGATGCGGGCAGCGTTGTGGTGCGGCAATCCCTCCGCGTTTCTCGGCCTGCGCCGCGCCCTGGCCGATTTCCGGCCCGATGTCGTGCATGTGCGATTATTTCTGTCTCAACTGTCGCCGCTGATCCTTCCGTTACTGCGCGAGGTTCCTGCTGTATATCACGACGGGTGGTATCGGACAGTGTGTCCGATCGGATCGAGAGTGTTGCCGGATGGGAAGGGATGCCATGATCCGGCCGGCTCTGTCTGTTATCGATCCGGGTGCGTGCCGGCCCTCGCCTGGCCGCTCTTAATGACGCAATTGCATCTCTGGCAGCGTTGGCGTGATGTATTTGATGTCGTCGTCGCCAATAGCCGACCGGTCGCCGAGTGGCTGGAAGCCTCCGGTATCGCCCGTGTTGAGGTGATTGCAAACGGCATCAAGGCCCGTGAGCCGCGTCCTCCGCTTTCGGGCCCGCCGACCATCGCGTTCGCCGGTCGGTTGGCATACGAGAAGGGGGTCGATACGCTGTTAGACGCGTACAAACTGGTCATCGAACAGCGGCCGGACACGCAATTGCTGATTGCCGGGGAGGGGCCGGAAAGCGGTCGACTGCGAAAGATCGCGGCACAACTCGATGCGAAGATCGAGTTTCTCGGGCATCAGCCGCGCGAGATCATCGAACGCCGGTTCGACGCCGCCTGGGTGCAGGTCGTGCCCTCGCGCGGGAGCGAGGCCTTCGGAAATGCAGCGGCCGAAGCGATGATGCGAGGCACAGCCCTGGTGGCCAGCACCACCGGAGGCTTCACCGAGTACGTGCGGCACGAAGAGACGGGACTGCTGGTTGCGCCCGGTGACCACGCCGCACTCGGACGCCTGTTGCTCAAGGTCCTCGGCGATCGGGAGTATGCCGAATCCCTCGGCCGTGCCGGTCGGCGCTATGCGCTCACGGCTTTCGATCAGGGGCAATTTCTCGACCGGTTTATTGCCATCTACGAAAGGCTGGCCAAGGCCCGATCCGTTTCTGCGTGAGCCGGTTGGGGCTCTCAGGGCCTCCCAGCCGGTCCGCTGCTCTGTTCCCGGACCGGCGCGATCGTATCGGCGCAGTCGGCGACGCGAACCGACGAACTGGAGTCGGCCGCCTGGGTGACCGCAAGGGCGACCCGGGTGGCTGCCAGCCCGTCCGCAAATGTTGCGCCGGCCTGGGTGCCGCTGTGAATGGCTTGGACGAAGCCTTGCCACTGATTGGCGTACGCGTTGGCGTAGTACCCTCCGATGGCGGCTCCCTGTACCGCGCGGAGCACTCGATTCGGGACAGACAGAGCCCTGGTCATGAGTTTCTTCATTCCCTTGCATCCGGACGGATCGAAGCGGAGCCCGTCGAGCGCGTATCCGGAAATGCGCAGGCGACCAGCCGATCCGTAGATGTCAATTTCCAGGTCGTCCACAGTCCCCTGGCAAAATCCGGCGGTGGCAACGATGCCGTTCTCCAGTCGCGCCGTCACTGCCGCCGTAATGTCATTGTGCTGTTCTGAGCGGCTCACGACCTGGACTTCCTCAACACGGCTCCCGGTGAGGAACCTCCAGAGATCATAGTAATGCACCCCCGATTCGATCAGGACGCCGCCGCCCGCCTCGCGGCGCTGACGCCAGGCAGGCACATTCGCGCGCCGGAGAATTCCGCTGGTAAATACGGTCCTGAGCAGTTCGACTCTGCCGAGACGGCCGGAGGCAATCCGTTTCTGCGCCTCTTGCACGAGCCGATGCCAGCGAAGATGGAAACCGACCATGGTCGTCACCTGTGCCGATTCGGCTGCCTGGACCAACTGCGCGCACTGTCCGAGCGAGAGGGCCAGCGGCTTCTCCATGAAGAGGTGCTTCTCCGCGTCCAGGGCCGCCAGCCCGATGACGTTGTGCAGGGCCGGCGGGACGCAGACTGCCACGGCATCGACCGATGGATCGCGCAGCAGGGCGCGATAGTCAAGGTATCGGCCTGGGATTGCGTAGCGATCGGCCATTGCGTAAAGGGTTTCCCCGGTAGTTCCGGCGATCGCGGTCACCCGTATTCCGGGGAGACGGGTCAGGACAGGCAGGTGCAGCCGTGATGCGGCCCCGGCATAACCGATGATTCCTATTCCGATAGACATTCGAGGTCCTTCCCGGCTTCGGTCGCCTGTCCTCGCTTCCGTTGTAACTCGTGAAGGGAGGACTGAGGCCGTTGTGCAAATGATGCCATGTGTGTTGTCTTGAACCAATGGCGAGGGAGGGTTATTCTACCGCTGATCTCACCAACCCGGAGTCTCGCATGAACCAGACAGGTGAACGCGGTCCGCTCGTGCTCCTGGCTTTTGATGCCGGCGATGCCGGGTTGATCGAGCAATGGGCCGATGAGGGGTACCTGCCGACGATCAAGAGGCTGCTCGAGTGGGGAGTGCAAAGCCGGCTCACCGGCTCCGAGTTTGTCAGCGAAAACGGGATCTGGGTCTCCCTGCTCTCCGGCCTGTCCCGGGCGCAGCACGGGTATTACTACTGGCGTCCGCTCAAACCGGGCACCTATGAACTCGAGCTCTCCGATCAACGGGTCGACGATGCCGTGCCCTTCTGGGGGCAGCTCCGCGACAGTGGCATGCGTGTGGCGGCCATCGATGTGCCGGAAGTGCATTGTACGATCGGCGTGCCCGGCGTGCAGGTGGCTAACTGGTCGCCTCACAACGCGCGATTTGCGGGGTACTCCGTTCCGTCGTCGCTGTTTGCGGATCTGCGCAGGCAATTCGGTTCACCTCTCGGTGTGGAAGAACTGGTCGGAGGCACCCTTGATGACGACGAACGGATCTACGAGGGATTGTTGAAGCAGATCGAACAGAAAGCCGCCATCTGTCGGCATCTGCTGTCTCGCGATCGCTTTGATCTGGTCGTCATCGGATTGCACGAAGCGCACATCGCCGGACACCAATTCTGGAAGTATTCCGACCGCGCCAGCACCCCGGTGTCCAACGGAGGCCGTTTGAAGCATGCGACGCGTGACGTGTACCAGGCGATCGATCACATGTTCGGCCGGGTGCTGGATCAACTGGGGCAGGATAGCACAGCGATCGTGGTGTCGAACATGGGGATCCAGGAGGACTACCCGAACCTTGAACTCACGCGGGCCTTCTGCCGGCAGCTGGGCTATCATCGGATGCAACAGCCGGCCGGCTCAGAGCCGGTCGCACCTCGCCTGGTTAGGCGAATGATCCCGCAATCCTGGCAGCGGGCGATCAGCGACCGGCTGCCGGATGGTTTTCATGGCCGCATGCTGACACGAGAGTGGTTCGGGGGGACCGACTGGCCGGCCACCACGCTGTTCCCGATCCCGTCGTATTTTCTCGGGCTCCTGCGTGTCAATCTCCGCGGACGGGAACCGCAGGGCATCGTCGAGCCCGGGGCCGACTATGTGAAGTTGCTGGATCGGGTGGAAGACGATCTGAAACAGCTGATCGATCCCAAGAGCGGTCAACCAGCCGTTCGGTACATCGCGCGTACCGTGGATCTTTACCGGACCGAACCGCACCGGTCACTGCCGGACATCTTCTTCGACTGGGCCCCCGCATCCTATCCGAAGGTGCGTATCGAACACCCGCGCGCCGTGCTCGAACAGAAAGATTTGTTTTTCAACCGTGATACCCGGCACGATCTCCGGGGATTCTTTGCCGCTGCAGGACCGGGTATTTCCGGCCGGGGGCGGCTTCCCAACTTGTCAGTGCTCGACGTGGCGCCGACCTGTTTGCGTTTGATGGGACAGCCG
>JALHQM010000127.1 GCA_022841965.1 Hyphomicrobium sp. | reverse complement strand
CGGTGCGCCAGTCCGACCTCGTCGAGCCGTGTCCGCGCAATCGTCTCCGCGTTTGCCCGTCCCGAAAACTCCAGCGGCAGCGCCACGTTTTCCAATGCTGTCATCGTCGGCACGAGATGAAATGACTGGAACACAATTCCAATCGATTCTCCGCGCACCCGCGCCAGCTGATCTTCGCCCAATGCCTGAAAATCCCGGCCCGCCACGCGCACCTCGCCGGACGTCGCCCGCTCCAAACCGGCCAGGATCATCAAAAGAGACGTCTTGCCCGACCCGGACGGCCCGACGATCGCAACCGACTGCCCCGCCTCGATCTCCAACCCCACGCCATTCAAAATGGCCACAGGCCCCGCCCGGCTGTCGAGCGTCAGATGCACGTCTTTCAGCGAAATGATGGAAGTGGTCACGCGCAGTCCTTATGTGACGGCGTTGATATGAGTGGCGCCCGGCACGGGCACCCATCTTGTTTTACGCCCATGGGGGCTATACGTGACTAAGAGCCTATGGACGACACGTAAGGCGGAAAAATGATAAGCGCACCAACCCTTCGGCAGTGGCGCCGCCCCCTTCACGTGGGGCTGCTGGCCGTGCTGTTCAATGCGGCGATCCTCCCCAATCTAACCCCGGCGGAGGCCAAGACACCTGTGAAACTCGTCGCATTCGGAGACAGCCTCACCGCCGGCTATCTCCTGCGGCCCGACGAATCTTTCCCCGCCCAACTGTCCAAAGCGCTCGCCGCCAAAGGCTACGCGGTCGACGTCATCAATGCCGGCGTCTCTGGCGATACCACCGCCGCCGGCCTCGAGCGCTTCGAATGGGCGATCCCAGAGGGCACAGAAGCCGTCATTCTCGAATTGGGGGCCAACGACGCATTGCGCGGCCAATCCCCTGCCGACGCCAAAGCCAACCTCAACACGATCATCACCAAACTCAAAGAACGTAATATCGCTGTGCTGCTCACGGGCATGGTCGCCCCGACAAACTGGGGCGCCGACTACACGCGCGAATTCGACGGCATGTACCGCGATCTCGCCACCAAGCACGACCTTCCCCTCTATCCCTTCTTCCTTGAAGGCGTCGCGCTCGACAAATCCCTAAATCTCGACGACGGCCTCCACCCCAACGGCAAAGGCGTCGCAAAAATCGTCGAAAACATCATGCCTAAGGTGGAAGACCTTCTGCGCCAGGTCGAAACGCAGCGCGCCAGCGTCCAGTCGAAGTCCTGACGCCGCCGGCGCACCACTAACGGAGGCGATCCATGCCGCGGCTTTTCAGCGGTCTCGAACTGCCCGCCGATATCAAGGACCAGCTCACCGATCTGGAAGTTCCAATCCCCGGCGCATTTTGGATCGAGGAGGACAACCTTCACATCACGCTCCGCTTCGCCGGCGACATCGACAACCGCCTCGCGCATGAGTTCGCCGAAGAACTCTCCCGCATCGATCTCGACGTATTCGAATTAGCCCTCGAAGGCGTTCACATCCTGGGCGGCAACGATCCGAAAGTCCTCTATGCTGGCTTGCGCACGTCACCCCAACTCGAAGCTCTCGCCCGCGCCCACGAACGCGCCGCGCGCTCCGCCGGCCTCGCCCCGGAAAGCCGCCCCTTCAAGCCACACATCACACTCGCGCGCCTGCGCAACGTGTCGATCCCAGACCTCACGCGCTTTCTCCAAGCGCACGCGCTCCTGCGCGCGCGTCCCTTCGTAATCGAAGAGTTCGTGCTGTTCTCATCCAAGCCGAAAACCGGCGGTGGTCCTTACGCCGTCGAGGAATCGTTCCCCTTACGCGGCGCCAATCCCGTCTTCGCTGATCTCGACGAGTAATCGCAATCGAAGCCTACCGTTGAGGCCCGTCGCCCGGCCACGTCATGTTCGACGCTGACCCGCCAAACAACGACACCGTCTCCACCGCCTTGGGTGCTTTCCGGCTTGTGCTCCGGCCCCGTACCTGACGCGAAACCTTTTGTGCCGCAACCTCACGCTCCCCGATAATCTCGGCAAATGCGGCTTCCAGTATTGCCACATCGGTCTCCGGCGCGGCAGGGCCAGCCTCCGCTGCCTCCGCCTCGACCACCGAATCCGGCAGTACGTGCAGGTGAATGTATCCGGTGACGCTCACAGCAGGATCCGTATCCACATCCGCCACCAGCAGCACCTCAGCCCCGTCGACCGCGACGACCTCGCTCGCATCCACCGTCACCGCCGCGACCGTCACGGCTTCTCCGAACGTCGCCTCTTCGGCTTCGTCCATCATCACCGCCTCGCGTGTCGCCGCAATAATCTGAGCAATCTTATCCTTGCGCAGCGCCTCCGCCTTCTCGCGCTCCTGCGCCATGGCAATCTGCAGCTTCTTCGCGTCGTCCGCGACCTTGTAGACGGTATGCCGGGTCCGCTCCGCCACCGACCACGGCGCCGGTTTGCAACCGCATCCGTTGATCAGCGTCTTGCGATAGAGAAATGCGGTCTTCAGCGCCGTATACGGCGTCCCGTCCAGCGCCACCATCGACTTCGGACTGTCGCTGCTCTTGTGCTGATAATAGAGCTTCGCTTCACCCACGCACATCGCGTCACAGCGCTTGGCATCCGTCTCGAACCGATCACTCGTCACCGACCGGCTCACCGGCCAATAAAATCCATCACACGTGCGCACGCACACGGTCTTGTAGCTGCCGCCGTAGGCCGGATCGCGCCGGAATCCGTCGCCGTCGACGGGCGCGCTCTGAAACCGCTCCGCCTTCCAGGTCGAGAACGGCTGCGCCGTCGTCCCCATCCGCACGCCCGGACGCGGCTCTGCCCGCTCGATCTTCGGCTTGGCCGCCCCGAACCCAAACAGAGACTCGAAGAAGCCCTGTGCCTGAGCCTGCGGACACAGAAAACTGCCGGCCAGGAAGCTCATCGCCACCCGCCACCAAAGCGTGTTCATCGAATAAAAGATGATGTCCACGGATCGACCCCTCCCCCGCATGCACTGCTGCCGGGATCATCCGCTCCGATGGAAAATATTAGCTGAACAGAATGCAGAAAAAGTGAGATATTCCAGAGTGTTACAGTGAATAGACGATCAACGCCCGTCCCAATCCGATACGAGGCTTATTCCGAAACCCGCACGACGACCTTCCCCGTTGCCTCCCGCCGCTCCAACACGCCGATGGCCTCCACGATCCGCTCCAGCGGAAAACGTCCGTGCACACGCGGCGTCAACCGCCCGTCCGCCACCGCCCGCAACACGAACTCCATGTTCTCCCGGTGCCCCGCCGGATCGCGCTTCACGCTCTCCCCCCAGAACACCCCAATGGCCGACACACCCTTCACCAGCAGCAGATTGAGCGGCAGCTTGGGGATCTCCCCCGACGCAAACCCGACCACAAGAAACCGCCCGTTCCACTTCAGCGCCCTCAGCGCCGGCTCCGCCACATCCCCGCCGACACAGTCGTAAACAACATCGACCCCCGCCCCGCCCGTCCGCTCGCGCAACGCAGTCTTCACATCCTCGGTACTGGAATTGACCACCGCGTCCGCCCCATGCGCCCGGCAGATATCTAATTTCTCATCCGACGACGCCACCGCGATCACCCGCGCACCCAGCACCTTCGCAATCTCGATGGCCGCCAACCCCGCCCCGCCCGCCGCACCGGTGACGGCCACCCACGCGTTCGGCTGCACATTGGCCCGATCCTTAAGCCCGTGGATCGCCGTCCCATACGTAATCGGCACCCCCGCCGCGACCTCGTCCGAAACGCCCGCAGGAATCGCAAACGCCGCATCCGCCGCCACGATCACCTCGTCCCGCGCCCCGCCATAGCCTATGTACGCCGCCACGCGATCGCCCGGCTGAAACCGGGTCACACCATCGCCCACGCGCGCCACGACGCCCGCGATCTCCCCGCCCGGCGAGAACGGCAATTCCGGCTTCGTCTGATATTTCCCGCGCGTGATCAGCGTATCGAAATGATTGAGCGCCACGACGCGCACGGTCACCGCGATCTCCCCCGGACCGGGCTCTTGCTCCGCTACATCCTCGATCACGAGTGCGTCAGGCCCATCGAGCCGCTTGCACAGAACCGCCCGCATGTGAATTCTCCTAGAAACCCGATATGGACCGCCGAGCGGCTTCCGCTCGGCAAGGCCGCAAGGCGGCTTAGGCAGCAAGCGCCGTATGCGGAAGCTAAAGCCCGGCCAGGGCGATAGCTTTCGCCCCGAAAAATGAGGTGGAACGTTTCGCCGCCGCGCGCAAGACCCCCGCCCGCGTTACGCCTCTGACCTCAGCCAGCCCGCCCGACCAGAAAGCGCCCGATGCCCAAAGACCTGCCGCCCACGCCGGCCTATCCACCCCCGCCACCGTCCTGGCCCCCCCGGGCACGTGGCTACTTCGCCATTGGCGCGGAACGCATGTCGAAGTCCCTGAATCTCGGCAACCTCATGCGCTCGGCCCACGCCTTCGGCGCCAGCTTCACCTTCACCATCGGCGCGAAATATTCCTCCCACGAAGCCTATGCCGATACGTCCCGCAGCCAGATCCACATGCCGCACTACAACTGGCACGGCCTCGACGA
>JALHQM010000126.1 GCA_022841965.1 Hyphomicrobium sp. | reverse complement strand
GGGTCGTCGCATATGGAAGTGATCGGCGTGGTCGGCGTGGCCGTGATCATCTGGTACGGCGGCTATCTGGTTCTCCATGGCAGCATGACGCCGGGCGCCTTCTTTTCGTTTCTGACGGCCATGTTCATGGCGTATACGCCGATTCGAAAATTGGCGGGGGTCAATAATCTGATTCAACAAGCCTTGTCCGCCTCGGAGCGGGTATTTGAAGTGCTGGACCTTCCGACGGAGCAGGCGCAGGACCAGGGCACGCTTGTTTGTCAGGGAATCTCCGACCGGATCGAATTGCGGGGGGTGTCGCTCAGCTACAGCGGGCAGACGACGCCGGCTTTGACGGGAGTCGATCTCGCCATCCGTGCCGGCGAAATGGTGGCGTTGGTCGGGAGCAGCGGCAGCGGAAAGTCCACACTGGTGAGTCTGTTGCCGAGATTTTATCAGCCGACGGGCGGGCAGATTCTCCTCGATGGCGCGCCGTTAGAGTCCTATACCCTCGCATCGTTGCGCACGCAGATCGGCATCGTCTCGCAGGATGTGGTGTTGTTTGATGACACGGTCGCCAGCAATATTGCCTTCGGGCGTCCGGGCGCGACCGCGATGGAAATCGAACAGGCTGCCAGGCAGGCTTACGCGCATGATTTTATCTCCCGTCTGCCTGAAGGTTATCAGACGACGATCGGCGAGCGGGGTGTGAAGTTGTCGGGTGGAGAGCGTCAGCGCGTGGCCATTGCCCGGGCGATTTTGCGCGATCCCCCCCTGTTGATTCTGGATGAGGCGACGTCCGCGCTCGACACGGAGTCGGAGCGCATCGTGCAGCTGGCGCTGGCGAATTTGATGAAGAACCGCACGACGGTGGTGATTGCTCATCGGCTCTCGACCGTGCAGAATGCCACCAGGATTGTGGTGCTGGACCGTGGCCGGGTTGCCGAGATCGGCACGCACGAAGAGCTCTTGCGGCACAACGGGCTCTATCAGAAGTTGCACGCGATGCAGTTTCAGGATGTAACCAATGTATGAACGCCGCGTGACAGGTGATATGTGACAGGTAATGAGAGCCAGAAGAAAGCCACTCTGAAGAAACGATTGGAGCAGTGGATCAAGTTTACAGTGTTGCCGCCGCTGGGCGCGTTGGTCATCCGTGGCATAAAGGGGAGTATGCGGCTGGAGCAGCGCGGCTATGAGTCGGTGGATGCATTATATCGTGAGAAACGGTCCATCATTCTGGCCTTTTGGCATGCCCAGCAGTTGATGATTCCGTTCGGGTACCGTGGCCCCGGGTCGCATGTGCTGATCAGTCAGCATGGCGACGGAGAAATTATCGCCCGCATCATCGCCCGGTTCGGCCATGAGGCTGTCCGTGGGTCGAGTACCCGCGGTGGAGCCGGGGCGCTTCGTTCGCTCATTAAGCTGGGTCGGTCCGGGAAAGATGTGGTCGTGACACCGGACGGTCCCAAAGGCCCGCGGCAGGTGGCCAAGTTAGGCGTCATTCAATTGGCCAAGGCCACGGGGTTGCCGATTGTTCCCCTCGGCTTTGCCTGCTCAAAAAAAAACTCTTCTCGAGCTGGGACCGCTTCATGGTGCCGTACCCGTTTTCCCGCGGGGTCTTTATCTGGGGCGCCCCGATCCGGGTTTCGCGCGAGGCGGATGACGCCGCGCTTGAAGCCGCTCGTGTCGAATTGGAATCGACCTTAAACCGGCTGACGGCTGAGGCTGAAGCGGAGGTCGCATCCTAGTCAACCCATGTGGCGACTGCTCTACAATACGCTTGTCATTCTGGCTACGCCGATCATCCTCTGCATTCTGCTTGCCAAGAAACGGTGCCGGAGAGGCTTGCTCGACCGGTTCGGGTTGCGCATCAGTCCGGTCCTGGAGCCATCCGGAGAGCGGCGCCCCTTGATCTGGATCCACGCCGTCTCGCTCGGTGAAGTGGTCGCGGTCACGCCGTTGGTGAAAGAACTGCATCGCAACCATCCCGATCACCGGCTTATTGTCTCGACGGTGACGGAGACGGGGCGCGAGGCGGTTGAACAACGACTGGTCGGGATTGCCGAGCATCGCTACGCCCCGCTCGACGTTCCCTGGGCCGTGTCCCGCGCGATCGCGCAGTGGCAGCCGGTGCTCTATGCGTTTGTCGAGACCGAACTCTGGCCGAATCTCTTATGGACCTTGCGGGACCGGCAGGTGCCGGCCGTCATGGTGAATGGCCGGTTGTCGTCGCGGTCGTTTGCCCGGCAGCATATCGCCGGCCTCATCTCGTTTTATCGTTCGGTGCTGCGGTCGCTCACGCTGTGTCTCATGCAGTCGGAGCGTGATGTGCAGCGTATCGTGGCGCTGGGGGCCGACGCCGGTCGGGTCCATCGGACCGGCAATATTAAATTTGATCAGCCTATGCCTGTGATGTCGGCCGATGCGTCATTGCGTACTGAGTTGGGCCTGCAGGAAGGTGAACAGCTCCTTCTCGCAGGGAGCACACATGCGGGCGAGGAGGAGGCGCTGGTTGCGGCCTATCGGCAGATCGTCGTCACTCATCCCCACACCGTTCTCATGCTGGCCCCGCGCCATATCGAGCGAGCGGCCGAGGTCGTGACGATGGTTCAGGCGGCGGGACTGCCGGTGCAGCGCAAGAGCGGGCTGGACTCAGTTGGTTCCGGGGCGCGAGTCATCATCCTCGATACACGAGGTGAATTGGCCCGGGCCTATCATGAGGCGACGGTGGCATTTGTCGGCGGCACCCTGGTTCCCGTAGGCGGTCACAATTTGTTGGAGCCGGCTGTCTGGGGAAAGCCGGTCCTCTTTGGCCCCTATACGGACCATTGTGCGGAAATCGCGACACTCCTTTTAGAATCCGGCGGTGCCGTTCGAGTGTCCGGTGCGGAGGATCTTGCGCGCAGGGTATGCGCATGGCTGGACGATTCAGCGGCACGTCGCCGGGTCGGGGAGGCCGCACGCCAGACAGTGACGGACAATCAGGGGGCGTTGCGGCAGAGTGTGGATTTCATCGACGCGTGTTTATCGGCCGCCCAGTCTCCTTCTTCCCGGTCTGTCGGTTCTGCGCCGCAGCCGGTGATTGCGAGGCCGTGATCGTGGCACTGTTGCGTCCCGGCGATCCGGTTCGTCCCTGGCTGAGCGGGGCGGCTTTTCTCTACGGACTGGTGGTTCGCGCCAGGATGTGGGCCTATGAGCGTGGATGGAAGCAGCAGTCACGATTGCCCTGTCGTGTGGTGAGCGTCGGGAATCTGACCGTCGGCGGAACGGGGAAAACCCCGATGGTGATTCTGTTGACGGAGTGGTTGCAGGCGCAGGGGCACCGGGTCGCGGTTCTCAGTCGTGGCTACAAGCGGACGTCGACGGAGGCGCAGGTGTTGGTATCGGACGGGGAGCGGGTCCTGGCCGGTCCGGCAGAGGCCGGCGATGAACCCTATCTGATTGCGAATCGCTGTCCCAAGGCCATTGTCGCAGTGGGGGCGGATCGTGCAGCGGTCGGACGATGGTTGCTCGATCAATGGCCGATCGACTGGATCGTGCTCGACGATGCATTCCAGCATCGCGCGCTGTACCGAGACCTTGATGTGGTATTGATTGATGCGATGGATGCGACGGGATTGGATGGTTTGTTGCCGGCCGGGCGCCTCCGTGAGCCGTTGGCAGGGCTTGGGCGTGCGGACGCGGTCGTCATTACCCGTGCCGACTCTGAGCGGGATGTGGCAGCCGTGCGTGCTCGATTGCAGGCAGTCACGAAAGGAAATTCCGTTCAGGCAGAGGTGATCTTCAGGCCAGACGAAGTGGTGTCGGTCACGACCGGCTTGCGGCATGCCGCGGACTGGTGTGTGGGAAAGAAGGCTTGGCTGGTGAGCGGGATCGGCAACAGCGAGTCCTTCCGTCGGTTGGCCATGGAGAACGGTATGCAGGTACTTGGCGAAACAGCGTTCGCAGATCATTACATCTACCGGAGCGAGGATGTTGATCGTATGCGTGCTCAGGCAACACGATCGAATGTCGAGATTGTGCTCACGACCGAAAAAGATGCCGGGAAACTCGCACCATTGTTGAGGCCTGAGGATTCCTGGTGGGCTTTGCGGCTGCGGGCCGATGTCAGGCGCGGCCAGGATGCGCTCCATCGCTTGTTGTGCGATATCTCCGATGCGCCTAAGTCCCAGGGAGACGTGCGTGCATAACGGATCGCCTTCGCGAATTCTGGTCCGGGCGCCGAATTGGATCGGCGATGCTGTGATGTGCGAGCCGGCGTTGCGCGGACTGCGCGCGCTTTTCCCCAAAGCCGAGATCACGGTGCTCGCGAAGCCGGCCATAGCCGAATTGTTCATAGCCTATCCGGGCATTGATCGCCGGCTGGTCTACGATGACCGGGGGATTCATGCGGGGCTATCAGGAAAATGGACGCTAGCGGGCCTGCTCCGCCGGCATCGGTTCGATCTGGCGGTGTTGTTCCAAAATGCGTTTGAGGCGGCGTTGATCACCTGGCTTGCGGGTATCTGTCGCCGTTACGGGTATGTCACCGACGGCCGCGCGTTTTTGCTGACCGATCCCGTCGCGCGGCCAGACCGCGCCACGCTCGTGCATCAAGTACACTACTATTGGGATTTGTTGAAGCCGCTCGGCGTGACCGGTCCGCCATCGGTCCC
>JALHQM010000125.1 GCA_022841965.1 Hyphomicrobium sp. | reverse complement strand
CTGGCACCACCCCGCCTCAGCGTTTTGCCGCAGGCTTGAAGTGCTTGTAGTCGACGCGGTCCCCCGGCTTGATGCCGAGGCGCCGCGCGGAGCCGGCCTTCATCTCGAGGACCGCCGTTACATTGCCCTCGGAGGGAATAATCCGCTCCGAAAACGGCTCGGTGTCGGTCGCGACGCGATGGACGATGCCGTCGCCGCGAATGAAGATCATGTCGAGCGAGATGAATGTATTGCGCATCCACATCGTGATTTCGCGGGCGCTCGGGTAGGGGAACAGCATCCCCTCACTGTCGCCGAGCGACTGGCGGAACATCAGGCCGTGCTGCTGCTCGCGGTCGCTCTCGGCCACCTCGATGTCGATCCGATGGGCCCCGCCGGCCGTGTGCATGGTCAGCGTGTCGCGTCGCATCTTGATCTCGGTCTGTGCATGGGGTGCGCCCATCATCGCGACCAGAGAGGCGATCAACAAGCAAAACAGGACCGCGCTTGGCGCGGTCCTGGGTATCGTCGGTGTCCGAAGACTCAAGATAGCGCTCCGCTCTCAGTGAGAGGGCGGCAATCCCGAGGTCCCGTCCGGGCGCAGGTCAGCCGCCATGCAGCCCTTATAGCCCATTCCCCAGCGCACCTGAACCATCTGTCCGGGCCTCAGTTCGGTGAAACCGAACCGGCGCAGGGTCTCCATGTGCACGAAGATGTCCGGAGTTCCCTCGCCGCGGGTGAGAAAACCGAACCCGCGCACGCGATTGAACCATTTCACGATGGCCCGCTCCCAGCCGCTCTCGGGCACCACCACAACGTGGGTGCGCTGCGGAAGCTGCGAGGGGTGGATCGCTGTGCTTTCGTCCATGCTGATAATGCGGAATGCCTGCATCCCCTTGGGACGCTTGAGCGCCTGGGCGTGCACCCGGGCCCCCTCGTAGGCGGTCTGAAATCCACCGGCTCGAAGGCAGGTTACATGAAGGAGCACATCCGTCATGCCGTTGTCGGGAACGATAAACCCATAGCCCTTGGAGGCGTCAAACCATTTGATGGCGCCCGCAATCTCAACGACCTCAACTCCATCGGCGTGCTCGCCCAGGCCGGCCGCCGGATCAAACCCGGTGACCTCGCCCATATTCGGCGGCTCTTTCGAGGAATCCCCCATTTCTGAACCCCACTTCACTGTTAATATAACTGCCACTGCGTCGTATCGCACTGCGGTCGAAACCCGATTTGCCCTCTCGAATCACGACCACCTGCGCCGACGGGTGCAACATACCAGGATGGCCCGCGTTCACTGTGGCGCATTCGCGTCACCTTGTCCTCAAAGCTGCTTGACCGGGGTAATTTCATATCTGATTTATGTTCGATTAACGTTTTGTTTATGTTTGGATTTATCAACTCGCTCAGCCATCCGTCCATTGACAGAATCAGAGGCGCTCTAAGCTGTGGGTTGCGATCCGGCGGACCAAGTCGCGGCCGAATTGAACGCTTCGAATTGCTTGTGCTCCGTCGTCTGATTCGCGCCGTACGCCCTGTCCGACGCCCCGTTTGATCCGGACGTTCTTCACCGCATCAATGGGTTGGACGAGCCCACTGACACGGCAAAGCGACGAGGGAAGTCAAAGGCGGGATAAATGAGACCGGCGCATCGACATCCGGCCTTCTGAACGTATGTCAGCCGGCTCTCGCCTCTTAGCGCGCCTTGCGACCGGACAGATCGTCAAACTATGCTACCTGTCACTCGGACCTGCCGGCTACCCGGCGGAACAGCGATCGGTTTGGAGGAAGCATGCGGTATCTTCATACGATGGTGCGCGTCACCGATGTCGACAAAAGCCTGGATTTCTACTGCAACAAGCTCGGCATGACCGAGATCAAGCGCCGCGAGAGCAAAGAAGGCCGCTTTACACTGATCTTTCTTGCGAGTTCCGACGACGTCGAGGCGGGCAAGGCCGGCAACGCCCCGCTCGTCGAACTGACCTACAATTGGGACCCCGAAAGCTATTCGGGCGGGCGCAATTTCGGCCATCTAGCCTACGAGGTCGACGACATCTACGCGCTATGCGACCGCCTGATGAAGGCCGGTGTCACGATCAACCGCCCTCCCCGCGACGGCCGCATGGCGTTCATTCGCTCGCCCGACAACATCTCGATCGAAATCCTCCAGAAGGGCGAGGCCAAGGCCCCGGCGGAGCCATGGAAGTCGATGCCGAACACCGGCGTCTGGTGAGCGATTCCGAAGCGGAGCCGCGTCGTGCAGTCGTCGCTGAGCCGCGCCACGTGATCGTCGTTGGCGCGGGCCCCGCCGGCCTGATGACCGCCGAGATCGCAGCGGCGGCGCGTCATCGCGTGACCGTCGTCGAGCGAATGCCAAGCGCCGGGCGCAAACTGTTGATGGCCGGCCGCGGCGGCTTGAACCTCACGCACAGCGAGGATCTCGAGCCTTTCCTCGCGCGCTATGGGTCGTCGCGGCCGTTGGTCGAGGCGGCGATTCGGGCATTCCCACCGTCGGCCCTCATCGCGTGGGCAGAAAGCTTGGGACAGCCAACATTTATCGGCAGCAGTGGTCGGGTTTTTCCCCGCGCGATGAAAGCGTCGCCGCTGCTGCGGGCGTGGCTTGCGCGTCTCGAGCAGGTCGGCGTCACGCTGCTGACCCGGCACCGGCTACTCGCAATCGCGCCAAACCGCACGCTGACACTCGAAGGCCCAGATGGTGCGCGGTTGGAACGTCCCGCCGACGCCGTTGTGCTCGCGCTTGGCGGTGGAAGCTGGCCGCGCCTCGGATCCGACGGTACTTGGACCACACTGCTGGCAGCCGCTGGCATCGATGTCTTGCCGCTGCAGCCCTCGAACGGCGGCGTAGCGATCGCCTGGTCGCCGCAGACCGCCGAGCGCTTTGCTGGCACGCCTCTGAAACGCATCGCCGTGAGCTGCGGCCCCGTCAGCCAGCGCGGCGAAGCAATCGTTACCCACTCCGGCCTGGAAGGTGGCGCCATCTATGCATTGTCGCCAGCGCTGCGCGAGACACTGGCCCGTCAGCCGACCGCCACCCTAGTCCTCGATCTGCGGCCGGACATCGAGGCCGGTGCGCTCGCCGCCCGCCTCGCGGGGGGGCGCAAAGGGGATTCCCGGTCGAACATGTTGCGCAAAGCCGCACAGCTTTCGCCGGCCGCAATTGCGATCCTGCGCGACGCCACCGGCAACGATCTGCCTGCAGACCCGACAGCACTTTCGGCACTGATAAAAGCCGTGCCGCTAACGGTGACCGGACTGATGGCTCTCGACCGCGCGATTTCGAGTGCCGGCGGCGTTGCAGGGGATGAAATCGATCCCCATTTCATGCTGAGGAAGCTGCCCGGGGTCTTCGTGGCCGGCGAGATGCTCGACTGGGACGCGCCGACCGGCGGGTACCTTTTGCAGGCATCCATGGCGACCGGTATTGCGGCCGGTCACGGTGCTGTCGACTATATTGCCGGCGCTTTTGCAGCGCGTTTGCACGCAAAGTGACCCGATCTGCTGGTCCTATCGACTTGCCAGAGCGGTTCTTTGCGGTTACTTGATTGAGCACAATGCATGAACTGAGCATTTCGCCCAGGGTGCGTTGCGTCGCCCGGAGCAGAAAACTCACAAGAGTTCGAAGAACGCTCGTCAACACGTCCGGCGGCACTATTCAACGCGATACAAGAAAATAACGACAAGAAAACAAGAAATGAGGGCCGTCATGGCTGCCGAGCGCGTACAAAGTCTGCAGGACACTTTCCTCAATTACGTTCGCAAAAATAAGACGCCACTCACCATTTTCTTGGTCAATGGCGTGAAGTTGCAGGGCATCGTCACCTGGTTCGACAATTTCTGCGTCTTGCTCAGGCGCGACGGGCACTCGCAGCTTGTCTATAAGCATGCGATCTCGACGATCATGCCCGGGCAGCCGGTCCATCTGATGGACACCGACCCGGCCGAAGGGCAGCAGTAAGTCAGGATCTGCCGATCACTGCGCACGACAAACCGCCGATCTCCGAGCCCCGTCGGCGACGACGCGGGCCGGATGAGGTTGCGCCGCCGCCAATGCGCGCGATGGTGCTGGTGCCGGTGCTGTCGATCGCGGCGGCCTCTCCTCCACCCGCCGTCAATGGCGAACATCGACCGGCCCCCTTGCCGCGCGCCAGTGCCGATCGGCTCGCTGAGGCCGTCGGGCTCGCTGAAGCCATCGATCTCGACGTGCGCGACGGGATTGTCGTGCCGGTACCGCGGCCACGCCCTGCGACACTGTTCGGCAGCGGCAAGGTCGAGGAACTCAAAGCCCAGATCGAGGAACACGAGACCGGCCTCGTCATCGTCGATCACGCGATCAGTCCGGTGCAGCAGCGCAATCTTGAGCGCGCCTGGGGCGTCAAGGTCATCGACCGCACTGGGCTGATCCTCGAAATTTTCGGACGGCGCGCGCGCACGCGTGAAGGCCGGCTACAAGTCGAACTCGCGCATCTGAGCTACCAGAAGAGCCGGCTCGTGCGCTCCTGGACCCATCTCGAGCGCCAGCGCGGTGGTGGCGGCTTCCTCGGCGGCCCCGGCGAGCGCCAGCTCGAACTCGACCGGCGCATGCTGCAGGACCGGATCGACGCGCTCAAGAAGGATCTCGAGGGCGTCGTGCGCACGCGCTCGCTCCATCGCGCAGGCCGCGCCAAGGTGCC
>JALHQM010000124.1 GCA_022841965.1 Hyphomicrobium sp. | reverse complement strand
CTCGCCGGCGTCACCATCGCCGACATCGCGCTCTGGACCGGCCACAGCTTGAAAACCATCGAGGCGATCCTCAAGGAACATTATCTGGTCTCGACCCGCGCCAGCGCCGATCAGGTGGGCGAACGCATCGAGGCCTGGCGCAAACGCACGGGGGTGATGTGGTGAGATACGAGATGAAGGCCGCGCAGCACGGCAAGACGATGCTTCAGCGCGCCATCGAAGGCGAACGCCCACTCATCGTTGTGTCAAGCAATCGCGTTGCCGACCGAGCTCTGCGCGAACTTCATAAGGCCGCGCCCAGCGCCAAGATTGAACCGGAAAACCGCATCCTGCGGTTTCCCTCCGGCGGATTTGTCAAAGTGATCAGCGCATCGCCTGAATTCCGCGCGATCGAAGCCGTTCGAGGCCTTGAGTTTTCGGATGTCGAGATCGACCCAGCATGCACACTCAGCGCGTATGCGATTGAGGTAATTTCGTCGCGCGTGAGATTATGACCGACGCGCCCTGGAGCCTGATCGAGATCGCCCGCTGGATCGCCGCCGCCCTGGTGATGCTGGCCCTGCCCGTGTGGGCGGGCCTGGCGCTCATCGCCGAGGCGCGCCGCGCTGCCGAAGCCGGGGCAAAGTCTCCACTGGAGACTTTTGTTCACATCCGTTCTGCCCGCCGGCGGCGTAAGTGATTGATTTGTGGTGGGTGTAACAGGATTCGAACCTGTGACCCGCTGATTAAGAGGCAACAGCGCCCGCGTAAAATCAAAGACTTACAGGGCCCAAATCGCGATTTTGCAGGGGAATGGCGCGAAAGTCGCGCGGGTTTGGCCTGGGAAAAGTCGAAAAACAAAGCCCCGCCGAAGCGGGGCTGAGGTGGGAGGAATAAGTGCGCCGGGGCAAGGCTACGGTCTTTAGGGCTCATCATCACCCGAGAGTGAAGGCGGGTTCACCGCTCCATGCCCGATCCCTTCGCGGCCCCGGCGTGCTCAGCGCGTGCGCGCCTTGCCTGATGTCCAGATCGCTTCGCCGTCGCGCCGCTTGAAATGGGCGCGTCCGCGCCGCTTCAGCTGCGAGAGGGCTTTGCCCACGGCGCGCGAGGGCCGGCGCACGCGGCGCGCGATCGCATCACTTGTGCCCGGCCCACGTTTCAGCGCGGCGTAACAGAGATCCGTGAGCGGACTTCGTTGGCCCGATTTGGGTTTGCCCGATTTGGCCCGTTTGGTCATTTCGGTTTGCTCCTTATGCCCCGCCATCGCGCCAGGATGGCGCTGGAGCGGGGTCAGGGTTTGGAGGGGTGCCTGGCGCGCACGAGGCCGCGAAACGCGACACACGCACGCCGGACGGCAGAGGCAGGCCCGCCACATGGAAGCCCGCCAGCGCATCGAGGCAGGCCTCGCGGCTGGCGAAGCTGCGATCGTCGCGCCCGTGAATGATGACGCCGCGCCCATCGGGCAGCGACGCCAGCAGCACGAACGCGAGGACCCAGCCTTCCATGAGGGATCAGCCTGCGCTGGCCGGGGCGACGCCGGGCGTGGAGAAGTCCGCCGGCAGATCGAGCCGGGCGATGATCTTCTCGCGCAGACGATCCTGGCCGCCGATCACCATCGACACCAGCTTGGGCGCGTGGGCGATGGCGTAGTTCACGGCGCGCGCGATCACTTCGTTGCCGACATCGACGCTCAGCACGCCGCCATTCGGCGTCACGCCCTTCACCGCGTTGAAGGCGTAGCGGATGGCCTTCTCGAGGAGCGCATCGACGCGCCTTTGCCCGATCATGCCGATCAACGGCCCCGCGATCGGGCCCGCGACGCGGATCAAACCGCCGCCGATCGCCAGCACGATCACCGGCGTCACCACATCGGCGATGCCGTCGATCCAGGCGCCGATCGGCACATTGACTTGCGTGTCGCTGGCGAGCGCCAGCGGCGCGAAGGCGACCATCCACGCCAGGGCGATGATCGCCGCGATCGATATTCGTTGCATGTGTTGTACTCCTTGTGTTGAGGCCTTTTCCCTCAGCGGCGGTCTTCCATGCGCGCGAGCCGCGCATCGATCGATTGCAGCGTGGCTTCGACGCGTACAAGGCGCTCATGATCGCCGTCGCGCACCAGCACGGCGCGCTCCACCACGTCGAGGCGCGAAGTCGTCTTCGCGCCCCACCAGACTGCGCCGGCGAATTGCAACAGCAGCGCCATGATGACAGCGATCGGCACGCGCTTGTCCCAATGCCAGGTATCAGCGCCGGGATCTTGGATTGAGCTCATCACAACACCCCTACAAACACGACGCATCAAGCGTCACGCTGCCAGTGCTCAACACAGCCCCGCCGCCAGCGGGGCGAATTTCTAGCGTCCCCGTGAAAGACGCTGAGGTGTTGCCCACCGATAGCGTCCAGGATCGACTTGTGCTTAGCGGCAGCCACGTTGCCAAAGCCGCGCCCGTTGGATCGGTCCCGCTGGCCTTTGTGAGACGGACCTCGTAAGCGTCTCCAACCGTGCCCGATTTAGGCGAGACCCAATCGCCAGACTGGTTCGTGGTATTGCCGGTTGTGGACCACGTTCCGGCGAGCTCTATGCTGAACGACGAGGTTGAGGTTGTGGTGAATGGCGGGTCATAGACGGTGGAGTCGGCGCCCACCGCCGCTGGCGCGGTGACGACAGCACTGACCGCAGCTCCAGCCCTTAAGTGCGCGAATTGTGCAAGCGGCATCATGCGTCGATGCTGTCGTTCGTTGTCATGAACAGTTCGACTGCGATCAACCGTGCATCGACCGCCAGAGTGTCGCCCGCATCTGCCGGCACACGGCGCACGCGGTAGGTCACCATGTCGCCGGGCGCAGGCGTGCCAGCAATGGTGACGGCGGCGGTTTCAGCCGTCTTATGCATGTCGCCAGCCACTATAAACGTATCGGTGACCTGCACTGCGGTTCCGAAAGCGGTAGCGTCTAAACCGTCGTCATCGGAATGTGCTACTCCCGCAATATCCCAAGCCACGCCCCCTGAGCCGGAGGCAGCCGTCCAGATGAACTTTGCCGTAACCGTGCCCTCGTTCCATGAAGATGGCTTCGGCACTTGAAAGCACGCGCGCTCTTGTGTGGTCGGATCGAAATCGAGCGTCTGATACATCAATTGCTGCGTTGTCGTCTCAACCGTTCCGCGCGCTGGGCCGTTGGTCGAGTTCGGCGTCATGCCGGAGGCGAGGATCGGCACCATCTTTTTGCCGTTGCGCGCCACAACAGCCGTGTCGATGGTTATGGCTGGAGCGCCGGCCACGCCATCGCCGTTGGTGACTGTGATGCCGCCGCTGCCAGTGATCGTGCGCGCAACGTTGGTTCCCTCACCTGTGCGCGCCCACAAACCCCCAGCCGTCACGCCCATTATCGTCTGTAAGTTTGTCGCCGTCAGTTCCTCGGGGTCTCCCGCGCCTGCGGTTATGCGGCCAAGCACGCGCGATGTCGCAGATATGTCCTGCATCTTTGCGTACGTAATCGCGTTGTTGGCCACACTTGTCGCCAACGACCCAGCGGCTTTAGTAATGTCGCCAGTGTACGCGCCAACGCGCAGCGCGCCCGTGCTAAACTCCAGATCAGCGCCGAGCGTAGCTTCTTCAGGGTCGCCCGCCCCCGCCGTGAAGCGCCCAAGCAAACGGTTTGTCGCACTGACGTTTTGCATTTTCGCGTAGGTGACAGCGTCGTTCGCAATCGTTGTCACGTTGCTGTCCGCCGGGCGTGTAACATCCCCGGTGTACGCGAAGGGCAGAGCGGTGAGCACTTCAGGAACGCCCGTCGCTGTCGTGGCGCGACCCAATATACTGTCCGTCGCTATGTTTGCCATCTTGGCGAGCGTGACGGCAGCGTCGGTTATCTGCGCTGTTCCAACTGCGCCCAGCGTAGCGAGCGCCCCAAGGCCGAGGTTAGTGCGCGCGGTCGTGGTGTTCGCAAGCCCGCTCAAATTCTCAGACTTGAGCATATCGCCCGAACCTGTGCCGGCTGGGCCGGTCAGGTTGTCAACGACTGACCATGACCCGCCGCTTTTGCTGTGAACGTCTCCATTAGATGTGTTGAGGTAGTAGTCGCCATTGACGCCTAGCCCGGCAGAAGGCGCGCCTGCGCCGCTGTACCAGACGGAACCATTTGTCCCGTTCGCGCCATTTGTCCCGTTGGTTCCGTTGGTTCCGTTGGCGCCCGCCGGCCCGGTGAAATTGCCAACCGGCGAACCCCACGAGCCTGCCGTCTTTGGCCCATAAAGGTCGCCATTGGTCGTGTTGATGTAGAAATCGCCGTTGTTCCCCAAGCCTGCGCTCGGAACGCCGGCGCCACTTCGCAACGTTGCACCATCAACCCCGTTCGTCCCGTTCGTGCCGTTTGTACCGTTAGTGCCATTGGTGCCGTTGGTGCCGTTGGTGCCGTTGGTGCCGTTTGTCCCATTGGCGCCCGCAGGCCCTTCCGGGCCCGTGAAATCCGCCGCGATCTTGTACACGATCTTGTCAGTTGTCGGATCGAGGGCGATCAGAGCCAGCGCCGTAGGATCAGCCGGCAAGCCCGGCGCGGCGGCCGTTCCGCGCGGCAGCATCAAAGCGCGCGCCAGCTTCTCATCCACTTCCTGCAGCGCCAGCATGGCGCGGTCGAGCCCGAGCTCCACCGCCGCATCGTCGAAACGCTTGATGTTGGAGAAGCGCCGCCCTTGCGTG
>JALHQM010000123.1 GCA_022841965.1 Hyphomicrobium sp. | reverse complement strand
GCGCTCCTGGGACGGCAATTGGCACACGACTATTCCCGGGATCATGTCGGTCTGTAGCTGTAGCGGCAAGCGCCCAACTTGGGTTATCGACGGTGGATGGAAGCCGTTGGCATGGGGTGGCGGAAACTCTTGTTCCACGCCACGCACGGCGAAATGCGCCGGGTGCTCCATCTCCTGCCCTTCCAACAAGCAGGCAAGTTGCCGCCAGGGTATCGATTCCATCTATACTCCAGCCTGTCAAATGCAGGCTGGGTGCTATTGTCAGTAGTGAGTTCGGCTCCGCCTTCGTTTGCCGACTTCCGTTTCGAGCACGGTGTCGGCGATCGGGATTCAGAAGCTGGGTGGTGCCCAGTTTTGCTCTGGAATGGTGGAGTTGTGGCGCGCCGGGAAGGATTCGAACCCACGACCCCCAGATTCGTAGTCTGGTGCTCTATCCAACTGAGCTACCGGCGCGACGCGCCCCGGAATTACCAGTGGGCGCAAAATGACGGGCGAGGGCGAAGCCCCACCGTCAAGGCTCGCCCTTTTAGACGCTCATGCCAGGAAGCGCAAGCACGCGTCGAGCGTTCGTCGAAATTAGATCCCGAGCCCGAAAATTGGCACCGTCACGCCGAGCCCGACCGCTGTGGAGGCACAGCCCGGCCTTGCTCCACAACGAGGCAGGGCGAGCGCGGTAGACGTTGCGCAACGCGGACCGCGCACCACGCCTCCAGCAGCAATCCCGTTTCGGCGCGGCGTGGAGCTGTTGTCGGTCAGCAAAACGCGCGACCCAGCCCGGAGCGCGCGGACGGATGAGTTCGGGCGCGTCGCCGCTCAGCTCAGCAACTGGCCGCCGTCGACGGTAATGGTCTGGCCGGTGACCCAGCTCGCCATATCGCTGACGAGGAACAGCGCCACGCTGGCGATCTCCTCCGGCGCGCCAAACCGGCCCCACGGGATCGACTTCAGCGTGCCCTGATAGAGCGCCGGGTTCTCGGTCTTGCGCTTGTCCCAGACGCCGCCGGGAAATTCGATCGAGCCAGGTGCAATCGCGTTCACGCGGATGCGCTTGCCGGAAAGCATGAGCGCCTGCGATTGCGTGTAGTTGATCACCGCCGCCTTTACCGCCGCATAGGGCGCGGAGCGCGCACTCGCGCGATAGCCGGAGATCGACGAGATGTTGACCACCGCGCCACCGCCGGCCTTGTCGATGTGCGGGATCGCGGCGTGCGTGGCGCGCACCGTCGCCAGTACGTCGACATTGAGACCAGCAGCCCAGCCTGCCTCGTCGTCGCCCATCCCAAACCCCGATGCGTTGTTGATCAAGATGTCGATGCCGCCGAGCGCGGCCGCGGCATCGCCGACGTAGCGTTTGATCGCCTCCGCACTGGCAAGATCACATGAGCCCCAATGAACCTGCCCGCCTTGCTTGCCGATGTCGGCGGCCGCGGCCTTCAAACCGTCCGCGCCGCGCGCGCAAATCGAGACGTGGGCACCAGCCGCCGCAAACGTCAACGCAATCGAGCGGCCGATACCGCGGCTGCCGCCGGCGATGACGGCGCGCTTGCCTTTCAGCGAAATGTTCATTGTCGATATTCCCTTCAAATGAGCGTTGCGATCGGGTGGGCGTTTTGCGGTGGCGCCGCAGCATAGACGTCAACGCATTCCGCGCCGAGATTTCAGATGCTCCATACTCGGCCATCTGACATGCCGACGGCAATTGCGATTGCCATAGCTTCGCCATGGCCAGCCGCTACAGCTTCGCGAATCGCATCGGGCTGAGGGCGCAATCTAGATCCGCCGGGCGACAGTCCGACATCGCTGCACGTGTTGTGCGGAGCCCACATGTCGCGGCGGCGGCACGCGGCAGAATGCCCATCGGTTCCATCAGCGCTTTTGTCGGCCGAGACCCGCGCCTATGGTCGCGACGAGACTGCAAAAACGGGAAATACGATGCCTTCTCAAACGACCGCTTCGACTCTGGTCATGGCACTGTTGCTCGCTGGCGCGTCCACGGTTGTACTGGCTGAACCCAAGGACGCGCCGGCGCCGCTTTTCGATGCGGCTGAGATCGATCGCGCGATCGAAATTGGCTTCCTCCTGGACCTCAATCCGGCGTGGCAACCGTTCGAACAGGGCAACAGGTTCACCATCGCGCCTATTGCGGCACTGGCGGTCCCTAACATGGCAGGAAAGACGGCCTTCGAACCCGGAGAGACGCAGACCGCGATCGCACGGGCGATCAAGTCGGGCCTTCCCGTGAGCGCTGATGCCAGTGCATTGCCCGCAGAACTGAACCGGGGGCTCGCGATCACGGAGAGCTTCAAGGCCGGCATCAAGGCCGGCTTCGACGCACCTATGGGTGACGACATGCGTCTGAAGGCCGCCGCTGTCGAGACCCAGCTCTCGCTCGGCCGGGTCGGCCCGTCCATGACCTGGGGATGGTTCACTGAGTTGGACATGCAGGCTCAAGGGTCCGGTACGAACGCGTTGGCGTCGGGGCCCCAGTTCAAGCTCGGCGGCGACGGCTTGGCCCTGACGCTCAAACCGAAAATAGCACACACGTTCGGGGCAAATCACGCCGACGATATCGCGTTCGCCTACGCGGCCGGGGTCAAGGGAGAGCTCAGCAAAGGCGTCGCGCTCGGGATCGAGGCGTTCGGTTCGACGTCCGATGTTGTCACGGCGCCGGGAATGGGCGTCGCGACCCATCGTGGCAGCCCGGGACTTTATGTTGGCCTCGGTCTGACGCCGCCCGTGAACCTCGACGCCAATGCCTCCCAGTTCTCACTGGAAGTCGGCGCCATCACCGGCATGACGGAGAGCGATCGCGATTTAACCGGACGGATCAAAGCCGCTGTGACCTGGTAGCCAGGGGGCGCCGCATCACCAACGAAAGCGGGGCCTGCGATTGCAGACCCCGCTATCGACTGTCGTACCGGGAAGTACGGATCAGAAGGTGACTTTGGCCGTTCCAACGACGCGGTCGCTGCAGTTCAGGACCTTGCCGAAAGTGTCGCAGAAGGTATTCGAGTTGTCCGTGCCCCAATAGCGCACGTCGATGGAGAAGCGATCACTGAAGGCGAAGCTCACACCAGCGTTCCAGTAATAGTATTCGCCGCCTTGACCGATAAGGGCCGCATAGGCTGCTGAGTCGCCGGTCTGATAGCCCAGCAATGCACTGAAGGTCGGCGTGATGGAGCCGAGTTTCGGGAGTTCCTGAGCGAACGAACTCTCGAAGGTCCAGACGTCGCCGGTCTTCCCCGTATATTCAGGCGAGTAGAAAACGGTCGAACCGACCGTTGCACCCTTCCACGGCTCGTAGCTCACACCGGCCTTGATCTCGACGTAGTCAAGCTGCGCACCCGGATCGCGAGCGCTGGGATAGATGTAGTAGATGGCACCGAAGTCGAAGGACAGAGGTCCCCACTTGGGCTTGATACCAGCGATGACATCGACCTCAGTCGTCGCGATATTGCGTCCCGCGCCGTCTTCGCCGAAGTCGATGGTTGAGGCCCAGACGCCGGCGTAGAAGATGCCGTACGTCACATCGATGCCGCCCTGAGCGGCCGGTTTTTCAGCCGACTGCGAGAAGCCGCGGAAGACGTAATCGCTGGTGACGCCGAAATTGGCTGTCCATTCCAATGCGCGAGCGGGCGTCATCGGCCCGTCCTTCAGGCCTTGCGCCATTGCCGGCGCGGCCAGTAGCGAAAGTGCCAGCGCCCCCACGACGCTTTTCGCCAGGCCCATCTTCTTCGTGATCATAGTGATCATCCCTTCTTGCCCGTCTAGTGCATTGTCCAATTGAAACCTGTGACATGTATGTTGCGGATATGGGGATGACGGCGCAAGCAAAGCTTTACGGTTTTGGCAATGTCCGGACGTCGCCGTGGCCGTTGCGTAACAGTCTGGTATTCAACGGCATTTAGGGATCTTAAAATGCCTCCAAAACAGGCATGATGCTTACTGTTTATTGCCTCAATAACCGTCAGCGCTCAGTCAAGGAGGCCAATCGGCCACAGACCGTCGCCCTTGCGGCGACCCCGATTGGGCGTAATGATCCGCCAACGACATCGGCAACGGTCTAAAATCGCCGACTCACACCCATTGGCTGCCCCAAAGCAGCGAGTCGACGCCGAAGCGAGGAGAAGCCTTGGCTCAGACGGCCGATACCGGGCCTGGAACCGCGCTGATCACGGGCGCTGGCCGCCGCATCGGCAAAGCGATCGCCCTCGATCTCGCCCGCCATGGTTGGCGGATCGGCGTCCACTACGCGTCATCGCAATTGGAAGCCGAGGGTGTTGTCGCCGAGATCCGTGCGACCGGCGCTGCCGCCGTCGCACTCGGTGCTGACCTTGCCGACGCCGCCGCTGCCGCTGCATTGGTGCCCTGCTGCGCCGCAGCATTGGGGGCCCCGACGCTCCTGGTCAACAGTGCGGCACTGTTCCTCGGAGACGAGATCGACAGCCTCGACCCCGCTCAATGGGACCGACAGCTTGCTGTCAACCTCCGCGCGCCCGTGTTGCTCGCCAAAGCCTTCGCGGAGGCCCTGCCGTCCGACCGCCGAGGTGACATCATCAACATCGTCGACCAGCGGGTCTGGCGGCTCACCCCCGACTACTTCTCCTACACCATCGCCAAAGCGGGTCTCTACACAGCCACGCAAACGCTGGCACAGGCCCTCGCGCCACGGATCAGGGTCAACGCCATAGGTCCGGGGCCGGTGCTCGCCAATATCCA
>JALHQM010000122.1 GCA_022841965.1 Hyphomicrobium sp. | reverse complement strand
TGCCACCGCCGGTCAGGTAGTTCAGGCCCTGATTGTAGAGCCAGCCAACCTGGACATCGAGCAGTCCTAGATCGATGTGCTGACCCACTCCTGTAGCGTCGCGGTGGCGAAGTGCTGAAAGGATGCCTATCGCTGCATAGAGTCCGGTCATGACGTCGTTGACGGCGATCGGCACCTTGACGGGTGGCCGATCGGACTCGCCCGTCATGCTGATCAAGCCGCCGATGCCCTGCGCGACCATGTCATATCCAGGACGCGCCGCGTATGGACCCGTCTGCCCATAGCCGGTGATCGAGCAATAGACCAGACTTGGATTTTCGCGGCGTAGATCCTCATAGCCAAGGCCGAGCTTTTGGAGACCGCCGAGCTTCAAGTTCTCGATCAACACATCGCAGCGCTGCACGAGTTGCTTAATCGTGGCGGCACCCTCGGGTTTCGAGAAGTCGACAGCGATCGAGCGCTTGTTGCGGTTGCAGCATAGGTAGTAACCGCTTTCCGTGGTGTCGTGGCCGTCGCCGTCTTTGACGTATGGCGGTCCCCACGTGCGCGTTTCATCTCCGACACCGGGCCTCTCCACTTTGATGATCTCGGCACCGAGGTCCCCCAGGAGTTGCGTGCAGGACGGGCCTGCTAGCACACGGCTGAGGTCGAGCACTCGAATTCCAGCCAGCGATCCACCCGACATGACGTCACCTCGTTTGTAGCGTTGTCTCCCTCGTACATTTGTCTAAAAAAATATACTTTTGTCAACGGCACGTTTCCAACGCCGTTACGCAGCCAGGAGGCCGATGGCTGCACGCTCGTCCGTGATCAGGGTATGGGCGAGCCCGGCAGCCAGCGCCGCCCGGATGATCGGGATCTTGAAGGAACCACCAGCACAAAGCACCAGATGGGGGATTTTGCGGATGGTACTCAGGGGGACGGCCACTGTCCGGCGATTGAGCTCGTGATCGATGACGCGGCCGTCGGCATCCACATATTGGTCGCACACGCCGCCTACAGCTCCGGCGGCGACGAGAGACTTGAGCATCTCCCGTGTAATCGCGCCGTGCTTGATGATCCATGTCTTGGCGGTGAGATCAATGGTCGTAAGCAACGCAACATCTGCGTTCGTAGCCTTGTCGACAACCGTGCGAATGGCTGAACTGCGCATCAGGGCTTTCTTCGTGGTCTCGTCGTCGGCGTACATAGGTGCCGTCATGTAGTAGCACTGGGCATCAAGTATCTTGGCGAACGATGCGGCATTGTCATATGGGTTTATGATCGCGCTCCGGGGGAGCCCGCCAGACAGAGAAACGACGCTGATTCCGCTGTTTTTGCGCGGTGAGAGAGACTGGGCCGCCGCGTAGACGGTGCCGCCCCAGCCAAGGGCAAGTATGTCGTCCTGGCGCAAGACCTTGGATATGTACTCGCCCGTTGCGATGCCGACGATGTGGCGGACGTTGTCTTCGTCAGCCGGTGAAGGAACGACCACGGCGCCCCTGAGCGCGAATTTCTCGCGCAGTCTGGCTTCGAGTTCAGCGCACGGCGTGGCGGGCGACTCTATCGAGATGCGGACAATTCCCTGGCGGCGCGCGTCGTTGATGACTTTGTTGATCGTCGCGCGGCTGAGGCCGACGCGTTCGGCAACCTGCTGCTGGGTCTGGCCGTCGTGGAAGTGATACCAACAAATACGTGCGACAAGTTCGGGCCGTATGGACGGCCCTGGCGTTTCGGGTTTGTCCTTGTCGTTCGAGCGGCGTGACACGCAATCCTCCTGGACGAGACGCCCCAATTCAATACCGGCGATGCTCCCCCGATTGGGCTCGCTATCGGTCTGCGGGAGCTGTTGACCTAGGGCTCAGCATCCGTCATACAATTGTCAATCAATTCGATTATTCGGTAATCATGGAAACGATGGACGCTGCCGCCGGATTTGCCGCGCTCTCGCAGGAGACGCGTCTGCATCTGATGCGTACGCTGGCCTCGCGTGGGCCATCCGGGATGCCGGCTGGCGAATTGGCGACGACGCTCGGACTGGCGCCGTCGACACTGTCGTTCCACCTCGCCGCGCTCGATCAGGCGGGGTTGGTCCAGTCGACCCGCCAGGGCCGCTACATCATTTACGCGGTGCGCTTTGCGGGCTTGCGGAAGCTTTTCAGCTTTCTGACCGAGACGTGCTGTGGCGGTCGCCCGGAACTCTGCCGGGATCTCGCGCGGCTCCTTCCGGATGAGTTCGATGAGGTTAGTCCCATGACGCCAGCATTCAACGTTCTGTTCATCTGCACGCGCAACTCCGCCCGTTCGATCATGGCCGAGGCCATCCTGGAGAGGATTGGTCGTGGCCAGTTCCACGCGTATTCGGCGGGATCATCTCCGGCCGACGCACCCATGCCTGAGGTTCTCGAGCGCCTCTCGACGATCGGACACGACGTCTCGAACCTGCGGTCGAAGTCGTGGAATGAGTTCATGAAGGCCGATGCGCCGCGCATGGATTTCGTGCTCACGCTCTGCGACGCCGGAGATGGCGAAGTGTGCCCTGATCTTGGTGAGCGGCCCGTAACCGCGGTCTGGCCCTTTCCCGATCCGGCGCGCTTTCGTGGTTCCGACATCGAGCGAACGACCCTGCTGAACGAATTGTACGGCATGATCCGCCGCCGGCTAGAGGGCTTCACCAACTTGCCGTTCGCCACGCTTGACCGCATGGCGCTCAAGGCGCGGCTGGACGAACTCGGCAAACCGACAACATATGCCCGATAAGGAAAAGACCATGCGAGTGGGCATCAACGGTATGGGTCGTATGGGGCGTTTGGCCTTACGCGCAGCCATGGGTGGCTTGGCGCGGCCGAGCGATGATCCACGCGCGGGCAATCGGCTTGAGATCGCACACGTCAACGAAATCAAAGGCGGCGCAGAAGCGACCGCACATCTACTCGAGTTCGACAGCCTGCACGGTCGCTGGCGTGAAGCCATAGGGTCCGATGGCGATGCTGCCATCTCGGTCGGCGGACGGCGGATCGGGTTTTCGGCAGTCGCTTCGCCGGGCGAGATCGCCTGGGGTGACCTTGGTTGCGACATCGTTCTGGAATGCACCGGCAAATTCCTGAAGCCTGAGCAGCTCCAAGCCTATTTTGATCGTGGCGTGAAGCGCGTTATCGTTGCCGCACCGGTCAAGGACGATCGCGCGTTGAACGTCGTCGTTGGCGTCAATGATGCCCTCTATGATCCATCGCGCCATCGACTCCTCACCTCAGCATCGTGCACGACCAATTGTCTGGCGCCTGTGGTCAAGGTCGTTCACGAGGCGATCGGTATCCGCCACGGCCAGATCACCACGGTGCACGCTCCGACCAACACCAATGTCGTTGTCGATGCGCCTCATAAGGACCTCCGTCGTGCCCGCTCGGCGATGCTGTCCCTACAGCCGACGACGACGGGTAGCGCCACTGCCATCGCGCTCATTTATCCCGAACTCAAGGGTAAGCTGAACGGCCACGCCATTCGTGCGCCGATCCTCAATGCGAGCCTCACCGATTGCGTCTTCGAGCTGAAGCGTGAGACGAGCGCGCAGGAGGTGAACGAGCTATTCAAGGCCGCAGCCCGCGGCCCGCTCGCCGGCATCCTTGGATACGAGTCCCGACCTCTGGTATCTGCCGACTACTGCAACGACACGCGAAGCTCGATCGTCGATGCGCCAAGCACGATGGTGACGGATGGCACGCTGCTCAAGGTCTATGCCTGGTACGACAACGAGATTGGATATGTCTGCCGAATGGTCGACCTCGCCAACATCGTCATAGCCGCGGGGGAGTGAAATGACAGCATCGGTGCGCAACTACCTCATCGTGACGGCCTCCTATTGGGGCTTCACGCTGGTCGACGGCGCGTTGCGGATGCTCGTGTTGCTTCACTTCTTCCAGCTCGGCTATTCGCCCTTCACGCTCGCGTTTCTTTTCCTACTCTATGAGTTCGCCGGCATTGTCGCCAACCTCGCCGGGGGCTGGCTCGCAACGCGTTTCGGCATTCCTCGCATGCTGGCGGTTGGCCAGGCATTGCAGATTGCCGGCCTTTTGATGTTGTCGGCGCTGGATCCTGCCTGGAGCGTGGCGATATCCGTGGCGTGGGTGGTGGCTGCCCAAGGTATCGCCGGCCTCGCCAAGGATTTCACCAAGACCGCGTCCAAGTCGGCGATCAAGGCGACATCGGCCGATGGCTCGGGTCAGCTCTTCAAGTGGGTGGCGTGGTTCACCGGCTCCAAGAATGCCATGAAAGGCGTCGGCTTCTTTGTCGGCGGTCTGCTGCTCGAGTCGGTGGGATTTAGGCCGGCGCTATGGGCGATGGCGGGCTTGCTTTCGATCATATTTCTCGTCGGCCTCGCCCTTCTGCCACGCGAACTTGGCAAGGCTAAATCATCCAAGTCGATGCGCGAACTGTTCGCGAAGTCGCGCGGCATCAACCTGCTCGCGGCGGCGCGGGTGTTTCTGTTCGGTGCGCGCGATGTCTGGTTCGTCGTCGGACTTCCTGTATTTCTCTACGCCAATGGCTGGCGCTTCATCGAGGTCGGTGGCTTCCTTGCGGCCTGGACGATCTGCTATGGCGGCGTGCAGGCGTTCGCACCCTCTCTCGTTGCGCGAAGCGACGATGGACTGAGCCGCGAGATACCGGCCGCGCGGCTGTGGTCTGCGTTGCTTGTCGCGGTACCCGTTGCCCTCGCGCTATTGCTTCAAGTCGATGGCCTGTGGCGACCTGATTTGATCGTCGTCATTGGCCTCGCGCTGTTCGGT
>JALHQM010000121.1 GCA_022841965.1 Hyphomicrobium sp. | reverse complement strand
TGTCATGCGCAACGATGTTTACTTCCATCAGCTACACCTCTTCGTCTCAGGTTGGGAGGAGAGCTAAGATGGCGTTTCTCCTGGCTCTAGATTGTCTGGTTCATGCGTTGCGGTGGGGCTAGTCGGTGTCCTCGGATTTCATCGTTGAAAATTTGCGTGTGAGCACGCGTCCCCTCATGGAGACGGCAGCGCGCATTTGCGAAGCCGCAGGGTCGGCTGATGCGCAAACCGTCTTCACCCTCAATCTCGATCACGTCGTGAAGATGCGGAGCGATCCTGCCTTCCGCGCAGCCTATGCCCGCGCCGGACTGATAACAGCGGATGGGTTTCCGGTCGTGCTCGCTGGAAGCCTGCAGGGCAAGCGCTTCGATCGCGTCGCCGGCTCGGATCTGATCGCTCCCATCTGCGCCGAAGCCGCGCGGACAGCAAAGTCGATCTTTCTCTTTGGATCGAGCGCTGACGTGCTGTCCCAATCATCCCAGGCGCTCCGCGAGCGCGATCCGGACTTGCGGATCGCCGGAGTCCTGGCGCCGCCGCAGGGTTTTTCGCCAACGTCGGCGGAAGCGCGCCAATGCATTAACGCCATCGAGGAGTCGGGCGCCGATCTCTGCTTCGTCGCGCTCGGGGCACCAAAACAAGAGCTGTTTGCCGACTACGCCAAGCAGCTGGTTCCTCGCGTCTCCTTCGTATGTATCGGCGCCGGACTCGATTTCATTACCGGGGCGCAGGTGCGTGCGCCGCACTGGATGCAGCGTACCGGCCTCGAATGGCTCTGGCGCACAGCCAAAAACCCCGGCCGCTTGCTTCACCGTTATCTCCTGTGCATCGCGGTGCTGCCGGGCTTTCTTGCTCGCGCAGTCCTCGTTCCGCAGCGGCGGTGACACACCTCATGATCCGAGATGTGGAGCCGCTCTCCCGCCCGCAACATCGCTTCACCCTCGTCGACGCGCTCCGCGGCGTCGCAAGCCTCAGTGTGGTCATCTATCACGCGGCAGAGGGACGGCATCTCACCGGCTTGTTGACGCTCCTCCCAGCCTGGGTCGCGCAGGTGATAAAACAGGGCGGTCTGGGCGTCGCTGTTTTCTTCGTGTTGAGCGGCTTCGTCATCGCGCACTCGGTAGCGAGAAGCCGCGTCACCTTTTCCTTCGTTGGCCGGTTCATGCTGCGCCGATCGATCCGCCTCGACCCGCCGTATTGGCTTGCGATCGCCCTTGCCATCTCCTTCGCTTATCTCGCGGCGCAATTCGTTGGCGGTAAGGAGCAGCCACAAGTTTCGCTCGGCCAGATCGCCGCGCACATCTTCTATCTGCAGGAGATCTTCGGCTATCCTGGCTTCAACAGCGTCTTCTGGACACTTTGCCAGGAAGTTCAATTCTACCTGGTTTTTGTGTTGTTGCTCGCCGTCTCGCACAATGATCCCGCAAAACCGATGCAGGGCCGAGCAACGGCACTGGTTTTCGCGGGCGCAGCGCTGATCAGCCTGCTTTGGCCCCTTGGCATCCTTTCGGACGGTCCCTATCGGGGAAGTTTCCTGCCGCTATGGCATGGCTTCCTGGCCGGCGCTGGCGCCTACTGGGCGTGGCGCAATCCCTTGAGCGCGATCTATTGCGTGGCATACATCGCCGTGCTTCTCGTCGCCGGAATCCTGCGCGGGGACGCGTTCACGATCGCCTGCGCCCTCACCGCACTCTTATTGTGGGCCTTTGCAGCTCGCGGCCAAATGTATTCGGCGCTGGACTGGCGCTGGCTCCAAGGGTTGGGCGCCATATCCTACTCACTCTACCTGACACACAATCCGATCACGGCGGCCATGTTCCATCTCGGTTATCGGCTGACAGGCCGCACGCCTGGTCTGGAGGCGATGTGGTGGATCATCACAACGGCCGCTTGCATTGCATTCGCATTCGCCATGTGGTGGCTTGTGGAACGCCCGAGCATCAACCTCGCGCGGCGTATCTCGCTGGAACGGAAACCGTCGCAAGCCGATGCCGCACCACTCGCAGCAACTCAACGGGCCGCGGCCCCGAACTGAATCGTCGGCCCGCGACTGTCGCAGCGACCGCGTCGACAAATGCATCGCCGCTAGCGAAAACATTAGGTTTCCTTCGTTAGGATTGCGATACGGGCAGGAGGCATGACGTGAGAAACGACCAACAGGCAAAGCTGCTGTTCGTCAGCGCAGACCCACCTGTCGGCGGGCAGCGGATCGGCAGGGAACTTTAGAGCTAGTCATGAGCGATCCGCTGGTCAGCGTCGTAACACCCGTCTTCAACACCGGGGAGTTCATAGAGCAGACGATCCGAAGCGTATTGGCGCAGACGTACCGCAATTTCGAGTACATCATCTGCAACAACCACAGCACCGATGCCAGTGGCGAAATCGCGGCTCGCTACGCCGCTCTCGACTCTCGCATCCGCATCGTGCAGCCGCCACAGTTCCTGCCTCAAGCCCAGAACTTCAACTTCGCGCTACAGCAGATCTCGCCGGAAAGCCGCTATACCAAAATGATTCTGGCGGACGACTGGCTGTTTCCGAATTGCCTGCAAGAGATGGTGACCTGTGCGGATTCGAGCGCAGCCATCGGCATTGTGAGTTCGTATCGGCTGATTGAGACCGAGGGCGATGGTTTCGGTCTGCCGGTGGACAAAAAGGCGGTCGATGGACGAACGATCGCGCGGATCAATCTGCTGCAGAACGTGCACCTGTTTGGCACGCCATCCACGGTGATGTACGCATCCGACGTCGTCAGGTCGCGGGCGCCGCGCTTTTATCCCGAGGATCGCTTCTATTCCGATACCGACGCTGCGTTCCAAATCCTCGTCGACCGCGATTTCGGATTCGTCCACCAGATCCTGTCCTTCACCCGTTATCAAGCGGGGTCGATCACACACAACGTCGACAAATTCAGCACACGACAAATCGATCGCGTGCTGTCACTTCATTATTATGGGCAGATTTTCCTGACGCCTGAGGAATTCGAACGCACGATGTCCAAGGCGTGGCGCGTGTACTATGAGAAAATTGGCAACCAATGGCTCTTGGACCGCATCGGTAAAGTGCAGCCTGGATTTTGGGATTTCCACGAGAAGCGGCTCTCAGCAATCGGCATGACAATCGATCGGAAACGCCTTGCCATCGGCGCCGCGACGGCAGCGGCCCGCGCAGCCGGCTCCCCGGGCGAAGCGATCAAGCACTTCGTTCAGCAGCGGCGCCCCCGCGAACAACCCTAGGCCGCAATATCCGTCGCCGCGCTTCTAGCCCACATTCCGTACCGCGTCCGGAGCACTTCTTTTGATTGCGGGATAGCAGGTCGGAGGTGAGTCTCAATACAGTTGCCGTATCATGCGGCGCACGCCAACCAGGCGTTCAAAGCTTTTTCACGGACAAAAGTTGAGCTCATGCAAGGCAGCGGCGGGAGAATCCTAAACAACATCAGAGTCATGCTCGTCGGGCAGTTGATTACCTGGGCGATCAGCTTCGTTTGGATCATTTATCTTCCACGCTATATCGGCGCCACCGATATGGGTAGATTGGCGATCGCGGCGGCGATCTGGTCCGTGATGTCCAGCATAATCAATACAGGGACAGCCACGCATCTGACCAAGGAGATAGCGCGCTTCCCAGAGAAAGCCCCCGAATTTCTCGGGACGGTGCTGATCCAGCGCTACATCATTTTTCTGATCTGCTGCTTGGTGGTCGCGGCATACGTCTATGCGATGAGTTATTCCAAAGAAACAATCGTTTTGATTTGCATTATTGCGCTGACGATGCCGGCATCGCATACCATTTTGACTCTGAATGCGATATTTCAGGGCCGCGAGGTCATGCAATACATTCCCCTGATTGATATTCTCATGAAGGGGCTTACTTTGATTATCAGCCTGACGTGTATGTATTTGGGCTACGGCGTTAATGAAATTGCGGCAGCAACGATCGTTTCTTCCGGCGTGGCTGTAGCCGTCCAGTTTTCGATCCTTCGGCGCTATATCCCAATACGGTTCAAGTGGAACAGCGCGCTTTCGTCCGATATCCTCCGGCGGAGTTGGCCTTACTGCTTGAGTTCGCTGGTTCTTCTCGTCTATGGCGAAGTCGACAAACTGATCATGTCGGTCATGGTCGATGAGCGCACAGTTGGCTGGTACAGTATCGCGGGTTCTCTGGCAGCGACGCTGATATTCATCCCGAACATCCTGACGACAGCCATCTTCCCGGCGATGTCGCGCGGCGCTACTCAAGGAGGAGACGGCGCCTCGCGCATTCTCTCAAAGAGCATCGATTTTTCTCTGATTACCGGTGTGCCGATTGGGTTCGGACTTGCGATCGTCGCCAGCCCACTCGTGGACTTGATCTATCAATCCAAATTTCCGCAAAGCGGCGCAGTACTCAGCGTCATGAGCATAACGCTGATATTCACTTACATTTCCACCGTTCTTGGCCGATTTCTCGTCGCATCAGACAGAACCAATGCGTGGACGCTTGCAATGGTCGCGGGCATTGTGCTGGCGTTCCCACTCAACTTCGTCCTTATTCCATGGACCGAACAAATCTACGGCAACGGCGCCATCGGAGGCGCGCTGCGCCTCCTTTTCACGGAATTCCTGATGGCGATTTTCGCGCTATGGATTCTACCGAGCGGTGCCTTGACCCGGCAAAACGCGACCACCGCTCTCCGCATCTTGGCCGCCGGTGGCGTCATGGCGGCCGCCTGCTGGTATGTGAGGGACATGTTCATTGCCATAACTGTGCTGGTCGGCATGGCAACGTAC
>JALHQM010000120.1 GCA_022841965.1 Hyphomicrobium sp. | reverse complement strand
GAGATGCCGCCGCTGTTCGTCGTCGGCCCGGAGGGCAACACCTCCGAGCTCGTCAACTACCGCGTCCGCGCCAACTACATGATCGTCGACCGGCTGTTCGCCGCCGCCGAGCTGCGCTTGGGCGCCGGCGACCGCCAGAAGCGCGTCCGGATCGTCCGCACCGATGGGAGGCCGGCGTCGTGAGCGAGCCCGGCCACCGGAAAGAGGACGACGGCGCGCCGCTGGCCGGGCCGGCCGACGATGCCGCCGCCCCGATGCGGCTGCGTGGTGAGGCGCCGCGCGTGACCCGGCTATCGCGCAAGATGCTCGCCGGCATCGGTCTCGTCGCGAGTGTCGGCATTGGCGGGGCGCTCATCTATGCGCTCCAGACACGCGACGGAGCCAGGCCCGCCAGCGAACTCTACTCGACGGACAATCGCTCGACAGCGGACGGTCTTGCCAGATTGCCGCGCGACTACAGCAGCGTTCCCCAGCTCGGGCCGCCGCTCCCCGGCGATCTCGGTCGCCCTATCCTCGGCGCGCAGAATCGCGGCCAGCCGCTGCCGACCCCACCCAATCCGGGCGTGAGCGCGGAGGAGCAGCGGCGCCTCCAAGAGATCGAAACCGCCCGCGTCAGCCGGCTGTTCGCCGGCACGGACAACCGGCCCGTGGCCTCAATGGGCCCTGGCGCAGCGACGATCGCGCCGCCGCCGGCGCCGGACCTCACCGGTCTCGGCCTCGCGCCGCCTCCCGCCACCCCAACGGCCCAGGATCGCCAGCTCGCATTCCTCAACGCGGCCGCCGACCGCCGCACCGTGGCGCCCGATCGCGTCGCCGCCCCGGCGTCGCCCTACATCCTTCAGGCCGGCGCCGTGATCGCGGCGGCGCTCATCACCGGCATCCACTCGGATCTTCCCGGCCAGATCACCGCGCAGGTGACGGAGAACATCTACGACAGCCCGACAGGCCGCATCCTCCTGGTGCCTCAGGGGACGCGCGTGATCGGCCAGTACAACAACAGCGTGCAGTTCGGTCAAAGCCGCGTGCTGCTGGTCTGGAACCGGCTGATCTTCCCGAACGGACGCTCGATCGTCCTCGAACGACAGCCCGGCGCCGATGCGGAGGGCTATGCCGGCTTGTCGGACGCCGTCGACTATCATTGGTGGGAACTGGCGAAGGCGGCGGGATTGTCGACGCTGCTCAGCCTCGGCGCCGAACTCGCCACCAACGACGACGATCGCCTGATCCAGGCGATCCGCAACGGCGGACAGGACACCATCAACGATGCCGGCCAGCAGATCGTGCGCCGCCAGCTCAACGTCGCGCCGACGCTGACGATCCGGCCGGGCTTTCCGGTCCGCGTCATCGTAACGCGCGACCTGGTGCTCGAACCCTACGGAGGCTGATCGATGGGCAAGCTAAAACTTGGACCGCTCGAAGACGACAAGCCGGTCAAGATGTCGGTGGAACTGCCGGCCGGCCTTCACCGCGATCTCCTCGCCTATGCGGAGATCCTGGGCCGCGAAAATGGGCAAGACGTCGAGCCGGCCAAGCTGGTGGCGCCGATGCTCGCGCGCTTCATGGCGACGGATCGAGGCTTCGCAAAGATGCGCCATGGACCCCGTCCCCGTTCGAAATCGGCGGGAAGCGTTCCTCCAAAAGCCGAATGAAGCTGCGAAGCGCGGGATTGTCGTTGCGTTCCCTCCAGAACGCCGAGTAGCCGATCCGCGTTGTCCCGTTTCCATCGCGAGCTTCGCGATAGACGACACCGGCATAGGTCGCGCCCATGGAGGCTTCGCACATCAGGCTGACGCCGCAGCCCGCACCGACCAAGCTCTTGATATTATCAGGACTGACGTCGTGGCGAACGACATCCGGCAGGTCGCCCGGCGAGGAGAGCTTGGCCACGAGAATGTCCTGGATCTCTGGACCGGGATCGCGCTCGCTCAGCAGGAAACGTTCGCGCTTCAGATCGGTCCAGTAGATAGTATCGTTCGCGGCCAGCGGATGATCCTCCGGCAAGGCGACGATGATGCGCTCGCTCCACAAGACCATAGAGCGATTGCAACCCGAAGCCGGCTCTCCCGTGACGACGGCGATGTCAACGGTGCCGTTCTGAATTCCGTCAAACAGTCGTGAGCGCGATCCTTCGACTGTTCTGATCTCGACCTGAGGGAAACGGCGCCCGTACTCGATGAGGCTCGCCCTGAGATTGCCGGCCGAGAGGGAGGTGTAGAAGCCGATTGTCAGATATCCGGCTTCGCCGCGGCCGACGGCCTTCGCTCCGTCGACGACAATCTGAAGCTCATTGAGAACTCGGCGAACGCCATTGAAAAAGTCCCGACCTGCCGGGGTTGGCATGACTCCGCTATTGGTCCGTTCGAACAATGCGATCCCGAGTTGCTCCTCCAGATGTCTCACCCTTCGGCTGAGATTGGACTGCTTGAGGGCGAGCAGATCCGCCGCCTTGCGAAAGCTGCCACAGCGCTCCGCCACCTCAGCGTATCGCAGATGTTTAAGCTCGATCGACACGAGAGCGCCCGTTTCCTTTGCGCTGCCGGCCTTCTTTGTAAAAAGGTTGCACCGCAGTTGCCGGTAATCGCGTTTTCACATGGCCGGCGTCCATCTCGTTTGCCAGAGACTGCGCGGCTAGTGACTGTTTTGGGCCGCCCTTCGCGGCACTTCTCCATAGCGGTCGTTCGCTCTGCGACCTGATGTGGCCCGTTTCCGCGGTTGGCTCTGAGTTAAACCAACGAAGGCGATGATCTGCATTCACGCGCTTGACGCCTTCATTCCGCGGATCGTGTCCCAACGTGTGGTGTAGGATTTGTGCTCCTTGGCGGTTTGAGCCGCCGTATCACCCGGCCACGGCGGGCAGGCTGACGCAGGTTTGCTCGGCGAAGCCCTAGCGGCTGATTTCGAAGAGGAACCACGCACGGCGCTCAGCCTCGTCCGTCCAGGCGTCGATCAGGCCGGAGGTCGCATTATCTTTCGCCTTGTCCGCGACGTCTTTTGCGCGGCGAAACGACTCGACCATGTGGAGATTGTCCGCCCGGAGTTCGGCCAGCATGTCCTGCGGCGTCACGAACTCCACATCGTTGTCCTTGATGGTCTGGTGGCGCGCGATATCGCCGATCGATCGTATGGTGGTGTTGCCCGTCTTTCGGGCGCGCTCGGCGATCGCATCGGTGGCGGCGAGGATCTGTGCGGCCTGCTCATCAAGAAGCAGGTGATAGTCCCTGAAGTAGGGTCCGGAGACGTGCCAGTGGAAATTTTTTGTCTTCAGGTAGATCGCGTAGCTGTTCGCCAGAATAATCTTCAGAGCTTCGGCGACGGTCATCGCCGCGCATTCGTCAAGATCAGAAGGCGTCGGAAGGGTGGCGGCATTGTTGTTCGTCATCGCTTAGACTTTCTCAATCTGGCTTACACGGGAGCCAGCACCGATTCCCCCACGGATGGTGATGTATAGAAGATGAATTCATCGCCAGACGAAGTCCAATGATCAGCGGCTATAGTTTCGATACCTTTGAGCGACATGCGCAATCGTAGGGGGCGGGCGTCGCAGGCGGACCGGTCGGCCGGGACCTCCACCTGCCCGTCAGGGGTCCGGTCGGAAATCCAGCACGAACGCCACGACCTTTTCGGCGGACATCTCGCACGGCTTCAGCAAGGTTTTGTCTGACGCAACGCGGTAGAGGTTGAAGCTGACAATGTCGGTCCCGGCCAACTCCCTGGCGAACAGGCTGTTGCGGCGCCCATCCGCGGATCGCCGGACAGTCAGGCCGAAACGCCGGCCTTCGTAGGCGCCTTCGCTGTATCCCTCCGCAAGCTTGGCGAAAGCGGCATCGAACCCGGCATGCTCCATCTCAATCCACCCGTCTTGATCCGGCAGAGACGCAAGGATTCGACGCTGTTGGCGCCGAACGGCCCGGGGCAGTGTCCTTCAGCCGAGCCGTTTCGGGATGGGCGGAAGATTTTAGATGCCGGCGCTTGCACAGGGCCATCAGCGAAGCCGCCGCCTGACCGGTCTGCTATGCAACGTCCACGCCCTTCCAGAAAGCGACGTGATCCCGAATGCCCTCGGCTTCCGGCGTCGGATCGGGATAGGTCCAGGCCGCGTTCGCGTTGAGCGCATCGCCCACACGAACATGGAAGTAGCGCGCGGTGCCCTTGATCGGACAGACGGACGTGTGCGGGCTCATCTCAAGCAGGCCAAAATCGACCGCCGACGGTGGGAAGTAGTGGTTTCCCTCGACGACGACCGTCTCGTTGCTTGTGGCGATGGTGGCGTCATTCCAGATAGCTGAGACCAACGGACTCTCCTTTCCCGTTCAAAAACCGGCACGGGGTCACGGGGTGTCTGCCCGGGCCGCATCCCCTCAGTTGGCGCGCGGCGTGCGCCCGAGGAGTTTGTCGAGTTCGCCTCTGACATCGAGCTCGAAAAGCTCGTCGGAGCCACCGACATGCGTGCCGTTGATGAAGATCTGCGGCACAGTGTTTCGACCCGACGCCTCCGTCATGGCCTGCCGGTGAACCGGATCCGCCTCGATATCGAGTTCCTTCCATTGCACGCCCTTCTCCTTGAGGAGCGTCTTCGCCCGGCGGCAGAACGGGCACCAGTTCGTGGTGTACAGCAGCACATCAGTTGTCATATCGCGTCTCCGACAGTTGGAAGCGGATCGCTGTCATGGCGTTGATCTACGGTCAGCCGCGTTCGAGGAGGGCGACTGTGCCTTGACCGCCGTCGGCGCAGATGCTGACGATTGCGCGCGATCCGGGCGGCATGGCCCAAAGTTCCTTCACCGCCTGGCTGAGGTCGCGC
>JALHQM010000119.1 GCA_022841965.1 Hyphomicrobium sp. | reverse complement strand
CTCATGCACCTCAGACCGCTGGACGACCTCCACAAGCCGCCACCAGAACCCACCCGCGACCACCGACAACCGGAACTCGCTTTATGCTAAACCGGACAGCAGTGGCATAAAGCCCGGGATGACACTTGTAGGGTGGCGACGAGAATTGCTTCTCCTCCACTGTCATCTCGGGGCTTGGCCGGCTGGTGGGAGTTGTAACTTACAATTCACATTGGTCGGTTCAAATTTCTAAGGACCAGAAAAATTGGCAGCGACGCGATGGCTGAAGATTTCAGTGCGGGGTTAGAAGCCGCCCGTCTGCTTATTGCAACGGTGGCCAAACGGTATCCCGACCTCGAAATTATACCAAACGAGCGCACCGCAGGCGAGTTGGACTGGAACATTCCAGTGCAGCCGGGGCTTACGACAGAGATTTGGCTATCGTTCTCGAACGATGACGAGATGCACTTTAGCGTCGATGAATTCCACGTTAGTTTTTTTCCAATAACGCACCCTGGGCCGGGCGAAAATTTTGTCGATGCTGTTTCTGGTTTTATCGATGGGACGTACCAAATCGTCGAACACTACCGAGGCAGCCGTTGTGTGAGGGCCGACCTTCAAAAGCCTATCGGTGATGCGTGGGAAATAATTGCCAGTTGGAGCCGGCTTCACTGGCCGTTCCCGTATCGTAAAACTTACAAGACAGTCAAAAACGGCTGAGGCAGACCAAGGGGGGCGATGGTGTCGCTCCCTCTCCCACGTCATCCCGGCGAAGGCCGGGACCTAGTCAACGGGCAGCGGGATGAATGGCGCGGCTGCTTCCAGAGCGTTGGCCAGTGCTGTGTAAGCCCTTGTGTTGAAGCTTGTCTGGGTCCCGGCCGGCTTCGCTGCGCTCGCGCGCCGGGATGACGTGGAAAGAGGGCGCACTTCTCCCTCTCCCCATCGTCTTCGATGGGGAGAGGGTCGGGGTGAGGGGCAGCATCCGCATGGTGCGGGCATACCCCGTGACGCTTTTCAAGGCGCGGCTTGATGTTGGCGTGTCTACGATCTCACAAGCAGCTGCCCCTCACCCCAACCCTCTCCCCGTACGGCGCGAAGACGCGCCTACGGGGAGAGGGGCCAAGTTGTGCGCGGTGCGCGCTTCCCCGCCGTCGTCATCCCGGCGAAGGCCGGGATCCGCGCAAGCTTCTGGTGATGCGATTTGTCAGAGGCTTGGATGGGCCCCCGCCTTGATTGCCTAGCGATGCTCCGCATCGACGCGGGGGTGACGGTGTGGTGATAGCGGTAAGCTCCTGCTTCCACCAACCTTGTGGCGCGATGGGTCCTCGGGACCCCGGCCTTCGCCGGGGCAGGCGAGCCCGAGGATGACAGTTGTGGGGTGGAGCGTGCTTGTCTCCTCTCCCCGCCTGCGGGGAGAGGGTGAGGGGCAGCAGCATGTTCTGAGCAAGAAGCTGCCCCTCACCCCAACCCTCTCCCCATTGCGAGAGCAATGGGGAGAGGGGGCCGAAAACAAAGGCCGCGTCAGTTTCCTGACGCGGCCTTGTCTGTCTTTCATCGCTGGTGAAGAGCGGGATCAAGCGGCCTTGCGGGCGGCTGGTACGCGAACGGTCGCGATCGGCTTCTTGAAGCGTGCGCCATCGGAGGGAAGGCGCATCTTCTTCAGCACGGCTTCGCGCGCGGCGAAGGCGTCCGAGAATGCCGTCATCGCCATCTCGGGGCGGAGCACGCCCTGGATGTCGAGCGAGACATAGCCCGTGGCGGGCCAAGCCTCGATGGCGATGCGGCCGCCGGTGAACGACACGGTGCCGGTGACGGCGCCGGTCTTCGGCTGACGCTTCAGGTCCGAACCGGTGACTGTGAGGCGCGAGAACGCAAGGGCGCGTCCCACGGCCCGCTGCACAGCGCGGACAGTGCCGATTTCACCGGCGCCAGTCAGATCGATGGCGACGGTCTTCAGCGATACAGTTTCGGAAACATCGTTCCCGCAATCCACGCGCTCATCGCGCGATACCACAGCAGATTCTTCCTCTTGGGCGGGGCTTGAACGAGTCAAGTCCATCCCCAATTGGAAGAGGGCGTCATTAAAGGCCATGTGACCCTCCCCAACCAGCAGATAGATTTAACCCGTCCGCTCCTTACCTTAGGGGTGTGGGGATTGCTCCTTGACCTTAGGGGCAGGTGGACGAACGGAGAGGGGGGCTTATGAGGCCAGTGACCCCCCTACGCAAGAAAAAAATGACCCCTGGGGCAAAAAATATTGCACGTGCGCTTCACGTGCCCTTAACGCGGTTCTGCAAGGGGTTAGCGGTGTATGGCGGTGCAGACTTCAACGGCTGCAGCGTAGAAATTTTTTGCGGTAGAAACGTGAATCCGGAAATGGTGCGGAATGGGGTCAGACCCCTTTCAGGGGTCTGACCCCGCAGGTTCACGATTTACTGCTGACCGCCGCCGCCGAACAGGCCGCGCAGGACTTCCTTGGCGTCCTTGCCCTTGAACTGCTTGCCGATCTCCTTGATCGCCTCGACCGCTTTGTCGGGGTCTTTCAGCACGCCGCTGAGATCGGGCGCGAACTTCGGCTTCTCCCACGGGCCTTGCACTTTCACCGGCACTTCCAGTCCGCCGATGTCGATCGCACCGCCTTGGCCGCGCGCGTCGGCGACGATCTTGGGCTTGAGTGTGTAGTCGATGGAGCGTTCGCCGAGTTTGACGGCGCCGGCGCCCGTGACGCGAATGAGTGGGCCGACCAGTTTGAGGTCGGAGTTGCGGGCGACGCCGTTGTTGATGGCCCAGCTCGATGACATTTCGCTGAAGTCGGTCTTCTCGGTTGGTGAACTTGAGAGGCCGCCGAGTTTGCCTTGGCCGACGTTGCGCAGAAGGCCGGGAATGTTGATGCCGACGATGGCACCATCCGCGATGGCGATATCCGCGCTGCCGCCGAGTGAGTTCATAATGGCCGCTTGGTTCCGGCCCAGACCGGTGACACCTGCGGTGATTTTGGCTTTGCCGGAGAGCCAGTCGAGGTCGGCTGCATCTTTCAGGAGCGGCAGACCTTCGACGCCGTCGAGGGCGACGTTCATGGTGATACGCGGGTTGGCGAGATCGGAGGCGTCAATCGCGACAAGACCTTTGCCGCGACCGCCGTAGAGCTGCACGTCGGAGAATTCGGCTTTCAGCACGCCGGCCTTGAGACCCACGGCGACGAGCGATTGGCCGATTTTGATTTCTTTGTACAGCAGGCGGCCGACGCTGACGCGGGCGTCGGCGTCGATGAGATTGAGGGTGGTGAAATTGTACGGGTCCTGGCTCCAGCCCGAGCTCTGACTGAAGCCGCGCACTTGCGTGCCGGGTGCTGTCGGGTTGGCTTTCAAGAGGTCTTCGATCGATTGCGGTGACCCTGGTGCGGCGGGCTTGGCAGCGGGTGCGGCTGCCGGCGCTGGTACGGACTGTCCGGTGGGAGTCAGGCCGAGGAGGGCGTTGAGGTCGAGTTCGGCGAACTTGAGGTTGGCGCGGACGATGGGACGCGCGGCCCCTGTTGTGACCGCGATGTCGCCGGTGCCTTTGGTGCGGTCGAGGGCGCCGGTCGCGCCGCTCAGTGTCCAAGTGTTGTTGGCCGCAGTGAGCTTGCCGGTGACGGCCAGGGGACGATCGGGGCTCGCGGCTGCTTTCTGATTTTGCGCGAAGGCCGTGAGGCGGTGAAGCGACGGAGACGACAGCGCGAGGTTGCCGTCGAGGTCGAGTGCCGCGCCAAGGCGTGCGGTGCCGTCGTAGCGGACGTCGAGGGGGCGGCCCTTGAGGTTGGCGACGAGGCGTCCGGAGGACGAGCGCATAAATTCGGCTGGGGAGGTGATTTCGCACGTTAGTTCGAGAGGTTCGTTGCGGTAGTTGAAGGTGCCGTTCGCGGTGGCGGTGCTGTCGAGCGTGGGCGCGGCGATGGTGAGGTCGATGGCTGAGACCGTTTCCATCGTGGCGGTGCGGGGGTCGGTGTAGTGGACTGTGCCGCGAATGATGCGGATGTCGCCCAGGGTCAGTTTTTCGATGTTGGGCGGCAAAGCGTTTGCGGGCGCTGGTGGTGCATCTGTTACGACGCCGGGCTCGGAGGCTTGTGCGTAGCGGAGGCGCGAGGCCGGGGTAGCGGTGGCGAAGTCCCAGCTCTTGCGGCCGTTGGCATCGACCTGGAGATTGACCACCGGCTCTTCGAGGCGCACCTCCTGGACTTCGACTTCGCGCTGCAGGAGCGGCATCAGCGCGACGCTGGCTGTTAGGCTCTTGATCGTGACCAGCGGCGGCGCCTTCATGTCCGGCGGTGCGGAGAGCGAGACATCGCTCATGCTGACGCCGAGCGAGGGATAAAACGTAAAGGACGTGGCGCCGTTGATGACGAGGTCGCGGCCGGTTTGCTCTTTGACGCGGGCGACGATCTGGTCGCGCACGAGGTCGGCGGGGCCGGCGATGTAGAGGGCGGTTATCCCCGCGACGGCGAGCACGACTATGGTGAGGAGCGCGAGGCCGACGAATTTCAGGACGCCTCCGCGGCCACCGTCATCGTCGGGTGGACCGGAACGGTAGCGGGATGCGGGCGGGGGTGGTGGCATGCGGCGGCCTTGGGCGCCGTAGACCGGCGGTGGTTGCATCGGGCGGCCGGGAGGAGGCTGAGCGGCCAACGGCGGTGGGCCGGGCCGGCCGGACGCGCGCGGGTCGGTTTCGTTGCTTGGGCGATAGGCACCAAGGCGCGGCGGCTCGGGCGGTTGGCGCGGAGGTTTATTCGACGTCATCAGGGCCTCTGCGGAGGCACCGCGGAATTGCGGCGCGGGGAGAAAAAATCATCGCTGGCTTAGAGTTGGATTGCGCGGCTCAGTAGAGCAAGAGACCT
>JALHQM010000118.1 GCA_022841965.1 Hyphomicrobium sp. | reverse complement strand
TCCCACTCGATTATTTCCTAGTACCATAACCAATTGATATTGCGCGCAAAAAAATTTTCCGACGTTCTCTATACCGTCAGGCACACCGTCAAAAACACCGGCTATTGAAAACACTGGTCTTTTTGGTTGGTTTCCGGAATTTGATCCTTCGCGGTCTATCGCGGCGCACGGAAAGCCAACTCCCCTCCTGACCGCGTTCGCACCCCCCGCCGCCTGTACGCCCCGGTACGACTGTTCCCTTACATCCTCCGCCCCACTATACCGTCAGCCGCCGCTAAACTGTTCAATGTATGTCGTTTTCCTCCGCTCCGCGGCATACCGGATTGCTGGCCTTCGCTGAGTCCGGCATTTCAACAGCGGTTATCGGCCTCACCTGTCAGTTATCATTGGCGGATTGGAGAATCTCCTGCTGCATTACTCGAGCTTTGCGCCGCCCACTGCAGGGCGTCACCGAACACGAGCCGCGATGGCGGCTCAAACTGCGCAGCAAGCGCGACGATCCGATGGGCGAGCCGCTTCGGATCGTCCGGCTAGTTGCCGTTTGCGCTGTCGATGAAGGCACGATCCTGCGCGATCGCTTCGGCATAACCCGCGACATCGATGCTGCCGAAACTCGGGGACCTAAAGGCGGAACGAGGCGATGGTCGTTATTCAAGCCTTCGCCTTAGTGATGAGTTCCAGCGCCCGCCGGAGATCATCAGCGACCAACTCCGACAGCTCATCGAGACGAGCGAGGCCGGGCGTGCGTTGCGCCGCCCCAGTCGCGCTCCACGTAAGATCGAGCCGGCAGTCAGCGTTCGCGAGGACGTGAGACGTCGCAAATTGCCGGTGCCGATCGCCGCTTTCCCGATGATCCGATTTGAACAGCGTTACGAATTCGCGAAGGTCTTCAGCCTGCAGCGGCTTGGTACGGAGCGAAAAGCGCTTGTCAGACCGAAGGTCATAGACCCAGATCGATTCCGCAGGACCGCCGGAGGCGCGAACCGGCTTGTCGAAAAAGACGACGTTTGACTTAACGCCCGCGGCATAAAACAGGCCCGGCGGAAGCCGCAGGATGGTGTGGAGCCGGCATGTCTCAACCAAGCGGCGGCGAACCGATGCTGCGGCACCGGTCTCAAAGAGAACATTGTCTGGCACGACGACCGCCGCACGGCCGCCCGGTTTCAGCAGCGCCACGATGTGCTGCATGAAGTTCAACTGCTTGTTGGCGGTCTGAACCCAAAAGTCGGGGCGAACGATAGTAAGGCTGTCGTCGACCCGGGACGACTTCCCTTGTGAATAGGTCACGCTGCCTTTGATGCCGAAGGGGGGATTCGTAAGCACCACATCGACCTGCATCTTTGGTGGTGCCTTCAGGCTGTCCTCGCACGCGATCGGCAGCTCATCTTCGGCATTGCCGCCGACGCCATGCAGCAGCAGGTTCATCGTGGCTAACCGTGCAACCTCTTCGACGAGTTCGACCCCGCGGATCGCTTTGGTGGCAAGCTGTTTGCGTTGCCGCGGCGTCATTTCGGGATTATTCTCTCGGAGGTAGTCGTGAGCCGCGAGCAAAAATCCGGCTGTGCCGCACGCTGGATCACAGATGACTTCGCCCAGACGCGGATCCACACAAGCGACAACGGCCTCGATCAAGGGGCGCGGAGTGAAATACTGGCCTGCCCCGCTCTTGGTGTCGCGTGCATTCTTCTCAAGCAGCCCCTCGTACGCGTCCCCTTTCAGATCATCGGATAGGCCTGTCCACTCCGTCTGGCCAATCAGATCAACGATGAGGAGCCGCAGTTTTGCGGGATCGCGTATCTTGTTTTTGGCGTTGCCAAAAATCAGGCCCAGCATTCCTCCCAGCTCACCGAGGGCGGGCAGAATACGGGTGTAATGCGCGTGCATCTCGACCGCATCAAGGCTGGCAAGAACGCCCCACGAGAGCTCCTTTGGGACCATCTCACCCGCTTGCTCGTCCGCCATCTTGAGAAACAGCAGATAAGTAAGCTGCTCGACATAATCTGGGTAAGACAAGCCATCATCCCGCAGGATATTGCAATACTGCCAGAGGCGACGAACAATGTTCTGTGCGCCATCGGCGCGTTGCTGGGTTCCCACCATAATCAGAGCTTCAACACCACGTCGTTAATCCACCAAATATCACGAAACGATTCGACGTAGACCTTGGCCGCAGCCGCGTACTGCGCCCTCGGGTTCAGCCGCCTTTTGAGGTCACCGATCACATCCTTGAAGGCTTGCGAGGCTTGCGGCATCCCAAGGTAGTCGTTCGGCGCTTCTCGCTTGCCGCGCTCCACGTCGCGCTCAATAATGTTGTAGAGCGTCATGCGGCCCTCCACGAACTTTGGCCAGTTTAGGTGCAGGCCCAATCGACTGGCGGCGATCTTGGCTTCAGCGACAGCATTTCCGCGATACTGCGGAGACAGATCGATCTCGCCGTTCGGTAAAAACGTCAGCAAAATCGGATCCCCGGGGTCGGTGGGATCCAGCAAAGCCGGATGCTCAAGACGGATGTCGTCGCCTGGCTCGGTTGCGCGTACACCGGTCGCGAGAAGCGGGAAATGGGTCGATTTCCCGCCGGCAACGCGGGCGCCCGGAGCAATCCGTGGCCGGTTCGCTCGCTGACAGCTCAACCGCATGTTGCGCCAGTCAAAGGCCAGCCAATAGTAGCCGGGATGACGCCGGTCCTCTTTTACCTTCCCCTTCGGCCGGAAATGGTCGATGTCGTTGTCCGCGCCAGGACTCTCACACTCGGTGTACCAGCATTTGCCGCCCGACGCGCCCTCGAAGGCGTCGCGCAACGCAGTCCACCGGTTCTGGTTTGCCTCAATGAGCGCAGCCCGACGGCGGGGGTCGGCTTCGGCCATGATGAGGTCTTGCGCCGTTTGCAGATCGGCGAGCAGATGCCGGATGTTGGGCAGGATATCTTCCAAATTAATGTACTGCATCGCGTTACGACATGCCCTGCTCGCGACGCAGCTCCTCGACGATGCGAGCGGCTAAACGGCTCCGCGCCTGCTGCTGTTCAGGGGTGAGTTCCACAGTCTCGCGCCAGCGAGGGTCCTCCTGGGCAGTCCAGGCCTTCAGGAATTCCTGATAAAGTGGATCGCGCTGCGTCAGGTCGAAACCGCGCCCGCGCAGCACCTCCCGCAGCCGCGCCAGTTCGGCCTGATCGTCATCAGTGAGGTTCTCCTTCATGGCCAACAGGCGTTGCTTATCAAGATCCGCCTGGGTTTCGGGGTCCAATGTGGTGCGCAGCCGGAAGAGATCGCTTGTTAGAATAGCTGCGACGCCCATGCCCCGCGGGTCTTGGTCAGGAGGGTCAGCAACGGCGCACCCCTGTTCGTCACGCCGAAAAATCCGCACCTGTTCGCGCTTCAATCCAGCGAAGACCAACGGATCATGCGTCGACATCACAATATGGCAACTGTCCCGATCGCGGATGAAACGGTCGAGGAAACTGAGATACTGAGTGCTCCAGGCGGGGTTCAAATGGGTGTCCGGCTCATCGAGCAGGAAGAGAGCTTCATCCCTCGCGGTAAATTTCAGAAGCCCGAGCACGAGCAACAACTGCTGTTCGCCCTCGCTCAAGTCGCGGTAGGTCACGTTCCCGCCGCCAGCTTCCGGCGTCATCTTGACGCGAGTGCGCACCTCGCCGAGCACTTTCGATAGGTGCATGCTCTCCAATGCCGTGAAGAAGGCATATTGGTTGCCGTAGGTTCGGTAAACTTCGGCCAGCGCGTCGGTGTTGGAGAGGAACAGGTATAAGCTCTGAACGATCGGGTTCTTGGTCAAGTCGATCGGAATTCGCCGCGTCATACGGAGCGGCAACAGTGCCTTGTCGTAAAGGTAAGCAAGAAACTGCTGAACCTCGCCCACGGCGTTCCAGAAACGCGGATCGCCGCCTTTGCGCTTCCACGGCGGCTCCTTGAGAGCGAACAGAACACTGTCGAGACCCTCGATTTGCAGGTGGTCGCGAAGGAAGTCGCGGTCGGCCTTCGACGCCTCACTCGCCTCCATGAAGAAGGCGATCAGGGCGAACTGGCCGTGCAGCGTTTCGGCGTAGAACAGCCGTCGCAGCGAATTCGGGTCAGCGATCGCCTTCCCACGTTGCTCCGGCGCTTTGATGATCCAGCTGTAAAAGCGCTCCCGATGCTTCTCGAAGATCGACGTTAGGCGATCACTCGGCCCAGAGTAATAGCCGAACACAAACGCCGGCCGGTGGCGAGGCCGCCCATCCGCGTCCTCCGCCATGAAGGCCTTGCGGGATAAGTCCGCGAACGACTCTTCGCCCGGCCGCCTTATCCGAAAGCTGGGATGCTGGTCGGCCTTCGCCTTGACCGATATGATGTTGTCACGGCACTCATATTGCAGCTCGTAGTCGAAGGGGGCCTCCACATCGAGATCGAGGTTGCGGAAGACCAGCGCTAGGCCCTCGATCAGATTCGACTTCCCGGCACCGTTTTCGCCAACGAGGACGGTGTAAGGTGAGAGCTCGTCGAAGACGACGTTAAGGTCACGAAGGTTTTTGAAGGAGCCGATCCTGACCTTCTCAAGCCGCATCGACGATCTCCACTTCGGCGTTCTCGGTTGCCTCGCCTCTCAGCCGCAAGCTTCCTTTCATGCCCTCGCGAAGCGCGAGGTAGAAAAGTTCGACATGCTCGGGCATGTCGCGATTGTATCCCGCTAATGCGAACAGATCCGGCAAGGGAAGAACCCCGCCATTCTCGCGGAGGACGGACGTCAGATCAGGACTTGGCTCCGCCTGTCGCGATGGGCGTGGTTTACGTTGCGGCATATTCTTTCCTCCCGAGCTCTTCGTCGTCACCGCGGTCACAGCCTGCGGCGGACCGCCCAGCCTGATTGCGAGCGCCGACGCCGGCTCATCGT
>JALHQM010000117.1 GCA_022841965.1 Hyphomicrobium sp. | reverse complement strand
GTACTGATCACCGGGCATCTGGGTTTTATCGGCGCGGTGATGGTTCCGTTAGTGCAGCAAGCGGGACACGACGTCACCGGGCTGGATTGCGGTCTCTATGATGAATGCGACTTTGGTGCCCCGGTTGTACCTATTCGCGAGATTCGTGCCGACATACGTGATGTGGATGCAGACCTCATTCGCGGTTTCGACGCGGTCATCCACCTAGCTGCTTTGTCCAATGACCCGCTGGGCGACGTCGACGCGCAGCTTACTTATGACATCAATCACCTTGCCACTGTGCGACTTGCCAGCCTCGCTCGCGACGCCGGCGTCAGTCGATTTTTGTTCTCATCGTCATGCAGCAACTACGGCGCTGCGGGCGACACAGTGCTGGACGAGGATTCGGCATTCAATCCCGTGACGCCTTATGGTGTTTCGAAGGTCCGGGCCGAAGAGGACCTGCTCAAGCTGGCATCCGATCGATTCTCGCCCGTGCTGCTTCGCAGCGCGACGGCTTATGGCGTTTCCCCACGTTTGCGCAGCGACATCGTCCTGAACAACTTGACGGCGTATGCCGTGGCGATTGGAAAGGTGCTGATCAAGAGCGACGGTACGCCGTGGCGGCCGATTGTGCATGTCGAAGATATCTGCCGGGCCTTTATCGCGGCACTCGAAGCGCCACGCGACGCTGTCCATGCACAAGCCTTCAACGTTGGCCGGCCCGAAGAGAATTTTCGCGTGCGTCAGCTCGCCGAATTCGTCCGCGATGCCGTCCCCGGGTGCGAGCTGCAGTTCGCGGGCGATGCATCCCCCGACACGCGCAACTATCGGGTTGACTGTTCAAAGATTGCTCAGATTTTGCCGGCCTTCAAACCGCAGTGGAACGCCCGCAAGGGTGCAGCCCAGCTCTACGAGGCCTATAAAAAACACGGTATCTCCGTCGAAGATATCGAGGGTCACCGTTATCGCCGCATCGGAGAGATTAAACGGCTGCTCTCATCCGGAAAGCTGGACGGGGCGCTGCGCTGGAAGGCCTGAGTGAACCGAGCCGAGCCCGCATCGTGGATCTGATCTTAAGGCCGCGGTTGGGTCACCCTAATGGGAGAGGGGCCCCATCGTGCCAGAAACACGGGCGTTCAAACCATGAGGTTGCCGCGTCGTCCCCAACCCGTGCCGATCGGGCGACTCGTAACGTTTTTGCCGCTCCGCGTGCCCTGTAAGAAGGTGACCATCCGCTAGTGCTACGGCAGGCAAAACATCGAATAAAACAGGCGTTCGGGCCCGCCGTGAGAGGTTTCCTATCTCGTGGACAACCACTCTCGCCGGCACACTGGGGGCTGACGGTGCTGCCGGGGGGAGATCTTGCCTCGGGCGGCGTCAGCCTTGCCTCATTGCGACAGAAGTGGGGGTCGCCACTTCACGTCGTGCTGGCAGAACAGTTGCGTCGCAATGTGCGCGAATTTCTCGCCATAAATGAGGGTGGCCGCATACGGGGAGAAGTATTCTATTCGTACAAAAGCAATCCCATCCCCGGTGTGCTGCGTGTTCTTCATGATCTCGGCATCGGAGCGGAGGTTATCTCTGAATACGAACTCTGGCTCGCGCTGAAACTCGGTGTCCCGGCTGACCGCATTGTCTTCAATGGGCCGGCGAAATCTCTAGCTTCCGTGCGCAACGCCGTGGCGCGGGATATCCTGCTGCTCAATATCAATCATCGAGAAGAGATCGATGTGGTCGTATCGGTTGCGCGTGAGCTCAATAGGCGTCCAAGCATCGGCGTACGCGTCGCGACGTCGGGGGGGTGGACGGGACAATTTGGACTTCCCGCAGGCACCGGCGAAGCGTTCGCGGCCCTGAAGGAAGTTCATGAGTCTGGCATTTTAGAGCTTGCAGCCATTCACTGCCACGTCGGCGGCATGGTGCGATCACGGCAGCACGTGCAGAGCTACGTCGGCGAGGTCTTGGCACTCGCTGACCGAGTCAAAACCGAATTGGGGGTCGAGCTGGCCATCCTTGATTTCGGCGGCAGTCTCGCAACGCCCACCGTGACGAACATCACCGATTTCGACCGCAAGGTCGCCATGGCGTTCCAGGCGCCGCTCCCTGTTCCTCAGCCGGATGCATCACTTGGAATCCCGGAGTATGTGCGATGCGTCGTCGAGCAGGTGGAAAACCATTACGCTGCACAGAAGCGCCCCTGTCCGCGGATTTTTTTTGAGCCGGGGCGCGCAATGACTGGCAACACACAAGTGCTCGTCGCCAGCGTGCTCTCGCTAAAAGCTGGAGAACCGAAGCCGGGCTGGGCAATTCTCGATGCTGGGATCAATCTCGCAGAATCCGCTCGATCTGAGTTTCATCAGATTTTTCCCGCGAGCCGGATGCACGAGCCTCGCTCTTGTCAGTACCGACTGGCGGGGCCGATCTGCAGCCCTGGCGACGTGATCTCGTGGTCTGCGTCGCTGCCGGAGCTGGCTGCGGGAGATGCACTTGCCATCATGGACGCCGGTGCCTATTTTGTGCCATTCGCTACGTCGTTCTCGTTTCCCCAACCGCCTGTTGTGATGCTGGACGGTGCGGTAGTCAAATTGCTGCGTCGTGCGGAAAGTTTCGAGGACATCATCGCTCTTGATGAATTCGATTGTCGCCCTCCCGACTAGTCGCTGGCCCGGCCCCGATTTACCTTGCTGTCAGAACCATTGAGAAACGACCTAGTAAGGGGGCTCCGAATACGCTTCTGCTTTCCCCCAACGTCGCTGGGATCTCCCGGGAGAAGAAAGTCTGAGCTGAATTAAGATTGGCACGGCTTGACAGGGACTGGAATTGGCAATCGATGGCGAGCCGGAAGTGCCTAGCAGTCACTGCGATGAGAAAGGTTGCGGCGATCCCTAATAGCGTGCCGAAACATCCGCCCGATGAGAAGCGGGTTCCTATGGTGCTCTGCAACGCCGGTTATTATGGCACGCTGGCCGCCATGAGATCTCTGGGGCGCATTGGTGTGCCGATCGTGACGGTGGACACGGGCATCCTCAGCCCGGGCGGGTATTCGCGATATTCCAGTTGTCATCTCAAGTCACCCTCACTCGACTCTGCCGATTGGTCGGAATGGCTTCTCGCGATTGGCCGCGATGGGCCTCGCCGGGCCATTTATGCCACGAGCGACACCGTTTCTTATGCGCTGGCGGAACGCTGCGAAGAGTTCGGTTCTATGTTTGACCTGTACCAGCCAGATCTCAACACAATGATGAGCATTCTCGACAAGGGATTGCTGCACAAACATGCTCAAGCGGTTGGCATGGACACTCCAGAGACATGGCTTCCCGAAACGGCGGATGAGGCCGAAAAAATTGTTCGCGAAGTCGGCGGAAGGCTTGTTGTCAAGCCACGTTCCCAGCTCTCCGTTCGCAGCGGCGCAAAAGGCCTTCTGATAGATGCATCCGGAACAAACGGGCGGGCCGTCTACGACGATCTGTTGAAGCAAGTCGGACACGGCAATCGTTTTGTAAAGCGGTTTCCTGAAGCGACGATGCCGATGCTGCAGCGGTATCATCCTGAGGCGATGAAGCAGATCTATTCATTGTCCGGCTTCCGCGACGCTTCAGGCGAACACGTCGTCATGCGCGCTGCCATCAAAATACTTCAACGACCTCGCGAACTGGGCGTCGGGCTATGCTTTGATGAGGCCGAAGTCATTCCCGCACTTGCCGAGCAAACAGTCCGGCTATGCGAGCGCATTGGATACTACGGAGCCTTTGAGCTCGAATTCATTGTCGTGGACGGCCGAATGTTGCTGATCGATTTCAACGGCCGCCTCTACAATCAACTTGCGTATGACATCGCGCGCGGCATGGATTTGCCGAGGATGGTCTACGCTGGCGCCACTCGGCAGCCCGAAGAGCTGGCCCGATTGGTTCAAGCGGGATCGCGTTGCAGCGGGAGCGTTCCAAGGATTTTCTGTAATAGCTTTGGGCTGTCTCTCATGATTGCTGCGCAGCGCATCTTCAGAACGATGTCACTTGAAGAAGCAAACCGCTGGCGCCGATGGCGGAAGGACGCTGACGAACGTTGCGTAGATTCCATTCGTGATGCTGACGATCCAGTTCCTGCTCTCGTCGACGGAGCTGGCCAAGTGTGGAAGTCCATCCGTTATTCTCGGAGCTTCGTCAGGGAAATGTCTCGCAAGAACGTGCACGCAGTCGCGTCTCTTGGTGCCGGCATTTGATCGTCTTCATTTGACTATAGCGCATCTCAAATCGACGGTTCCTGCTGGAAATATTCGCTTTGCATGTATCACGACACGCGGCACCTGGCAGATGGTCGACGAGATGACCCTATGAGCAAGCGCGTACTGCTGACCGTGTCCGGGGTCGTCCCAGCCGAAATCCACGAGCAGATCGCGCAGGGCCAACGCCCTAGGGTCGACTACCTGGAACTCGCTCGCGGCTTCGACGCGGATATTCTCGACTATGCCGCCGCACGTGCAACCACGGGGCGTGTGGGTGGGATGCTGGAATGGATCGGCGGTCCCAATGTTGTGCTCGCCTACGCGTGCTGGAGGATGCGTCGGCGCTATCAAGCGATCTTTACAGACGGAGAACAAATCGGCCTACCGCTTGCTGCCTTGTTGAAACTCACGCCGGGTCCTCGCCCGCGCCACTTGATGATCGTCCATGTTATTTCAGAACCCAAAAAGACTTTCTTCCTAGATCGGCTGCGCGTGCACACCTGTATTGACCGCTTCCTGACGTACAGCACATGGCAACAAAGGTTCATTGAGCAACGTTGGGGACTCGGCGGCGAACGAGTATTGTGGACCCCCTTCATGGTCGACCAGAATTTTTTCACTCCGGGTGCGGTCACGCCCCGCCTCAATGAGCGACCGCAAATATGCGCCGTCGGCCTCGAGCGCCGCGATTACGTCACGCTGCTACAAGCTGTCGATGGGCTCGATCTTGATGTGGTGATCGCCGCCGCCTCCCCATGGTCCAGGCGTGACGATGGCATCGCCAACC
>JALHQM010000116.1 GCA_022841965.1 Hyphomicrobium sp. | reverse complement strand
GACGGGCGACCCGTGTTCGAGAGCGACCGGCGGGCGCAGGAGGAGCGGGAGGCAGCGGAGCGCGCGGCGAACCGCAAGACCTATGAGCCAACCGTCTATCCGAAATATATGGAGGGTGGCGAGCGGCCGGACTTCAAGCCTGCTGTGCCGCCTATCGTTTATTTGGATCGGCCCGAGGAGCCTGGGTCGATCATTGTCGATACACAGGCGCGTAAGCTCTACTTCGTGCTGCCCGACAAAAAGGCTTACGCCTATCCGATCTCGGTGGGACGCGACGGCTTTACCTGGACAGGAACGGAACGCATCAGCCGCATCGCGGAATGGCCGACGTGGACGCCGCCGCCGGAAATGCGCCAGCGCATACCGGGATTGCCGGTGACCGTTTCCGGCGGGATTAAGAACCCGCAGGGTGCGCGCGCGCTTTATCTTGGCAGTTCGATTTATCGCATTCATGGCACCAACAACGATCGCACGGTGGGCCGCGCAAATTCGTCGGGCTGCTTCCGGCTGACGAACGAACATGTCGTACATTTGGCGTCGATCGCGAAGGTGGGCGCGAAGGTTCAGGTCACGCAGTCATATGCGGGTGGGGTGAGCGAGAACGCGCCGCTGTCGTCGATTTTCGGATTCTTGAGCCCGGAGACACCCGAGAAACCGGCGAAGCCTGAGAAGAAAAAGAAGCCGGCTGCGGCGAAGAAGCCCGCGGCACCGGCTGCAGCGACTGTAAAGGTTGGTCAGCCCGCAGCGGCGTCCGGCTCAGCGGCGCCGGTCGCGGCCGCACAGAACAGTGCACCAACACCGCCTGCCGCTGCGCCGACCGTTCAAACACCGGCGGCCGCCGCAAGAACGGCTGCGGACGAAGCGGCAGCCGCTGCAAAGGAAGCCAGAGCCGCCGCAGCTGAAGCCGTCGCCGCCGCACGTGCCGCGGCATCGCCGGGAGCGGCGACGCAACAGGCGACAACACAGTAGCGTGTCATCATCGACTGGCGGGATGATCGGCTCGTCAAGCGGTTCCGCCATCAGCCTGTCATGCGATCCGTCTCAGGGGGAGGGAGCGGCCGGCGTCGACGGCTCATGGCTGGCGCCGGCACGTGTGGTTCGGCCTGGCGCTGCCAGGGCTACTTCCGCCTCCTCGGCCGTCATCGTCGAGAACATGACCTGCAATTCGGCGCCCGTGCGGGGCGAATACGTGCGGATCCCGTCGCGGCCATAGAAAGCTTTGTACATCCGGCGCGCGCTCGTGAGGTCGAGTGGGCCGATCTCGACCACCTCATCGATGCGCCCGGGCCTTATGATCGCGGGATCGAGGCGGCCGATGTGGTTGGTTGTCGCGATAAACTTCAGGCCATCCGGCGTCTGCATGCCGTCCATCGCGTTCAAAACTTCGTGGAGGGGCGAGGATTGTTGCGCGACAGCGGCGGCCCCCGTGCCGTCAGCGCCGGCCCGGTTCAGTCCCCCGGACATCGTGTCGATATCTTCGATGACAAAGAGATCTTTGCTGGTGCCGTGCATAAACGCGGCGCCGAGACCGTGCAGCGATTTAATGTATTTGATGTTGAAGCCAAACGTCGATGCAAGCGCGTGGATCAGGCTGGTCTTGCCCGTACCGGGGGGCCCATGCAGGATGATGCCGAGCTTCCAAGGGATGCCGCGTTCGGCGTGCCATTGTTCCGAGCCGATGAACCAAGTGATGCGATCGACGAGGCGGGTCTTTACGGCATCTTCGACGAAAACCGTGTCGAGGCTGCGCTTGTTGCGGCGCAGGCTGCCCGTGCTGCCATTGGGACCGTAGAGCGTGACGCTGATCGAGTTGCGGCGATCTTCCGGCTGGCTGTCGCGCAGGAAGCTTTCCGCTATGGACCGGTCCCTGGTCAGGAACGCGACGTTGATCGTCTCGTAGGGCACGACTTGTTGGGTCGATCGTGCTTTTGCGTAACTGAATAGCCGGCCGTCGTATGTGCCCCAACCGGAGCCGAAGCCGGTTTGGAGGGCGCCTTCTTTCAGTTCAAGGGAACGGCTGAAAAAATTGATGCGGCGCTTTTCGATGAAGCTATCTACGTCGGCATACTCGCTCGATAAGCTCTCGATAGATACTCTTGTCCAGAGCGCCGTTCCGATGAACTCGCCGATCGTTTCCGGCACTGCCCGCAGCACATAGAGCACGGAGCCTGCGAGGAGCGTTCCGACGCCGCCGGCGAGGTACGGGTTGGAGGCAAAGGCAGCGGTGATGGCTTCAATGAGGGACATGGCTCTGGGATCAACCGGGTTGAGATGAGGGGTGCCACTAGCATCGATCAAAGGCACAAACCAATGCTATGGCGAGACCACAGCATCGCAATGATGACCGGCAGATGCTGGCCAAGCTCCGGCACAAACGGGGTGGTGTCGTCGCGGTGCGCAATAGCGGACAAAACTAGGCGCGCGCGGCGCAAACTGGAATCAGCTCAATGGGGTCAGACCCCTTGTCAGGGGTCGGACCCCAGTTTTCAGGCTGCGGCCTTGACGGGCCAGCCGTTGACGGTGATGGCGCCGTCGCGGACGGAGACTTTGACGGTGTCGCCGTCTTTGACGCCGCCTGAGAGGATCTGTTCGGCGAGCGGGTCTTGGACGTGCTTTTGGATGACGCGCTTCAGGGGGCGCGCACCGTAGGCGGGATCATAGCCGCGGTTGGCGAGCCAGGTGCGGGCGGCGTCGTCGAGTTCAATGGTGAGTTTGCGGTCTTCGACGAGCTTTTGCAGGCGGCCCATCTGGATGTCGACGATCTGGCCCATGTCCTGCCGCTGGAGGCGGTGGAATAGGATGATCTCATCTAAGCGATTCAAGAACTCCGGCCGGAAGCGGGTGCGGACTTCGGCCATCACGTCGTCGCGCACGGCTTCGGTGTCCTCGCCCTCCTTTTGTTCGACGAGATACTGAGAGCCGATGTTCGACGTCAGGATGATGAGCGTGTTCTTGAAGTCGACCGTACGGCCTTGGCCGTCGGTGAGGCGGCCGTCGTCGAGCACTTGCAGCAAGACGTTGAACACGTCCGGGTGCGCCTTCTCGATTTCGTCGAACAGGACGACCTGATAGGGGCGACGGCGCACGGCTTCGGTGAGTGCGCCGCCTTCTTCGTAGCCGACGTAGCCTGGGGGTGCGCCGATGAGACGGGCGACCGAGTGCTTCTCCATGTATTCGGACATGTCGATGCGCTGCATGGCCGTATCGTCATCGAACAGGTAGGCGGCGAGCGCTTTGGTGAGCTCGGTTTTGCCGACGCCGGTTGGGCCCAGGAACATGAAGGAGCCGATCGGGCGATTGGGGTCTTGCAGCCCCGCGCGGGCGCGGCGGACGGCGGTGGAGACCGCGATGACGGCTTCCTTCTGACCGACGACCCGTTTGCCCAGCGCGTCTTCCATCTTCAGGAGTTTGTCGCGTTCGCCTTCGAGCATCTTGTCAACGGGCACGCCGGTCCAGCGCGAGACGATGCCCGCGATCTGATCGGGGCCAACGGCCTCTTCGACCATGGCGCCTTTGCCGTCGTTGGTTTCGATGGACGCGAGTTTTTTCTCAAGATCGGGAATGACGCCGTAGGTGAGTTCGCCGGCGCGGGCGAGGTTGCCCTTGCGTTGGGCCAGTTCGAGGTCGTTGCGGGCAGCGTCGAGATCTTCCTTCACTTTCTGGGCGGAACCGAGCTTTTGCTTTTCGGCTTCCCAGCGCGCGGTCATGGACTGCGACTTCTCTTCGAGGTTGGCGATTTCGGTTTCGAGTTTGGCGAGCCGGTCCTTGGAGGCGGTGTCGGTTTCTTTGCGCAAGGCTTCGCGCTCAATCATCACCTGCATGAGGTCGCGATCGATGGCATCGAGTTCTTCGGGCTTACTGTCGACTTGCATGCGCAGGCGGGAGGCTGCTTCGTCCATCAGGTCGATGGCCTTGTCGGGGAGGAAGCGGTCGGTGATGTAGCGATTGGAGAGCGTGGCGGCGGCGACGAGCGCGCTGTCTGTGATGCGGACGCCGTGGTGCAGCTCATACTTTTCTTTCAGGCCGCGTAGGATGGAGATGGTGTCTTCCACAGTCGGCTCGGAGACGAAGATGGGCTGGAAGCGGCGGGCGAGCGCTGCATCCTTCTCGATATGCTTGCGGTATTCGTCGAGCGTTGTGGCACCGACGCAATGGAGTTCGCCGCGAGCGAGTGCAGGTTTCAGGAGGTTGCCGGCATCCATCGCGCCTTCGGATTTGCCGGCGCCGACGATGGTGTGCAGTTCGTCGATGAACAGGATGACGCGGCCGTCCTCGGACTGGACCTCGGACAGTACGCTCTTTAAGCGCTCCTCGAATTCGCCGCGATATTTGGCGCCTGCGATGAGGGAGCCCATGTCGAGGGCGAGGAGTTTCTTGTCTTTCAGGCTTTCGGGAACGTCGCCTTTGACAATGCGCAAGGCGAGGCCTTCGGCGATGGCGGTTTTGCCGACGCCGGGTTCACCGATGAGGACGGGATTGTTTTTGGTACGACGGGAAAGGACCTGGATCGTGCGGCGGATTTCTTCGTCGCGGCCGATGACGGGATCAAGCTTGCCGGAGGCGGCGGCTTCGGTGAGGTCGCGGGCGTAGCGCTTCAAGGCATCGTAGGCCTGTTCGGCGGACGCGCTGTCGGCGGTGCGGCCCTTGCGGATGTCGTTGATGGCGGTGTTGAGGCCTTGTGGGGTCACGCCGGCGTCGGTCAGGATCTTGGCGGTGTCGGTGCCTTTCTCGAGTGCCAAGGCCAGCAGGAGGCGTTCGGCGGTGACGAACTTGTCGCCGGCTTTTTCAGCGACCTTTTCAGCGGCGTCGAACACGCGCGCCAATTCGGCGGCCATGTAGAGTTGTCCGGCACCGCCGCCCGACACTTTGGGACGCTTGGCGAGCATGCGCTCAACAGCGGCCAACGCATCGCGAGACCGTCCTCCGGAGCGGTCGATGAGGCCGGCAGCGAGGCCTTCCTCATCGTCGAGAAGGACTTTTAGGAGATGCTCGGGGGCGAATTGCTGGTGGCCCTCGCGGAGGGCAAGGCTCTGCGCCGACTGGACAAAGCCTTTGGCGCGATCGGTGTAGCGATCGAAATTCAT
>JALHQM010000115.1 GCA_022841965.1 Hyphomicrobium sp. | reverse complement strand
GTAAGTCACACGCCATTCGCGTCACATTGTTGGGGGCCGGGCCAGGACACTGGGCCGGCCTTTTTGCTTTTCAACCCGGATATCTGCGGGGCGTGGTCCGCATCTTGCTCCGGAGCAGCTGTTGAATTGGCGAAGCGGCGTTGCGCCTGTGACGCGTGTGCCAAATCGAGGCGCCAGACATGACATCTCACCGGAATGGAACCGCGGCGGCACCTTCGCTGCTAGAGGCGGCGATGTCGGAATGCCGGCCGGCGTTCCGTTCGGTCGCGATTTTCAGTTTTGTCATCAACGCGCTGATGCTGGCGACGCCGATCTACATGATCCAGGTGATGGACCGGGTTTTGCGATCGGGGAAGGTCGAGACGCTGCTTCTTCTCACCTTGATTGCTTCGGGGGCGCTTCTCGTGATGTGCCTGCTCGATACGCTGCGAGCGTCGGTCGCGCTGCGGACGGCGAGCTGGATCAACGAAAAGCTCGGACCGGCGTATCTGGAAGCGTGTTGCCAGGCGCAGATCGCGGGAGATGCGGCCGGCACGGAGCGGCTGCGCGATCTGCAGTATGTCCGCACCTTCGTTTCGACGCAGGGCATGAGCGCCCTGTTCGATGCGCCGTGGGTGCCGATTTTTGTCGTGTTTATTTGGTTGCTGCATCCCTATCTGGGCATGATTGCGCTGGGTTCGGCGCTGATCCTTCTCGTATTGAGTTTCGTCACCGAGTATGTGACGCACGAGCCGAACGAGGCAGCTGAAAACACGTCCATCGAGATTATGCGGCTGTCGGATGCGACCGTGCGCAACGCGGAGGCCGTGGCCGCCATGGGCATGATGCCCGCGATGGCGGACCGGTGGCGGGCGCTCAACGACCGTGAAACAACAGCGCTGCATGCGGCGGGAGATCTTTCGGGCCGGCTCGTGACGCTGTCGAAATTCCTGCGCGCCTTCGTGCAGGTTGCCATTCTCGGCATGGGTGCGTGGCTCGTGGTGGAGAACCAGATTACGCCCGGCGCGATGATCGCGGCGGCCATCATGCTGGGGCGGGCGCTGGCGCCGGTGGAAATGGCCATTTCCATGTGGTCGAGCTACATCGCGGCGCGGTTTGCCTATCAACGTTTGAACGAGCACATCGTCACCTATCCGCCGGCACAGCCGCGGACGCGCCTGCCGTCGCCGGACGGGTATGTGCTGGTGCGTGGCGTTTCGTATGCGGTGCCTGATAGCGGGCATCCGATCCTGACGGACGTGTCGTTCGAGATTGTTCCCGGTGAGGTGCTGGCCATCGTGGGGCCGTCGGGAGCGGGCAAGAGTACGCTGTGCCGATTGCTCGTCGGGTTGAGCCATCCGGCCAGCGGGCGGATCGTGCTCGACGGATCGAATTTGGGGCATTGGGATCGCCAGCAGCTGGGGCGGGCACTGGGATATCTGCCGCAGGATGTGGAGCTTTTTCCGGGCACGGTGCAGGACAACATCGCGCGCATGGGCCCGGCGGACGACGCGGATGTCGTGGCGGCGGCGACGATGGCGCGTGTGCATGATCTCGTGCAGCGGTTGCCGGAGGCCTATCAAACGGTGGTGGGATTTGGCGGCGTGCGGCTGTCGGGCGGGCAGCGGCAGCGGATCGGTTTGGCGCGGGCGGTGTTCGGGCGGCCGAAGCTTGTCGTGCTCGATGAGCCCAACGCCAACCTCGATCAGGCGGGCGAAGCGGCGCTGGCGGAAGCGCTCCGGGATTTGAAAGCGGCGGGCGTGGCCGTGGTCGTCGTTGGACACCGGCCGTCGACGCTGGCGCAGGCCGATAAGCTTTTGGTTATTCAGAACGGGCGGGTGGCGCACTTCGGCCATCGCGACGAGGTGATGAAGGCGTGGAGCGAGACGTCGGCGAACGAAGGTGGCGACGAGACCGTGCCGATGTGGCGGCCGGCGTTGGCGCCGAAGCCGCAGAAGTTGCTCGAGCACAGCGCAGCAGGTGATGCATGAGTAGAGAATTGAGTGTTGCGCGCGCGGGCCGGTTCGTCGGCCGCGTTGTCGAGACGAGCGGAAGCGGGCGGGCGGCGCCGGGGTCGCTGGCGGCGAGCGTGCGGTCGCCCGTGATGTCGGGTTATGCGATCATTCTGATTTTTGTCGTGGGGTTTGGTCTGTGGGCCGGGTTGGCGCCGCTGGCGGGTGGGGCGGTGGCGTCCGGCGTGATCAGTCCGAATAGCAGCCGGCGCGTGGTGCAGCATTTGGAAGGCGGCATCATCCGGGATTTGATGGTGCGTGACGGCGCTGTGGTCAAGGCGGGGGATCCGCTGATGATCCTGGAGCCGATCCAGCCGCAGTCGGCGCACGATATGCTGCTTGCGGACCTCAGGGCTCTTGAGGCGCGCAAGGCGCGGCTGGAGGCGGAACGGACCGGGGCGAGTGACATTTCGTTTCCAGCGTCGCTGATCGAGGCTGGCGTGTTGGCGCCGGTGGCGGTCTCGCAGAAGGACGTTTTTGAGGCGCGGGCAAAGGCGCGGGTGGCACAGATCAACGTGCAGCGGCAGCGGATTGCGCAGCTCAACGCCGAGATCGAAGGGCATGAGGTGCAGATCCGGAATGTCGCGCAGCAGATCGGGTTCATCAACGAAGAGGTCGAGGGCAAGGAAAAGCTGCTGGCGCAGGGGTTGATGCCCAAGCCCGAGGCGCTTCGGCTGCGGCGCGCGCAGAGCGAATTGGCGGCGCGGCGATCGGACTTCGAAGCTGCGGTGGCGAAGGCCCGGCAACAGATCGCGGAGACGGACCTGTTGATCGCGAGCGGGGATGCGGCGCGGCTCGACGAGATTTCGGGAGAGCTCGATAAGGTGGTCACGGAGCTGGCGGACAAGACCAACCGGTTGCGGGCTAGCGAGGACGTGCTCAATCGAACGACAATCACGGCGCCGGTCGATGGAACGGTGATCAATCTGCGATTCAAGACGGTGGGCGGCGTCTTGCAGCGCGGCGAACCGGTTCTGGAGATTGTGCCGAAGGACGATACGCTCGTCGTCGAGGCCCGCGTGCAGCCGAACGATATTCGGCTCATTCACCCCGGGCAGACGGCGCAGGTGCATTTGTCCGCCTATTCGATGCGTATTCTGCCCAGGATCAAAGGCGCCGTGCGCTTCGTATCGGCCGATCGGGTCACGGATGCGCATGGCAACCAGAGTTATTTCGTGGCGAAGGTGGAGATCGATCGGGCGGATCTCGCCGCGCATGCGCCGGGGATCGAGCTTCTTGCGGGCATGCCGGCGGAGGTGATTTTCGTGACTGAGGAGCGGACGCTGCTCCAGTTTTTGTTGAGCCCGCTGACGGACGTTCTGCGGCGCGGGTTCAACGAGACGTGACGTCGTTGCTTGTGTGCCACTGCTGACTGAGACGAACTGTTGCGGGCCGTGGGGGGCGGGCTCGGGTAAGGTTCGTTTCTGGGTTGCAGTTGGATGCGGGGCGTCTTTTCGAGATGATGGATCTTGAGGCACTGGCGCGTGAGGTTCACGCGGAACTCAATGCCGCGACCGATCGTGGCCGGGTGGCGGACTATATTCCGGAATTGGGCAAGGTTGACGGTACCAAGTTCGGGATCGCGATAGCGTCCATGGATGGGACGTGCGCGACGGCGGGCGACGCGGTGGAAGCTTTTTCGATCCAGAGCATTTCGAAGGTCTTCGCGCTGGCGTTGGCGCTCGGCAAAATTGGCGATGGGTTATGGAAGCGGGTCGGGCGGGAGCCGAGCGGGTCTGCTTTCAATTCGATCATTCAGCTCGAACACGAGAAAGGCATTCCGCGCAATCCGTTCATCAATGCGGGGGCGATTGTGGTTTCCGATGTGATCCTCGCCGGGCACAGGCCGCGCGAGGCGATCGGCGAGATCTTGCGGTTTGTGCGGGTGGTGGCGAATGACGACACGGTGTCGATCGATCCGGCGGTGGCGCGGTCAGAGCAGGAGCACGGGTTTCGCAACGCGGCGCTGACCAACTACATGCGCGCGTTCGGCAACATCCACAATCCGGTTGAACTGACGTTGGGGGTTTATTTCCATCAGTGCGCCATCGAGATGTCATGCGTGCAGTTGGCGCAGGCTGGTTTGTTTTTGGCGAATGGCGGGCGTGATCCACGGACGGGGATTTCTGTGGTGTCAAGAGAGCGGGCGCGGCGCATCAATGCACTGATGCTGACGTGTGGACATTACGACGGGTCGGGCGATTTCGCGTTCAAGGTCGGGCTGCCGGGCAAAAGCGGTGTGGGAGGCGGCATTCTTGCCGTGGTGCCCGGCAAGGCGTCGATCGCGGTGTGGTCGCCGGGCCTCAACGCACAGGGGAATTCACACTTGGGTACCCGGGCGCTGGAGTTGATCGCGCAGCGGACTGGGTGGTCGGTTTTCGGGGCGTAATGATTTTGTGAAGATCCAGTCGTATGTCATCTGCGTTTAATCGGCATCAGTTTTGACTTGATCGCTTGGGGGGTTGGCATGCGCGTCGCTTTGGCAACATTGGTTGCTCTGGGGATGATATTCTCGACTGAGGCCTTCGCGTCCGAGGAGAAGATGTCCGGCTCATGGTCGCGTGGCGACGGTCTTGCTGCCGTAAGGATCGCCCCGTGCGGCTCGTCCATGTGTGCCGTCAATACGTGGGTCAAAGATTCGTCTCAGGGCGAGAAAGTGGGCGATCGTCTCGTGATGACGGTCAGTCCAAAGGCCGATGGCAAGATGTCGGGAACGGCCTTCGATCCTCAGCGGAAGCTGACCTACCGAATCGATATCAGCGTCGCGGACCAATCGATGAAGACGCGCGGATGCGTACTCGGGGGCCTCCTGTGCAAGTCCGTCGGGTGGACAAAGCAGTAAATTTGCCAGCCCCCACCCCTGCTTTAGCCCTAGCCCATGCGCGGGCTTGACCGTTGGGGTGCGAATAATCGAACACTGGCGTCGGACCTGGCGATCTTGCGCTCAGGTCGGGGAACCCGCGTCGTCGGCGGGATGAAATTGCGTTGTTACAACTCAGGCCGATCCTGTTTGCCCTCGGGCTGATGCTGTGCACCATCGCCGCTGCGATGTTGCTGCCGGCTCTCGTCGATCTGGCGGACAATCATCCGGGGTGGAAGGCGTTCGTGGCCGCGTCTGT
>JALHQM010000114.1 GCA_022841965.1 Hyphomicrobium sp. | reverse complement strand
AGGCAGTCGGCGGAAAAGCCAGGGGCGACGAGCGCGAGTGACTTGACGCCTTCCTTGGCCAGACGCTCGACCGTCATATCGGTATAGGGCTGTAGCCAGGGGTCGTTACCAAAGCGCGACTGGAAGGTTGTCAGCCAGTTTTCCTCGGGCCAGCCGAGTTTTTCGCGCAGGAGGCGCGAGGTTTTCTGACAATGGCAATGGTAGGGATCGCCTTTGTCGAAATATTTTTGCGGCATGCCGTGGAAGGTGGCGACAATCTTTTCCGGCACGAAGTCGAGGCCGGCGAGACTTGTCTGCATCGATTTGGCGAGGCGGTCGATATAGACGGGATCGTCGTGATAGGCGGGGGCGACGCGCACGAATGGCTGCCAGCGCATTTTCATGAGCGCACGGAACGCCTGATCGCAGGCGGTGGCGGTGGTGGCGGCGGCGTATTGCGGATACAGCGGGACGAGCAAGATGCGCTCGCAGCCCTGCTTCTGGAGTTCGCGGATGCGGCTTTCGGTCGATGGGTTGGCATAGCGCATCGCCCAGTCGACGATCACTTTCGGATGCCCGGTCAGGCGTTCGGCGAGTTTATCGGACTGCGAGCGCGTGATTGTCTTTAAGGGACCCTCATCCAATTCGTTGTTCCAGATGGTCGCGTAGTCACGGCCCTTGCGCGAAGGGCGGACGGACAAAATGATCAGGTTGAGGATCGGCCACCATTTCCACTTGGGTTCCTCAATGACGCGCTCGTCTGAGAGAAATTCCTTGAGATAGCGGCGCATGGGCCAATAGGTGGTGCCGTCCGGGGTGCCGAGGTTCAAAAGAAGAACGCCAACCCGGCCAAACGCAACCTGGGGATGCGTGTCGGGCAGCTTGGAGACATCGGCGCGGGGCAGATATGGCTTCAGCATGGTTTTCCAGGGAAAGGGGACGGCACACATCCCGATACGTGACCCGTAGCGTATCCGATTGCCCCCGACAATCCGGCGATCTGCGGCAGGTCGCGCAGGTTCGCGTGGCTATGGACACGGATTGGGGCCTGACGAGGGAAATTCAGGTTGGATCAGCGGTTTTCAAGGGGATCGTGTCGTTCACGGGAAAATCCGCCGCCTCGGGGTTGCGGCGGTGCTTGGCGAGCCGGAGGGCTGCGGGCCAGAGTTCGACGATCAGGCGCTGCATGTCGCGCGGTTTCAATGCATAGAGCCGGTGAGCGAGGGGTTTGACCTCGGCACGCAAAAGCGCCTGTTCGGCTTTAGCCGCGTTGATAATGCGAGTGCGGACGTTGGCGTCGAGCGTGGAGGTCGACGGAGTTTTGAAATGGGCGATGACAAGGCTCAGGTCGTGGTCGTTGCCGATCAGTTGGGAGAGATCGCGGGCGGCCGCGATCCGAACGTTCATCAGATCTGGCCACGCGGGAGCGAGGAGCTGGCAATGGCGCCAATGGTGCTGCAGCGACTTGCGAAATGTGTGAAAGGCCTCGTCATTGTTGATGCGGTAAGCGGCTTTTAGGGCTTTGCGCCCCTCAGCGTAGGTTGCAGCATAGCCTTCAGCGATTGTCTTAATGCGCGCTTTCTTGAGCTGGAGACCGTGGATGGCGCGATCGTGCTTTTGAAGCAGGGCGATGGCTTTGGCGATATTGTCTTGGGTGGTCAGGTGAGCGCCGCCATTCAGGTGGATGATGTTCAATTCGTCCAAAGCCATGGTGAGCGCCGCTTTGTCTTCGCCGGCGCATTTCGCGGCGAGAAGGCGCAACGTCTCGGTCATCACTTCGCGATCACGATCGTGGGAGAGGAGGCGGGCAATATCGCGAACGGTGCGGTCGTGCTCCGCGAACGACTTTTGGGGGAGGCCGGGTTTGACGAGGCGTAGGATCGAGCGGAAGCGCTTTAATGACTTACGCGTTGCATGGATGCTGCTGCTGCCCTGATCCATGATGCCCGACAGATAGCCGATCGCGCGTCCGGTCTGCGCGCCCAGCAGGCGGCGGATGTCTTTGTCGAGGCGCGCGGTAATTTTGACTCGATAAGCCATACTGAGAGACAGCCATGTGACGGTTTTGTTTCGGCGTGAGAAAAGCAGCGCAAATTGTTATAATCAAATGTTATTTGGCGACGGTTACAGCAGCCGCGCAGCCGAGATCAGGCGTTAAGGTTGCGGGCGTGAAACTTGGCCGCGGGGGTGGGGGCGGCGGATCAAGGCGAAGTCCGAATTGGCCGCAAGCGGATGGGTTGGTGGAGGCGGAGACAGGTTCGAAGAGGCCACCGGTGACGCGGCGGACGTCTTCGGACTGGCGGGCGTCGTGCCAGCGCCGAAGTGCGTCGCTGCCGGGACAGCCGACACCGCAGCTTTCGGGTAGTTGGACGGAAATCGCCCAGGTTTGGCGGTTGGCAATCATGACGCGGACTGCCGTGCCAGCAGCGGTGGGGGCGTCCGGTCCTTTGCCGAGGGCGTCGGCCAGTTCGGCGAGGTGGGATTGCGCAGTGATCCGGAGGCCACGGCGGAGACGGACCGCGATGGCGGTTGAGGGGATAGGTGCGATGGCACCGGTTGCGGGCGCATCGGTCACGGCTCTTGCGATCAACTGCCGGGAGGCGATGACGCGCCACTGGCCGGCCGGGAACCAGCGGCGCAAAGCCGGGACATCGGTGACGCCCTGCAAGAGGACGATGTCGGCATCGACACCCGTCGCGGGTTTGGATGCGGCGGTTTCAGAGCGGCGTTCTGATCCGAAGCTCGTTCGCCAGCGGGGGATGGTATCCTCGGGCTTGCGGGTCAGAGCGCCGGGGAGGGTTCGGACGTCGACGGACAGGAGTGTAATTTGCCCGGCATCAGGCGTTGGGTCTGTGGCGGGCTCGGCCCGCGCGGCGGCGGCTAAGCAGGCGAGGCAGGCGAGGGCTAATAGCTGTGTGGATCTTTTGATCATGCGTCAGCCTTCAAGCCGTGTGGGACCGCGCATGTGGGGCGGCGATAGAGGTCGGTCGGCGGGCCGCCTCTCGTTTTGGTCCGATTCTGCCGTATAAGACATCCCACTGCAAAACGATGGACCACTGCAAAAGGGTAAGATTGTCGATGAGCGATGCAGCGGCGGAGACGCCACAGAGTCCGAGCCTGTGGTGTTCGCGGTTGGCGGTGTTTGCGCTCGTGCTGATCGCGGTGGTCACGCTGTTGCACAGGTTTTTTGGGTTACCGACGTCGGTTGCGCTCAATGTGGTTGCGGCGGGATTTATACTGGCCGCTCTTGCGTTGGCGCTGGGCCTTATCGGCATGATCGGCGTGTGGCGCACGGGGCGGCCTGGGGCGGCTCGCATTGCTCTGGGTATCACGCTGTCGTTGGCGCTGCTGGCGGTCCCATTCAGCGCTGGGTTTTTGGCGCGCTCCTATCCGCTCATCAACGATGTGACGACCGATCCGGCTGATCCGCCGGCCTATCGCGCGCTGGCGGCGATGCGGTCGGGGAAGGCCAACCCAGCCGACTATCCGGGCGCGAAGTTTGCGGCGATGCAGGCCGCCGCTTATCCCGATCTCAAGCCGATGGACGTGAACCGGCCGCCGGGGGAAACGTTTGATCTTGTGGTTGAGGTGTTGCGACGGCTGCAGATGACTGTGGTGTCGGAAGAGCCCCCCACGGAGGACACTGTCATCGGGCGCGCGGAGGCCTTCGACCGGACGCTGATGCTCGGTTTCTTCGACGATATTTCGGTCCGGGTGATGGCCACCGGCGATCCGGAGGAGCCGCAATCACGCATCGATTTGAGATCGTCGTCGCGCTATGGCCAGTCGGACTTTGGGGCGAATGCGCAGCGGTTGCGCGATGTGATGCGCGAGATCGTGGCGCGTCTGGAGGCGACGGTGCCAGCGCCAGGAGAGGTTCCGGCGGGGAACGCGAAAAAACTCAAGCCGGGGAAAAACGCTGATCAAGAGAAAGCGGGCGGTCGCACGTCACGAGACGACGCTCGGAAAGATACTCGACGTGCGCCAGAACGGAGAGCTCCGCCGCCCTGATCAGGCGCTGATCGATGGTCGCGTACACGCGGGCCACGACGTCGGGGATGGTGCCGGCGCCGTCGCGGATGGCTGAGAGGACCGCCTGTTCGCGCCACTGGCGATGAACAAGGTAGGCTTTAACGGCTCGGAGCGGCTTCTCCATGCGGCCGCCATGACCGGGCAAATAGAGCCGGTCGCGGCGGGGCAAGAGCCGTTCGAGAGAGGCGATGTAGTCTGACATGCGGCCTTCGGGTGGTGCGATGACCGTCGTGTTCCAGGCCATAATGTGATCGCCGGTGAAGATGATGCGTTGGCTTTTGAGTGCAAAGCAAAGGTGATCAGGTGCGTGGCCGGGAGCGTGGAGCGCTTCGAGGGACCAGTCGTCTCCGTTCACCACGCTGCCGTCGTTTAAGCGGATATCGGGCGTGAACTGCTGATCGACGAACTCCCGGCCGGACGGCATGTGCGATGTGGCGGTGCGCGCATCCGAGCCGGTGCGGCCGAAGCCAAGAACCGGCGCGCCGGTGGCTTTGGCAAGGCCGGCAGCGCCGTCGCTGTGATCGCGATGGGCGTGTGTGATGAGAATGTGTGAAATTGGACGGCCGGCGGCTGCGGCGAGGATCGCGGCGCGGTGGGTTTCGTCTTCGGGGCCGGGGTCGATGATGGCTAGGCTGGACGTGCCGAGGAGGTACGTGTTGGTGCCTTTGAACGTGAACGGACTCGGATTGGGAGCCACGAGCCGCACGACGCCCGGTGCCATCGGCTCGGGCTCACCGTAGCGGAACGACATGCTGGTTTTGAAGTCGATCTTGTCCACTGGGGGCCTTGTTCGCGATGCGGCGCGGGCCATTACCGAACAGAAATTGGTCGGAGCGAGAGGATTCGAACCTCCGACCCCTTGCTCCCGAAGCAAGTGCGCTACCAGGCTGCGCTACGCTCCGACCGGTGCTGCCGCCGTCGAACGCCGCTTTTCAGCGACAGGACAGGGCGAACGAGCGTATCCGCGATGGCCGACGGCCAACATCGCGGGCGGGAGGCGCTTTATAGCCATCCGGACCCCCGCCCGCAAGCGTTACCGGTGGCATCTTTTCCCTGCCTAAGTTGTAGTGCCGGAAAGGGGGCGTTGCTGGCGGCGCAGCACCTGAGTATGGTGCGCGCCGCAGCGGGGGTGCCCGTTTGCGTTTTGGGGCGTAGCCAAGTGGTAAGGCAGCGGATTTTGATTCCGCCATGCGGAGGTTCGAACCCTCCCGCCCCAGCCA
>JALHQM010000113.1 GCA_022841965.1 Hyphomicrobium sp. | reverse complement strand
CTGCTCGGCTACACCTTCATGACGTTCAACGTCATCATGTTCCGGCGCAAGTGGCCGCTGGGGACAATCCAGCGTGGATTTGTTCATCCCTTGCATCCACTGCCGGCATTGGTGCTGCTTGTCCTCTGCGCGACGACGTACTTCGCGGTGTTCCTGGGATACGGCACACAGCTGATGGCCATGATGCTGTTCTTCATCGTCGCGTCGCTATGGTTCCACTTCCATCGCTATCGCTACGTGCGCCGTGGCGATCAATTCTCGATGCCCTGGCCGCGCCCGCAAGGCGACTACTAATCCGGGAACGACACCGGGCTGCGGCGGCGCAAGCGTCGCCGCAGCCCACTTTGTATTTTAGTTGAAGACCTGATCCATGACGGCGGCATTCCTCTTCGGGCTCATCGCCTTCGCTGCGGTGATTGCCAACATCGCGATCCGCGATCATCGCCGGGCCGTCGCTGCGCGGCGGGGACTCTTCGACGATTGCCGTGGCGTGCTTGATGATGAGCGATGGGTTGCGGGCGGCGATGGATTTCCCTTGCTCGAGGGGACGGCCGGCGGCCGCGCCGTGGTTGCGAAGCTCATTCCGGATACGATGGTGATGCGGCGGCTGCCGCAATTGTGGCTATCGGTAACTGTGCTCGATACGCAGCCGGGGGCGCCGTCGCTCTCGCTGCTTGCGCGCCATTCGGGGAATGAATTTTATGCTGTTACGCATAATTTGCCTGAGCGGGTGGAACCGCCGGCGGGACTGCCGCTCGACGTTTTGATCCGCGGAAACGGCGCGCGCGCGGTGGCGCTTTGCCATCGGTTGGTGCCTGTGGTCACGACGCTTTTGGACGATCCGCGCGTCAAGGAAATTACACTCACGCCGCGGGGAACGCGGGTTGTCCGGCAAGTCGCCGAGGGGCGACGCGGCGAGCACTTGCTGCTGCGGCAGGCCGTATTTGACGAAATTCACGTGGAGCGGGCCTTGTTGGTGCAGACGTTAGACGATGCGCTTGCACTTGCGGCCCAGCGGGCCACGCCGATTGGGGAGCGCGCCGCGTGAAGGGCAACTCCCCGCCCCATCCTTACATGGTGCTGCTGCTCGCGATCCTGATGCCGGGCGGGGGACATGTGCTCGCCGGGCAACCGCAGCGTGGGTTTGGATTTGCGCTGTTCACGCTCATTCTCGCGGCCATCAGTTGGCATACGACGACGCCGGATCATTCGTTTGTCGGTCGCGCTGCCCTGGGACTTTTCGTGTGGGCGATCTCCATTCCCGACGCCTACCGCGTGGCGCGTACCCATTATGAACTTTGGCAGCGCGGACGGGGTTGATCCCCGGCATATCTCTACTCTCAGGAAAGAAGTATTCTTGGTAGTTGAGATTTGCGGGGGAACTTGATAGCTTTCTGTAACAGACGCTGACAAGGAGGCGCGCCCAATGTGCGGGATCGTGGGATTGTTTATCAAGGACAAGGCGTTGGAGCCGCGGCTTGGTGAGTTGACGGCGCAGATGCTGGCGACGATGTGCGAGCGTGGGCCCGACTCGGCTGGATTCGCCGTCTACGGCGCGCCGGAGAGCGGCAAAGCCAAGCTGACGGTGCAGTCGGCGGATGCCGACAAGGATTTCGCCGGGCTTGATGCAGCGTTGTCGAAAACGCTTGGCGTGCCTGTGGAGTTCGACCGCAAGTCGACACATGCGGTGATCACCGTTCCTGCTGATAAGGCGGACGCTGCGCGCGCGGCGATCAAGGCCAACCATCCGGGCGTGCGCATTATGAGCGCCGGCGAAACAATCGAAATCTACAAAGAAGTGGGCTGGCCGACGGACGTGTCGGAGCAGTTCCATTTGAAAGAGATGTCCGGGTCGCATGCGATCGGGCACACGCGCATGGCAACCGAGAGCGCGGTGACGACGATGGGCGCGCATCCGTTTTCCACGGGGGCGGATCAGTGTCTCGTCCACAATGGGTCGCTGTCGAACCACAATAGTCTCAAGCGGAAATTGAAGCACGACGGCATGACGTTCGAGACGGAGAATGACAGTGAAGTCGCGGCTGCCTATCTCACGTGGCGCATGAACCAGGGCATGAACCTCGGCCAGGCGCTGGAAAAGAGCCTCGATGATCTCGACGGGTTCTTCACGTTCGTTGTCGGCACCAAGAACGGGTTCGGGGTGATCCGCGATCCGATCGCATGCAAGCCGGCGGTGATGGCGGAGACGGATCAGTATGTGGCGTTCGGCTCGGAATATCGGGCGCTCGCCGGGCTGCCGGGCATCGATAAAGCGAAGATCTGGGAGCCCGAGCCGGCGACCGTTTATTTCTGGGAGCGGTGAAGCATGCGCACGATCGATCTGGCCGTCACGCCGCTGCGGGAGCTCAATTCCGAGCTGCACCGGCAATCGGATGGAACCAACGAAGCCCAGTGGGAAATTCTCAATCCGCGCGGGCAGCACGCGGTGGCGGTCGGCGTGGATGCGCCCATCAAAGTCGCCGTGCGCGGTCCTGTCGGCTACTACGGCGGCGGCATGAACAAGAAAGCCACGATCACGATCCACGGATCGGCGGGTCCGGGGGTCGCTGAAAACATGATGTCGGGCAGCGTCGTCGTGAAGGGCGATGCGAGCCAGTATGCGGGCGCGACGGGGCGCGGTGGCCTTCTTGTCATTGAGGGAAATGCAGCGTCGCGCTGCGGGATCTCGATGAAGGGCATCGATATCGTCGTGCGCGGGAACATCGGGCATATGTCGGCCTTCATGGCGCAGAGCGGGCATCTCGTGGTGCTCGGAAATGCTGGCGATGCACTGGGCGATTCCATTTACGAGGCGAAGCTGTTCGTGCGCGGGAGCGTGAAGAGCCTCGGTGCGGACTGCATCGAGAAGGAAATGCGGCCCGAACATCATCAGCACTTGGCGACACTTCTCGATAAGGCCGGGATCACGGACGTGAAGACGAGCGAGTTCAAGCGCTATGGTTCGGCGCGCAAACTTTACACCTTCAACATCGACAACGCGGATGCCTATTGATGACGTATCATAACCCGCCGACCACGCCGCGTAAGTCCGCCACGTTCGACGACTACACGTTGTCTGAAATCCGGCGCGCCGCTCAAACGGGCATCTACGATATTCGCGGGGGTGGCGCGAAGCGGAAGGTTCCGCATTTCGACGATCTTCTTTTTCTTGGCGCGTCCATGTCGCGTTATCCGCTGGAAGGTTATCGCGAGAAGTGCTCGACGAGCGTCGTGCTGGGCACACGGTTCGCTAAGAAGCCGATCGAATTAAAGACGCCGATCACGATTGCCGGCATGAGCTTCGGGTCGCTGTCGGCGCAGGCGAAAGAAGCGCTCGGGCGCGGGGCGACGATTGCGGGAACATCGACGACGACGGGCGACGGCGGCATGACGCCGGAAGAGCGCGGGCAGTCGAAGACGCTCGTCTATCAATATCTGCCGTCGCGTTACGGCATGAATCCTGATGATTTGCGCAAAGCGGACTGCATCGAAGTGGTCGTTGGCCAGGGCGCGAAACCCGGCGGCGGGGGCATGTTGCTTGGCCAGAAAATTTCGGACCGCGTGGCCGAGATGCGCACGCTGCCGAAGGGCATCGACCAGCGCTCCGCGTGCCGGCATCCGGACTGGACTGGCCCGGACGATCTGGAAATTAAAATCTTAGAGTTGCGCGAGATCACCGACTGGGAGAAGCCGATCTACATCAAGATCGGTGGCGCACGTCCTTATTACGACGTGGCGCTGTCGGTGAAGGCTGGCGCGGACGTGATCGTGCTCGACGGCATGCAGGGCGGCACGGCTGCAACGCAGGAAGTGTTCATCGAACATGTGGGGCAGCCGACACTGGCGTGCATCCGGCCGGCGGTGCAGGCGCTGCAAGATCTGGGCATGCATCGCAAGGTGCAGCTGATCGTGTCGGGCGGCATTCGTAACGGCGCGGATGTGGCGAAGGCATTGGCGCTGGGCGCCGATGCGGTGGCCATCGGGTCGGCGGCGCTGGTGGCACTCGGCGATAACGATCCGGCGCTGGAAGCCGAATACAATAAGCTCGGCACAACGGCTGGCGCCTACGACGACTGGCACGAAGGGCGATGCCCCGCCGGTATCACCACGCAGGATCCGGAGCTTGCTAAGCGCCTTGATCCGGTGCGCGCGGGACGGCGTCTAGCGAACTACCTTAAGGTGATGACACTGGAAGTGCAGACCATCGCACGGGCGTGCGGGCACAATCACGTTCACAACCTCGAACCTGAGGATCTGTGCGCGCTCACGCTCGAGGCGGCTGCCATGGCGCGCGTGCCGCTCGCAGGAACGAATTGGATTCCCGGACATGGAGGGGGCGGTTTCTAACCGCCCTTTCTTTTTGCCAAACTGACGTATGCCACACTGATAAAAAGAAACGCGCACTCCTACCCAACGATCGCAGACCTGAAGGAAGCGGCCATGACACAAGACCTCTCATCCTTGGCGAAAGACAAGGGCATTCGATACTTCATGATTTCCTTCACCGACCTGTTCGGTATGCAGCGCGCCAAGCTGGTTCCGGCGGCGGCCATTGCCGAGATGGAGCGGGATGGCGCCGGCTTTGCCGGTTTCGCGACGTGGCTCGACATGACGCCGGCGCATCCGGACATGTTCGCCATGCCTGATGCATCGGCTGTGATCCAGTTGCCGTGGAAGAAGGAAGTGGCTTGGGTTGCCGCCGACTGCGTGATGGACGATCAACACGTTGCTCAGGCTCCGCGTGTCGTTCTGAAGAAGCTGCAGAAGCGGGCCGCCGATAAGGGCCTCTATATGAAGACCGGCGTGGAGTGTGAGTACTTCCTCACCAACGCCGATGGCACGGGAATTTCCGACGGGCGGGATGTTGCGTCGAAGCCCTGTTACGATCAGCAGGCGCTGATGCGCCGCTACGATGTCATCTCGGAGATCTGCGACTACATGCTGGAACTCGGCTGGGGCGCCTATCAAAACGATCATGAGGATGCGAACGGTCAGTTCGAGATGAACTGGAATTTCGACGATGCGCTGATCACGGCGGACCGGCATTCGTTCTTCAAGTTCATGACGAAGTCGATTGCGGAGAAGCATGGGTTGCGCGCGACGTTCATGCCCAAGCCGTTCATGAACCTGACCGGCAACGGCTGCCACGTTCACATGTCGGTGTGGGACAAGAGCGGCACGACCAACATGTTCCTCGATAAGACGGACGAGATGGGACTGTCGTCGCAGGGCTACAACTTCCTCGGCGGGATCATGAAGCATGCCGAGGGAATGGCCGCGATCACCAATCCGACGGTGAACTCGTACAAGCGCATCAACGCGCCGCGCACGATTTCGGGCGCGACGTGGTCCCCGAATACCGTGACGTGGACGGGCAACAACCGCACGCACATGGTGCGCGTGCCGGGCAAGGGACGGTTTGAGCTTCGGCTCCCTGATGGGGCGGCGAACCCGTATCTCTTGCAGGCGGTTATTTTGGCGTCGGGTCTCGACGGTATCGACACGAATGCGCATCCCGGGCCACGCTATGACATCGATATGTACCAGATGGGGCATACGGTGAAGGACGCGCCGCGCTTGCCGCTGAACATGCTCGATGCGATCCGTGGATTCGACAAGGATACCGGTTTGAAGGCGGCGCTGGGCGAGGAGTTCTCAGCGGCGTACATCAAGCTGAAGCAGATGGAGTGGAACCACTACGC
>JALHQM010000112.1 GCA_022841965.1 Hyphomicrobium sp. | reverse complement strand
ACGGCGACAACTTCGAATTTGTCGGAGCCGAGTTCGCCCTGCAGGCGGTCGAGGCCGGGCATTTCCTTGCGGCAGGGCGCGCACCAGGTCGCCCATAGGTTGAGGAGGACGACCTTGCCCTTCCAGTCGTCGAGGGTGCGTTCCTTGCCGGTAGCATCGACGAAGGTGACCTTGGGCAGCGGCTCGGGGGTCGGCTTGAAGACGAAGGCGGCCATTTCGCCGACACTGAGCGGATTGCGACCCGGTCCGGCGGGAAGTGGGGTGGATGACGGCGTCGTAGCCTGCGCCACCACGGCGGGTTGCGAGGGGCCCGCATTGGTTTCGGGGCGTGTCGATGGGGCCGCGACGACTGTCGCTGCGGCCGGCGCGTCGCCTTTACGATTGTCAGTGCCCCCCGCGGCGACGTATACCGCGCCAAATCCGATCACGGCGAAGAAGGCGCCGACCGCCGCATAGACCTTGAGGGGCAATCCCGGGGTCGCGGCTGTGCCGGCTCGATTGTCGCTGCGCTTGCTGGTCATGAGTGTCCTTCAGGCATTTCGGATCTACGCTTACTCAGGCACATTCCACTGCAGAGGCCCGCCGTGACCCGTTCCGATGCCAATAAGATGTGGGGTGGCCGCTTCGCAATGTCACCCGCCGAGTTGATGGTCGAGATTAACGCGTCGATCGGCTTCGACAAGGCCATGGCGCCCCAGGATATCGCCGGCTCCAAGGCGCACGCCGAAATGCTGGCGCGCCAGGGGATCATCTCCAAGGCTGACGCGCGCGAGATCCTAAAGGGCCTGGAGCAAGTTCGGGGAGAGATCGAGCGCGGCGAATTTGAATTCTCCGTGAAGCTCGAAGACATCCACATGAACGTGGAGAGCCGGCTTGCCGAGCTGATTGGCCCCGCTGCCGGGCGCTTGCACACGGCACGGTCGCGCAACGACCAGGTGGCGCTCGATTTCCGGCTGTATGTGCGCGATCACGTCGATCAGTTCGATCGGCTGCTGGCGGAGCTGCAGTGGGCGCTCGCCGAGAAGGCTGAGGCGCACGCGGACGTCGTAATGCCGGGCTTCACGCATCTTCAGCCAGCCCAGCCAGTGACCTTCGGGCACCATCTGCTCGCCTACGTCGAGATGCTCGGCCGCGATCGCGGCCGATTCGCCGACGCGCGCCAGCGGCTCAACGAAAGTCCGCTCGGTTCAGCCGCGCTGGCTGGCACGTCCTTCCCGATTGATCGTGACGCGACGGCCACCGCGCTTGGCTTCGACCGGCCGACAGCCAATTCGCTCGATGGCGTCTCGGATCGCGATTTCGCGCTCGAATCGCTGGCCGCGGCGGCAATTTCGGCAATGCACCTGTCGCGTCTCGCCGAGGAGATCGTGATCTGGATGACGCCGCAGTTCGGTTTCGTCCGGCTGTCCGACCGCTGGACGACCGGTTCGTCGATCATGCCGCAGAAGCGCAATCCGGACGCTGCAGAGCTGTGCCGAGCCAAGGTGGGCCGGATCGCCGGGGCGTTCCAAGGCCTGCTGATGGTGATGAAGGGCCTGCCGCTGACCTATTCCAAGGACATGCAGGAGGACAAGGAAGTCACTTTCGACGCGTTGCGTGCGTTCGCCGTCGCGGTCGGTGCCATGAGGGGTATGATCGAAGACTTGGAGCCGGTGCCCGAGGCCATGCGGGCCGCCGCGGGGCGCGGGTATTCGACCGCCACGGACCTGGCTGACTGGCTCGTGCGGGCGTTGGGGCTGCCGTTCCGCGAGGCGCACCATGTGACCGGAACCATCGTAAAGCGGGCGGAGACGAAAGGGCGCCTCCTCGAGGAGCTGTCGCTCGCCGAAATGCAGGCGGTGGAACCCCGGATCACCAAAGAGGTGTTCAGCGTCCTTTCCGTGGACGCCTCGGTGCGCAGTCGGACCAGCTATGGGGGAACCGCGCCACAGAACGTCCGCAAAATGGCGCGACGCTGGATAAAGCGGTTGGAAAAGGATGCCGGGAAGGCCTAAATGGACGGTGCGCTGGGGTTTCTCGAAGAATTCCAGGCGCAATTGCGCGGCGGATATAGCCGTGGCGACACCGAGCGGATGGGCATGATCGGACGGTCGATACGGGTTGGCACGGTGGCGGCGCTGCTGGCTATGACGCTGGCGGGATGCGGCGTGCGTGGTGCGCTCGACAGCCCCGGCGCCAAGAGCTCGGGTTCGGGCGCCCTGTCCTCGGCGACCAAGCAGCCGGGTGAGGCCGTCGAGAAACCCAAACACCGCGATTTCGTCCTGGACGGCCTGATCCGCTAGCTGCATATCCATGAAATTGCAGGTGCGTGCGCCGTCCCGCCGGACGAAGCGCGCTTTTTCCTGTGACTCTTCTCACCCGCCGAACCGCACCTGGGCCGCCCCATGCATCACTTCACCTACCGCGACGGTCGGCTCCACGCCGAGGACGTCGACGTCACCACCCTCGCGGATGCGGTCGGCACGCCCTTCTACTGTTATTCCACCGCCACGCTCGAGCGGCACTACAACCTTTTCGCAAAGGCCGTCGGCGCGCCGAAGTCCCGCGTTTTCTTCGCGATGAAGGCCAACAGCAACCTCGCCGTCCTCCAGACACTGGCGCGGCTCGGCGCAGGTGCCGACACGGTCTCGGAGGGCGAGATCCGCAAGGCGATGGCCGCCGGTATTCCGGCTGATGCCATCGTCTTCTCCGGTGTCGGCAAGGCCGACCAAGAACTTGCCCATGCCGTCGACGTCGGCCTCCACCAGATCAACATCGAGACCGAAGGTGAGCTGCACGCGCTGTCGCGAATCGCTGCCGCCAAGGGCCGCCGGCAGGATGCGGTTTTCCGCATCAATCCGGACATCGGTGCCGGCGGCCACGCCAAGATCACCACCGGCTCCGACGCCAATAAGTTCGGCATCAGTCTCAGCGAAGCGGAGCGGCTCTACACCGTCGCCGCCAATCTCCCGGGAATCCGTATGATGGGCCTCGCGGTCCACATCGGCAGCCAGATTCGCGTCCTCGACGAATTGCAGGCGGCGTTCACGCGATTGCGCGCGCTGACGGAGCGGCTCGGCGGTCAAGGGCATCGCGTTGAGCGATTGGATCTCGGCGGCGGCCTCGGCATCCCCTACGAGATGGAGGAGGCCGTCGATCACGGCCCCGATCTCATCCACGCCTATGCCGAGATGGTCACGCGGACTTTCGCGGGCCTCGACGTCGAATTGGCTTTCGAACCGGGCCGGCTGATTGTCGGCAACGCCGGTATCCTGGTCACACGCGCACTGACGCTCAACCCCCGCGCCGCCAAGACTATTCTCGTTGTCGACGCCGCCATGAACGACCTGATCCGCCCGGCCATGTACGACGCCTTCCACGACATCTGGCCGGTGGTGGCGCCCGCTCAGGGTGCCGGAACGCAGCTTTACGACGTCGTCGGCCCTATTTGCGAAAGCGGCGACACCTTCGCGACCGGGCGAACGCTGCCGGAGGCCCAGCCCGGCGATCTCGTCGCCCTGATGACCGCCGGCGCCTATGGGGCGGTCATGTCGTCGACCTACAACTCGAGATTGCTGGTGCCCGAGGTCATGGTCCGGGGGGCCGAGTGGGCCGTCGTGCGCCCCCGGCCATCGTTCGAGGATCTGATCGGCCTCGACCGGGTGCCGGCATGGCTGGCGCCGCGGAGCTGACCGGCCACGAAGCCGCCGCACTGTCCCCGCAGCTTGCGTTGACCGCAAATTGATCGGGATGCCGCGCCGTTTTGCACCGCGGTAAAGGCGAAGCGTGTTAGGACTCGCGTGCGGGTGGTGGAACATCCAACTCCGCCCGTCCGTTACGCAAGAGCGCCAGTCGCGGTTTCAAGCCGACCAACCAAACGTTGGTCCCCAATTCCGCAAGGTTCAAGGTGCGCCAATGGCTGATGTGACGACCACGCCGGCAACCGCTGCCGGTGCGCAGTTCGAAAGAAAAATTCGGCTCAGCCGCTGGGCTCAGCTCTTCGAACGGCTGTGGCCGCGGACATGGGCTTTGCTCGCCGTCGCCGCATTGTTCCTGATCGTCTCGCTAGCAGGGCTCTGGCCGCGTCTGCCGGAAGCTGTACATATCGGCCTGCTCGGTCTCTTTGCGGTCGCTGCACTTGCGGCGCTCGTGTGGATGGTCCGCACGCCGTTCCCCACCCGCGATGAAGCCTTGCGCCGTATCGAGCGCCGTTCGGCTGTGCCCCATCGCCCCGCCTCATCGTATGAGGATACGCTCACCGCTCCTGATACCGCCGGTCCGACACAAGCCCTATGGCAGGCGCATCGCGAACGCCTCGCCGCGACGCTCGCCAAGCTCCGTGTCGGCACACCGTCACCGCGTGCCGATCGCGTTGATCCCTGGGCGCTGCGCGCGGTGCTGCTGATGGGCGTCGGCGTGCTTGCCGCCGCCGCCGGAGACAGTATCGCCGACCGTCTCGGACAGGCATTCCGCTTCGGTGTACCGGCGACTGCCGTCAGCACCGCGAGGCTCGACGCCTGGGTGACGCCACCGCCATACACCGCGCGTCCGCCGATCATGCTCGTTGACGGCTCGCGTTCGAGCGCGCCCGTGCCCGTGGGTGAGGGGCCGACTGTCGAAGCGCCAGCTCGAAGCGCTCTCGTCGTCCGCTCGAGTGGCGAACGTGCATCGGCGATGACGCTCGAAGTTACCGACGACGCCGGCAAAGTCGAGATTCTCACCCCGAAGAAACCGCAGCTTCCGCCCGGACTCACCACCGCAAGTGAAGTCGCCGAAATCCGCCTGGAGCTGATGCGCCCGGTGACGGTGCGCGCGCGCGGCGTTTCGGGCGAACCGCAATGGGTGTTCAGTATCATTCCTGACGAGGCGCCGAAGATCAGTCTCGTCAAGGATCCCGAGCGGATGCCGCGCGGCGCCCTCAAGCTGACCTTCAAGGTCGAAGACGATTACGGTATCGCCAGCGCCGACGCCCGCATCACTCGCGTGCCGCCGAAAGCCGGCGACCCAGCCACGAGTTGGGCACGCCCGAAAAAGAAGGGTGCCCGCCCGCCGCTCGAGAAGCCACCCGTGCTGACGTTGCGGCTTCCTCGCGTCAACGCCAAGCAAGCCGAGGGCTCGAGCTACCACGAGCTGTCCGGTCATCCTTGGGCGGGGTTGCGCGTGCGCATGGTGCTGTCCGCCAAGGATCAGGCCGGGCAGGTCGGCAAGAGCACACCTGTCGAATTCATTCTCCCGCAACGTCGCTTCGAGAACCCCATCGCGCGCGCGATCGTCGAGCAGCGCCGCAACCTGATTGAGGATCCGCGCAATCGCGATCAGGTCATCATCGGCCTCGATGCGCTGGCGGTGGAGCCGGACGGCTTCTTCCCCGATCGCCACGCCTATCTCGGCCTGCGCTCGGCCTACTGGCGACTGGTGCGTGACCGAACGCGCGCCGGCATGAAGAGTGTCGTCGATCAGCTCTGGCATGTGGCGCTGCGCCTTGAGGACGGCAATTTGTCGGAAGCCGAGCGGCGGATGCGCGAAGCCCAGGAGAACCTCGCGAAGGCGCTCCAGGACGGCGCTTCGGACGAAGAGATCAAGCGGCTCATGGATGAGCTGCGTCAGGCGCTCAACGAGTTCATGCAGCAACTCGCCCGTCAGGCAGAGGGGCAGCCGCCGCAGCAGATGCCGCCGGGTATGTCGCCGGATAAGATGATCAGCCAGCGTGATCTCGAGCGTATGATGCGCGACATCGAGAACATGGCGCGCCAAGGTTCGCGCGAAAACGCCCAGCAGATGCTGAGCCAGCTTCGCGATCTGATGGAGCAACTGCAGTCGGGTCGTATGGCGCGCCAGCAGGGCCAGCAGAACCAGCAGATGATG
>JALHQM010000111.1 GCA_022841965.1 Hyphomicrobium sp. | reverse complement strand
TGCAATCGCACTGCAGAGGTCGTCGGTTCGATCCCGATCGGCTCCACCAAATAAAACAGTCACTTACTCGCCAGACCAAAAACCCAAAACTTCCCGTTCACGCAGGGTTCACGCAGGAAAGCTGGTGCGGGCATGTCCGTGCATGTTCGCCTGCGCGCGAGTCATGATGGCGATTTTAAAGCTCGCGGCCGAAATCCCGACTCTGATTCCGGCTCCGCCATTCCGCCATCTGCCGCTTGATATCATCGGCGCGGTTCTCAGTAGCGTTCGCATCGGCAGAAGCAGCGACGTCGAAGTCAGAGCGGAGTTTGGATTGCGGTTCCGGAACAGGACTTGGCTCAGCCGGGCCGGACCGCGTTGTATGTTCAGGCCGGCGGTTGCGATCATAGAACGCCGTCATTTCGGCCCTGATGCGGTCGACGTAAGCTTGATCGTTCTCGTTGGCTGGCGCGTCGGCGGCCGATCGGGACGGGCGGCCATGCCTGTGCTCAAGGGTTAGCTCGTTTCTGGCGCGCAGGTAACTTATGCCGTCCCGGGCCCTGTACGCCTGCTTCGATCGCTGAACCACGCGCTCGGCCAAGTGTCGCTCGCGCAAGGCATCGAAGCGCGGTTGATGGTGTGTCCAGGCGCGTTCCGCTCGCTCTGCGGTTTCAGCTCTTTCAATCTGACCCAGATGTTTGCGCTCACGGGCGTGCATGTTGCCGACCGCCCTCATGAGTTTCGCGGGTGAACAGATCATCTGGATCTTATTCCGCAGCGACAGCTTTTTGCTGCCGCCGAGTCGGTCGCTGTTGAGGAATACAAAAACGGCCCGCTCGAAGACGTGGTCGCAGCCTTTCATGACCTGTTGCGACTCTTTGCGCTGCTCCGCATAAAGCTCCCGCCACCGCGGCTTGTATTTCTGCTCCACATAGTTCTGCGCGACAGCGGTGGCCTGCTTTATTTTCTCGGCCAGCTCGGCAAATTCCTGGCGTTGACGTACCGATGTTACGTCCCGTTCAACCATATGCCGATGATCGTACTCGGCTCGATAGCGCTTCATACGTTGAATTACTTCTGTCGTAGCGAAATGGCGCTTTCTGTGGGGCGAAGGTGATCTCGCCGTTTTTGCGGAAGCCTGCCCCTGAACCTTCTGCGATTCGCTAGAAGCAGGCTGCGTCAGCCGCATCATCTCCTCAGCGGTCACGTGCCGGGCTTCATTTTGGTTGGACTCGCGTTGCCGGTCCTCGTTGTTAATGATGCGTTGATCGCAATGGATGCCGTGCTCGCGTTCGTAAGCCTCTGCCCAGCGGGATAAACGCTCCTTTGTGTATTTGAGCGGGGCGGTCATCCCGGTGACCGGATGGATCGAATTGACGACCATGTGTACGTGCGGATGGTCCTTGTCGTTGTGGGCCGCGATCAGGGCTTGATGGTCTCCAAGTCCGATAGCGTTCAGCGCGGTTCGCGCGGTTTCCAGCATGTGCTGCGGTGTTGGGTTCTCACCAATGGCCCAGGATAGGGAAAGATGCAGGACAGGTTTTTCGTTCTTGCGGCCGCGGCCGTCATGGCCCGATTGCCGTTTCAGCTCGGCCTGATCGCGCGTTGTCGCGAACATCTCGAACCAGGCGTCGTCGGCCTGCGAGATGAGGTTGCGTGTTTCGCTCCATTGGACGCGGTCACGGGAAGTCTTCTGGGCGTCGTGCAGGATGTACCCGCACGCTCCTTTGAAAGACGTCCCGCGCTTGTGGAGGCGGGGTACCATCGTCGTCGGTCCTCGTTCTGAGGGCTGAGGTTTTCTGTTTGATAAGCTCGGCCGCGAGCAGGTTGGTCAGCAGGCCATGGATGCTGCGCCACGCCATCATCTGGTCGGGCGGCAGGTTGCCGTTCACCGCGTGCGCGATCTGGTTGATGTTGTTGCCGATGCGCCGCAGCTCCGTGAACAGCGCCGGGTCCATCAATTTGTAGGATGGCCCAGCGTTCATCTCGACCTTGCCTTCCAGCACCAGCCGTTCGCAAAGCCCTGAGGGTGTCAGGCCAAGCTCGCGTGCCTGTGCGACCTTGAGGGCGTAGTCATCTTCGGTCATGCGAATGCCGACCATTTTGGTGCGGGCACCTCTCGGGTGCGTCCGTCGCTTTGGCACTTGCCGCCTCATCAGGTTGGCTTCGGGGCACGCGGGATAGCGCGCCCTGACCGGAGGGGTCCAGGGGAGTGCGGAGCACTCTCCCCGGCGAGTGGGATTTGATATCGATATCGGCGTAAGCCGTAATATCGATATCAAATCCACATCTCGCTCCTCCGCGCTTTAGGCTATGTGCTTCACTCGCTCGCTCCACATAGGCTGCGTTTAGTTATTCCCAACTTTCATAAACCGCTTTCATAATATCGCGCAAATCCAGCATTTACAGAACATGGAAGCACATTAGGAATCGCCCGCGAATTTCGTGGAACATTTGGCGCAAAAATAAATTTGCTGCCGCCTCATAGTTTCTAATCCCGACTTTCATCGAGCGTGCCGTCGCGGTCGCTTCGGTCAAGGCTGGCCTGCGCCCACCCATGCGCGTTGCACGCGCACGGATCCCTGCGGCTCGGCCACCGCTTGCAACCGCTGACGGCCTTGACCTCCGCTAGCCCGCGTCCAGCGAAGCGATGAGGTGGGTCGGGGCAGAAGGATGGGCTTTTCAGGTCGAACAAAAGGATGTGTGACTTGGCACAGCAACAGGGCCCGCCGCCGTAGGGCCCGCGGGCCTGCAGACTTTATTGCTGGTTCAGGATTTCCTCATGCAGGAGGTCGGCACTCTCCATCAATGCGACTGCTTGTTCAGCCGATTTCTTGGCGAGGCAAAGAAAGCCGTTCCACTTTTGAAGGTCCCCCGCTTTCAGGGCATCGTGTGCCTGACGGGCCCAGTGCTGGCTGGCGTCAAGCTTGCTCTCGACGATGGAAAAGGTGACGACGATCGCACTCGGAATGGGGTTGGCGAGGTCGTAGACATCATCCAGCTCGACCGTTTCGGTTGCTTGTTTGCGTTCAAAGAAAGACATAAAAACTCCTTTTGTTGGTTTTAGCAAAGTTGCGTTTCCGCAACTTTGACTAGCCACGCGGCAATGAGCGGGGGAGCGGGTCAATAGCCCCAAAGTTGCTTGCAACTTTTTTGGGGGGACCGCCCGCGTAAGCGGGTGGGGGAGCCAAAACCCCTTGCGGGTGCGGCTGTTGATGCGCGGGGGCGGCACGCCCCAACTTGCGTAGCGTTCCGCGCCACGGCGCGCTCACTCCGTCGAGGAATAAAATATTTCCCATGCGCACATGAGCGAACTTGGCCGTGCGTGAACGAGCGGCGAGGAATTTCCGGCTTCTTGATCAGACGCGCGAACCGCTATTAATGGGAAGCTTCCAATCAGGAGGCCTCATGAGTCACGAAACAGAATTTCCGCCGCGAGGCTCCGGCATCGCGGGCCGCCACGAAGTCGGCGCATCTGCCAGGTGGGGTCATCCTTGGGACCTCGGCCCGAACTGGGACTGGGGCCCGGGCAAGCTGCTTCTCGGTCATTGGCAAGGCAGAATGCTCGGTCGCGACGATGACCGGCACACAGTGACGGTGGCGGGCAACCGCGCCGGCAAGTCGTCCACGGTACTCATCCCGAACCTGTTGCGCTATCCGGGCTCCGCATTGGTGCTTGATCCCAAGGGTGAGCTAGCGCGCGCGACAGCGGCGCAGCGAATCCGCATGGGCCAGACGGTTCACATTCTCGATCCTTTTGGCGAGACAGGCGCGCCGACCGCCAGCCACAATCCGTTTGACGAATTGGGGCAGGGACGACGCGAGCATGTAGCGGCGGACGCAGCGCAGCTAGCGGACGCACTGATTATTTCCAACAACAAGGACCCGCACTGGACCGACAGCGCGAAGAACCTCGTGCGCGGCATTGCGCTGCACTTGCTATCCACGGACGGAAGCGTCGTAACCATCCGGGAAGTGCGCAAAAGACTAAACGGCACCCCCGCAGACCTTGATGCGCTTTTTACCGACATGGCCGGTTCGAGCGCCTTTGACGGCATCATCGCCAATATCGGCGCTTCGTTCTTAGGCAAGCTAGAGTCGGGCGGACGAGAGTTGCAGGGCATCCTCTCAACCACGCAGGAGCAGACGGCCCCGCTCGACGATATCGTGGGCATCACCGAGCGATCGGATTTCCGGCTCCGCGATCTCGCGGCGGGCCGGACGACGATTTACCTCGTGTTGCCCGGCATGCGCATGGGCACGCATTACCGATGGATGCGATTGGTCATCCAGCAAGCACTGGCGGCGATGGAGCGAACGCCTGTGCCGCGCGGCCAGTTGCCGGTATGGTTCATGCTCGAAGAGTTCCCCTCGCTCGGGCACATGCGCTCGATCGAGACGGCGGCCGGCCTCATGGCCGGCTTCGGCGTCAAGCTCTGGTCGGTGCTGCAGGATCTGACGCAGCTGCAAACGCATTACCCTAAAAGCTGGGAGACGTTTCTTGGCAATGCCGGAGTTATCCAGGCATTCGGCAACGCTGACGTGACCACCACCGAGCACTTGTCAAAGTTACTCGGTTCCACTCAGGTCATCGAGCGACAAGCCGTGAGGCTGTCGGCGCAAGCCATGGGACACGGCGATCCTGGCGTGCGCGAGCAGTTGCGCAGCGTGCGCCTGCTCGATGCGAACGAGATCACGCGTCATTTTTCCCGCGAGAGCAACCGGCAGTTGATCCTCGTGCCCGGGCGTCCGCCCATTTACATGGAGCGATTGAGCCGTGATACATAAGCTCCGCAACCGCCTATTCGACCATCCAGTCATCCGCGAACGCGACGAAAGCGGTATGCTGACGGCTGCTGGATTCACGTGGACTGAGCCGGTGATGTGGGTCTTCGAGATTTTCGGGACGGCGGGCTTCCTGCTCGCATTTTACTGGCTGATGTGTCTCGCGGATCCCCACACGCCGACAGAATTCACGGCGATGGTGGGGCTGGCGCTGATGGGCTGCGTAGGCGCATGCGCAGTCCTTGGAAGCGTCAGTCGTGGCATCGGTTTCGAGCGCAGTGGCCAAATCAGCAACCGTGGCGGATGGGTGAATTGGCTCGACGTGGTCGGCAGCATTAAGGACCACGCCCATATCGCATCCATCGAAGTGACTAAGACGGAGCTGGGCGCAGGCGTCGCGATGTTTACGACCTGGGGCGGGACAGTGATGCTCTCGCATGGCTTAAGCGAGCCAGCGGCGCGGCTCGCCGCTGTGCAGCTGACGATCGCCCTGCGCGAGATGCGTGAAAGTCTCACCACGGTCCGAAGTCACCAGTCAGGGCAGCGGCAAGCTGCCGCTGCCCTGATCGACTAGAACAGGCTCCCCTGACGTGACGCGGCGACAGCAGCTCGCCATTCAGGGGATTTCGATGCGGCGTCCAGCCAGCGCATTGCGAACGAGGCCGCGCCGCCGGCATTTTCGACTTCTCCGCCGTGTATAAAGAGAGACCGGTAGCCGGTCTCGCTGATCGGAAGCGGCTTCCGTGGTTCGGTAATGACCTCCACGTGGCAATGGTGAAACGCACTGCCCGGCGTCGAGTGGTAATCCGGCGTGTAGACGACGGTGGCCGCGATGCCGTGCCAGACGATCGCATGATGCTCGATCGGCCGTTTCTCGGCGACCGTGGAAAGAGTTTCGCCGCTCAAGAGCCCACCTCCTCTTCGAACAGTGCGAAGTGTCCGGTCTCGACGCGGCCGTCACGGCAGCGGAAGGCGGTTTCACCATCGAGATCGTAGAGATCGTTGGCGCGCAGGATCGTATTTTCGATACGGGCCTCGTAGGGGTCGGCAGCAAGCCGGCGGGGCATGGTGGTGAAGGGGTTCATTGCTGAGCCCCTTTGTCTTCTGCGTCCTTCTCTGAGAACTCGCGGACCACGACTTTATTGGTCAGGGGCAGAGCATCGAGCATTAGGGACAAGCCTTTGCCGTCTCTGTTTTGCCAGGCGGCGCCGATCTTGATCCAGCGAGCGTTGTCGCCGTCGCCCTGCACCACGTAAATGCCGTGCGTCGGGGCCTTCTTTTCTTTGGGTTGCTTCTTCATT
>JALHQM010000110.1 GCA_022841965.1 Hyphomicrobium sp. | reverse complement strand
GTGCCAAACATGATCGTGGAGTTCGAGCCGTAAACGAGTTCCGGCACGATGCGATAGTGCAGCGGCGAAGGGTAAAGATAAACCGGCACGCCGCCGATCAGCGGCATCACGAGACCGCCCGTCAGCCCGAACGAATGGAACACCGGCATCACGTTGAACACCTTGTCCTGCCCGTTCACCGCAATGCGATGCAGACACTGGAACGCGTTCGCCAGCAGGTTCTTGTGGCTGAGCACCACACCCTTCGGCGTGCCTTCCGAGCCCGACGTAAATAGAATGGCAGCCGGATCATCCGGCTTGCGCATCACCTGCGGCTTTGAGCCCTGCCACAGACCTGCGATCTTGTCCTTCGTCCCGATCGTGCCCTTCACGTCTTCCAGGTAGACGATCTTCACAACGGACGAGAGTTTCTCCACCGCCTCGCCGAGCTTCGCCTTCTCCACGAACGCGCGCGAGGTCAGAACCACATCCACCTTCGCCGCCTGACAGGCGTAGATCATGTTCTGCGCGCCAGCCGAGAAGTTCAGCATCGCGGCCACGCGCCCGATCGACTGCAACGCAAAGAACGTCACCGCCACGCCCGCCGCATTCGGCAACAGAACACCGACGGCGGCCCCTTCCGGCGCCAGCGGCGCGATCTTGGCGCCCAACACCTGCGCGCCGACGATGAGCTTCTTGTACGAGAGCTTCGTGCCGAGCGCGTCTTCGATGGCGGGCTTGCCCGTATCACGCGCGGCCTTCGCTTCGACGAGTGCGGAGAACAGCGTCTGATCGAGGTTCGCCGTCAGCACGGCCGTGTTGACCATGATGTCCTGCAGCGCTGCACCAGCAGCCTGCCGCCGCGCCTTGCCGCGCATGGTCTGGTCGACCGGCAGCTTCACCGGCGGCAGGATCGTCACCGTCGTCTTCGCGAACCACGCCTTCTTCGTTTGGTACCGGTTCAAATATCCAAAGTGCGACCGCTCCAACCCATCGATGCGCACCGGCACGACAATCGCGTCCGCCTTGTCGGCAATCATCGCCGTGCCGTCATAGACCTTCATCAACCCGCCCGTCGTCGTGAGACGCCCTTCCGGGAAGATGACGAGCGTATCGCCACCCTTCACGTCATTGATGAGATGGCGCGTCGAGAGCGGCTTGGTCGGATCGATGGGATGAACCTTGGCCAATTTCAAAAACGGCTTCACCCACCAGCGCTCCGCAATGCCAGTATCGATCGCATACGAGGCAAAGTCCGGCATGATCGAATGCATGAGAGCCGCATCAAGGAAACTGACGTGGTTCGGCGCGATGATGGCGCGCGTGCCAGCCTCCGGCAGGTTTTCCATGCCCTTCACCTCGAGCCGCAGAAACGTCTTGAAGAGGAACATGGCGAGATCTTTCAGCCCATGCCGGCCCCACGCCTTCAACACGAGCCCGAGCACAACGAGGTTCGCCAGCCCCAAGATCAGGAACAGGCTCGCAGTCGAAAATCCCGCCCACTGCAACGCTGCCAGAATGAGGCTCGCGCCGACCATGAACCCGGCTGACAACACGTTGCACGCCGCCACCACACGCGCCTTGTGATCATCCCGCGCCCACAGCTGCACCGCCGCGAACGCCGGCACGATAAAGAGACCACCGGCCAGCGACAGAACAAACAGCCCCATCGCCAAACGCAGCCCCGTGAAGCTCGCAAGAAACCCGTCAACGCCGAGCGGTTCCGCCGCGCGCACGAGACCCGACGCTGTCCAGGCGAGATCGAGGCACGCCAGCGCCATCAGGAACGCGCCCACAGGCACGAGAGCCATGTTGGGCCGCATTTTGCTGGCCGTCGCGGCAAGGAATGAACCAAACGCAATGCCGACCGTGAACACGAGGAGGCCGAGGGTAATGACGCCTTGCGTGCCGTTCAGTCCGTCCTTGAACATCACCGGCAGCAGTGACAGCGCCACCGCGCCCACCAGCCAGAACCAGCTCGTGATCATTCCGCCGGTCCACAACCGGCGATCTTCGCGCAACTCGTTGATCAGCGCGAACGTCGACGTCAGCGGGTTTTTTGTGATGACGAGATCGGGCGCGGCTGCACCCGTCTTTGGAATGAATCGCGCCGCCACCCAGCACAATACCGAGAGCACGACGACGGCAACCGGCAACTCCCACGCCGTCCCTTCAGGATGCACCATCAGGCCGCCGGCAATCGTGCCGATCAGGATCGCGGCAAACGTCGCGCTCTCAACGAGCGCGTTACCGGCCGAGATCTCCTTTTTGTCGAGAATGCTCGGCAGGATGCCGTACTTGATCGGCCCGAACAGCGCCGCCATCACGCCGAAGCCAGCGAGCGCCACAAACAGCACCGGCACCGAGTTGAACCAGAAGCCCGCGGCCGCCACCACGGCGATCGGGATCTCGAACCGCTTCAACCACTCCGCCAGTTCCGCCTTGTCGTATTTATCCGCCCACTCGCCTCCGAGTGCTGACAGGAAGAAGAATGGCGCCACCAGAACCGCCCCCGCGAGCGCGACGAGCGAAGCGCCCTCCGCTTCTCCGATCTTGAACAAGATCAAGATCACGAGCGCGTTCTTCACGAAGTTGTCGTTCAGCGCCGAAAGAAACTGGCACCAGAACAAGCCGGCGAAACGGCGGGTCTTCAAGAGGTCGGGGAACATGAGCAGAGGTCCTAAGGGGGGGGGGGGGGCGCTAAGGAGGCTGAAGGGCGTTTGCGTCAGGCCGCGAACGGCCGATGAGTATCGTCCGCAACATGGTTAAAGAACGGCTCAACAAACACTGGTTTCACCTTGATTGAACGGCATTTTTGTTCGTCGCGGCTCGTCCATTGCGGCGGCCGGCCGGGCGCGGACAACCCGTCGATATCCGGCGCCAACCGTGGTGCACCAAACGCAACAGGTCCGAGAAGCAGGCGCGCAAGGCGGTCGATCATGGCGAAAAACTCCATCTATGAACAATGTTCAAATCCGAATATACACGATCATGAACATAGTTCAAGGGGCAATAGAGTTTGTCCATGTCAGACAGTTACCGGAACCTGAATATACCGAATGAAGTGCTGCGAACGAGGCTGATCCAGTGGGATTAGCGGCTGGCGGTCATCACCGGTGCGCGGCGCATAAGCTCTTCGATCCGCGCCCGCTCGCGCTGGAAGTCGGCGAGATCTTTGCCCGTAAGCTTGCGTTCGCGCGGCACCTGGATCGATGTCGGATCGACGAAGCGCGTGTTGATCAGCACCTCGTAGTGCAAATGCGGGCCCGACGACAAACCCGTCGAACCGACGTAGCCGATCACTTGTCCCTGCCGCACCTTCAACCCAGGCTGCATGCCCGCCGCGATGCGCGACATGTGGCTGTAGGCGGTCTGATACCCGTTGGCGTGCCGGATGCGCACGTAGTTTCCGTTGTAGCCCTTGTGCCGCGCCTCTTCGACAGTGCCCGTGCCGGCTGCCAAAATCGGCGTACCGACGGGAGCCGCCCAGTCGACGCCGGTGTGCATTTTGCGCACGCCTAAAAGTGGATGGTGGCGCAAGCCGAACCCCGATGTCAGACGCAGGTCGCCGCGGATGGGCTTGCGCATAAGAAACTTGCGCGAGTTGTTGCCATCCTTGTCGTAGTAATCGACCTCCCCATCGGCAGAACGGAACCGGAAGTAGCTCGACGCTTCACCACCCGTCGTGATGGCGGTGTACAGCAGTTCGCCCGGTGGTCCCTCCGCACCGTTATCTTGCTTCAAATCGAAAAAGAATTCCGCGGTGTCGTCGGCGCGAAGCCGGCGCCGGAAGTCTGTTTCCGATGCATGCACGCGCAGCACCTGCTGAATGGTTTCGCTGGGCACCTGCTGCACGAGGCTGGCATGATAGAGGCTCGCATACAGCGTCGCGCTCAACCCGCTTTCCGCCGACGCCAGCCGCTCAGGAATGATCTTCTGTTCCGGCGGCGTCGCACTTGCAATGAAGTCACCGCCCGCGCTCCGGCTCACTGTCACGAAATGATCGTGCCCGTCGCCGAACACGGAAAGCCGGGTCGGTTCGAACTTGCTGGCGTCGTCCAGCGACGGAATGAGCGTGATGTGGACCTCTTGGCCCGCTTTCAAATTCTCATCCCGGAAAATCGTTTCCGCAGACGCCAGAATTTCACGCACGACCCACGTCTCGGCCCCTGTTGCCGCCAGGATCTTCGCGAGCGTATCGCGCGGCCCGACCTTGACCACGCGCGTCGTCGTGCCCTCGAGTTCCTCCTCGGGCTCGTCCGCTTCGATGACGGTCTTGGCAAGATTGGTGGTGTTTGGGTCTACCTGCAGCTCAGCCGCAGACGGCACGTCCGCACCCGCCTCGACCAATGGCAATTCCGCTTGTGCGCTATCGGCGCTGACGTCCAGGCTCGCGCGCTGCACGAGATCGTCGACCTCGCCACCGTCCATTTCCTGTCCGTCTTCGCCAGGCAGAAATCCGCCGAGCAATTCCACGACGCGCACATTCACATCGCGGTTCAGTGCAATCGTTTCGTCTTCGCGATTGCTCGAAACAGGTTTGTTGTCGGCGTAGAGCTTGAGCGGATTAAAGGGCGGAATCACATCCGTATAGTTCGCTGGCACCGGCGCCAGCCGCGAAACGATGCGGACGTAAGGCTTTGCATAGATGTACTCGCGGCCGTTACGCCGCTGCTTGAGCGTCTCGTGGATGATATAGCGCGTCGACGTCGCGCCCGTTGTGATCTGCAGCCGGTCCGTTTTCGCAACCGCCCAGTTCAATCCATCATCCGGACGGTGTGGGGCGGGCATCGGCGCCATCGCAGCATCCATCCGCAACCTGTCGAGCGTTGGCATGCGCCCTTCGGCGACATCCCGCGGGTCGGTCGAACCGTAAATCACGACGATGATGGCCACGGCTCCAACTGTCGCCGCGAGAACAGTGCTGAGCAGCCAACGAAAGCGCCCGCTTTGGCGGCTGTCCGCATGATCGGCAGCATAAACGTCAGCGCGAGCTCCGCGTCCCCGTGAGCCACGGTAAAGGTGGGGCAACCCATTGGGGTGATCAGACGAGCGGGCGCGAACCGGGCGAAGCCCCGGGCGCGAACGCGGCCGATGTCTGAGGTGGTGAACCAAACCCCGTCCCCTCGTTCCCCGATGAGATCCCCGATCGCGAGCAACGCACGGCCAAATGGCCGCCCGAACCCGCCGCAATAAGCCAGCCCCTTGGCCTTGGCTCACGACGTGCGCAGACTGTCCGCTGTTCGCGGGCCCGCGGTCAACCAAATCGACTGATTTGTCGGGCTCTTTTGTGGCGGGCCGCCGGGTTGGGGCCGGTTGAGACACCCTAAAGGCATCCCTCAAGCCGGAATTGTGCAGCGCCGAAGACCAATGACCGCCACCGCAGCATTTCGCGGCTGCACCCCTGCACCAACGGTCTTTCCAGCCCTTAGAGCCCTTGAATTTCGCAATCTGCCCTCATCTCAACCCGGTCTGCGGTCCCACCGCGCGCCAAACTGTCGATTTTCGAGCGATGTGGATAACCATGAAAAACAAGCGAAAACAGCGGCATAGCTACATCCAGCCGCAAATGCGAAGATTTTTTAAATTCGGTTGTTGACACCGGGCCAGGGTTTGTATTTATTCGGTCCTTGTCGGGGCGCCACGGTGCTTCGCCGGCCCGCGATGGGCATTGCTCTTCTTGAACCCTCGGTTCTCTGCCGGGACTACCCGGAAGGAGCCCTGTTGTCTCAAAGCCAATCTACCAAGATTGGCTCGAGTTTCTGTCGCTGGTCTTGTTCTTTGAAATTTGAAAACGGAAGAAAGAGAAACGCAGGCGGCGGAGTCCTGGCGAGATCTCGAGCCCTCACGGGTTCAAGGTCGACAGATACTCTGGCGATATCTGCGTTTCAAAATACCATCACCATAATGCGCGGCCAGCAATGGAAGCGTATTGTGTGAAGGTGCCCGTGACGCAGTAATATCCTTGGAGATACCTCCAAGCCGATCCAGAAATCAGACTTTCAACTTGAGAGTTTGATCCTGGCTCAGAACGAACGCTGGCGGCAGGCCTAACACATGCAAGTCGAACGCTCCGCAAGGAGAGTGGCAGACGGGTGAGTAACACGTGGGAATCTT
>JALHQM010000109.1 GCA_022841965.1 Hyphomicrobium sp. | reverse complement strand
ATGAGTTTGGAGGCCACGCCCGGAATTGAACCGGGGTACGCGGATTTGCAGTCCGCTGCGTCACCACTCCGCCACGTGGCCTCTGATCCGGAAGACGGCCGCCGCGCGATGGCAGGGTTACTAACCGGTGGGGGTGACTAGCACGGGAGGCGAACGGCGCACAAGGGACGCGGCCGTGATTACAAAAGAGTTCCTAACCGAAGGGACGACCTTGGTCGGATAGGGCATTTTGCGGTATGGGGCAGGAGAGATCGTCGGCCTATTGTCCCCCGGCATCCGGCAATGGAAACACCACATGTCCGATCTATCGCTGCAGCGCCTCAACATGGTCGAATCCCAGGTTCGGCCGAGCGACGTGACGGATCGGCGTATCCCGCGCGCCATGAAAGCGGTTCCCCGTGAGGCCTTCGTGTCGGCCGCTCGCCGCAGTCTCGCCTACCTCGACACCGATCTACCGTTGGATGTACCCGGCCAGACCAGCACAGGCCGGGTTCTACTGGCGCCCCGAACCTTCGCCAAGCTTCTGCAACTGGCCTCGATCGAGCCGAACGCCATCGTTCTCGATATCGGCTGCGGCACGGGCTACTCGTCGGCCATTCTCGCCCAGCTCGCTCAAACCGTTGTTGCCCTTGAGCGCGACGCGGCCCTGGTCCAAGAGGCAACCCGGATCTTGCAGTCCCTTAGCGTGGACACGGTGGCCATGGTCCAAGGCGATCTAACGGCGGGCTACCCGGCCGAGGGCCCCTTCGACGCCATCATCATCGAGGGCGCGGTCGCCAACGTCCCGGAAGCAGTGTTAGGTCAACTCAAGGACGGCGGCCGTCTCGTCGCGATTTTGTCCGACGGCCGCACCAGCCGTGCTCTCGTCTGGCAGCGCAACGGATCGGCCGTGTCCGAAAGCGATGGCTTCGACGCCGCAGCTCCCTACCTGCCCGGGTTCGAACCGGTTCAGAAGTTCGTGTTCTGACGTCGTAGGGCGGACAACCGAACGATCCCGTTCAGCTTTGCCGAGCATATGTGACGTCGGGTCCGGGTGTGGGATCGAGGTCACGCTGCCATCACAATTCGATGGGGGCACTGCTACGAATAGCTAATTTAGTGTAAAAAATCGGCACGTTGCAGAGAATCAATTTAGTCCTGTTGGCGTCGACAAATCCAAAGAGGTGAGGTCGGTGGGGACATGAGCCTAGCCCCGCTGAAAGCATTTTAGGCCGCGCTGCGGAACGAGGGGAGCATTTCTTGAAGAGGCCTAAGCCGCGTACGAGCGCGCGTCGTCTGACGTGGCAGCTTCCGGTTTTCGTTGCCTCGGCAGCGGCGGCAAGCTTTGTCATGTCAACGCCCTCGATCGCTCTGACACTCGATCAAGCCCTGGCCTCGGCCTATGAATATAGCCCCCGCATCGATGCAGAGCGCGCGCGCCTACGCGCCACCGATGAAGAGGTTCCGATCGCCCAATCGGGGTATCGCCCTGACATTGGCGCTACGGCCGACTACGGCTATCGCTCGACGAATACCAACCCAGGCACCACCGACGAACGCAAGCCGCGCGGCTACGGTGTCAGCTTAACTCAGCCCGTTTTCCGAGGCTTCCAGGTAACAAACGCGGTCAGCCAGGCCGAATCGCTCGTGCGGTCAGGCCGCGAAGCGTTGCGCGCCGTCGAGCAGGAAATTCTTCTCGAGGCCGTCACCGCGTTTATGGATGTCGTCCGTGATCAGGCGATCATTCGCCTGAACGAAAACAACCTGAAGGTTCTCTCAGAAGAACTGCAGGCCACACAAGATCGCTTCGCCGTCGGCGAGGTGACGCGCACCGATGTCGCCCAGTCGGAGGCGCGCCGCGCCGATGCATTGGCGCAACTCGATCAAGCCCGCGCCAACCTTCAAACCAGCCGCGCGGGCTTCGAGCGGACTGTGGGCCTGCCCGCCACCGGACTGGTAGAGCCATCGTTGAAGACAGCCATGCTGCCCGGTTCCCAGGATGAAGCCGTCGGTATCGCGACCCAGGAAAACCCCAACGTTGTCGGCGCTCTCTACAATGAGCAGGCGGCCCGCTTTAACGTCGACCGAATCCGCGGCGCGCTGTTGCCGCAAGTTCAGGTTGAGGCCGACTATGTGGATCGGTTTGGCGAATCAGAAGGCATTCGGTCGACGGAGACCGCCCAGGTCGTCGGCCGCTTGACCGTCCCTATCTACCAGTCGGGCGGCATCATCCATGCCCAGGTCCGTCAGGCCAAACATGAGCACTTGGGCCGGCTGCAGGACATCGAGCAGGCCCGCGTCGTCGTGAAGGCGAACGTGATTGCAGCTTGGTCTCAGTTGCTCGGCGCCCGCGCGCAGCTGGTAAGCGCCAAAGCCGCCGTAGACGCCAACCAGACCGCCCTCACCGGTGTGCGTGAGGAAGAGCGCGTCGGTCAGCGCACGCTGATCGAAGTGTTGAACGCGCAGCAAGAATTGCTGGCGTCGCAGGTCAATCTCGTCACCACGCGCCGCAACGTGATCGTCGCCGCCTATGGCCTTCAGGCCGCTCTCGGCCGGTTGGATGCGTTGAGCCTCGGAGTCACCGGCATCGTGTACGACCCCGTCGTCCACGCCGAGGAAGTCGATCGCAAGTGGTTTGGCATTTCCATCACGCATGAGGATGGCCGCCGCGAGCGCTTGGATATCGATCCCGAAGTCATGAAGTGAAGCTCGCGCGCTTCTCTCCAACAATGATCACAATTTCGCCGCGATTGGAGCAGTGAGCGGGACCGCGCGCGCCGGGGCACCGGCGGATGCTCTCGACTGGCCGCTCACCTGACTTGTCTCGATAATTCGCCAAAGCCTGAACGTATTGAGACTTCCACCATCGGAGCGCGGTCGCATCAGCCGCAGCCCCCTATTGAATCATTTTTCTTGGCCCGCGGCGTTTTCGCCACACCTTCGCCGTGCGCCCACCCTAGAAAAATCCATGAAGCGCCGGGATCGGGGGCAAGTCGGGCGGTCGCCCCTGTACTCTGCAGACCAACGGTGATGGTGCTTCCGGGACGATCCAGGGCGAGGGAGGCGAGAAAAAATAATCTCGCGAATAACCCCTCTCCCAAACCGTTCCTCTAGTCGCAAGCCCCGGTAATCGGGGATCTTTTGTAGCGTGCGTCAGCGAGGTCGAGACATGGAACTGACGGAGAAAAACGGTCACGCAAGCATCGAGGAAATTTTGGCCTCGGTCCGGCGCATCATCGCGGAGGAGCCAGGCCAGTCGGCCCCCGTCATCGACCTCGGCAGGCCGATGCAATATCCTCGCGGCGACGGTCTGTTGGACGACCCAAGCGACTTCGACCTCCCGTCGATGTTCAAAACCCAATCAGCGTCCCCGTCCAATGACAAACCAGGTCCGCTATTCGGCCGCCTCAGTGACGCTATTCGGGCCGCTTCGACGAACGGTCAGACGGTCGACCGCACGGATCATGGCTTGAGTTCTTTGAAGCTGCATCGTGCCGAAGCGTCCGACAGCACCAATGCCTCTCACTTTCTTCTCTCCACCTTTCACGAAGCGACGTCCCCGCGCTTTGATGAATTAGCGGCATCCGCGGCCAGCGAATCCACCACGCCCATCCCCGCGCCTGTTCTCGCCACGCCCACGGAGGCGGACATGATGCACACCAATGGGGCGGCACCCTATCCGACGCCAGTCACGGTCCAGGCAGCGCCGCAAGTGCCCCGGCAGATGGCAGCCTTCAAAGACACGCGCTTTCGCGGCATGGGTGCATCGCCCGTCGCGACAGCCCCCATGCAACCCGAGGTCTCGCCGTTTGAGGCTGCGGCAACCGCAGCTTTGGTCCAAGCGGCTGCGGCCACGTCCGCAACTGGGTCCTTCGCGGCATCGAGCCACGAGACCGCTCCCTTGCCCCTTCTGATGGCCGAGATCCCGGCTGAGACTGACGACTTCCTTGCCGTCGAGGCGCCCGCCAGCCTCGCAGCCGCGATCGTCGCGTCATATCCCTCCCTCGCCGCCGATCCATCACCGGCTGATGTCATCCCAGCCGCGCCCGTTGCCATGCCAATGGCCATGGCGCCGATCGAGCACCTCCCCCCGCCCGTGCCGGTTTATAGTGTCGTCGAACCGATGGCCGCCTCCGGCTCCGCGCCGATTGAGGACTCCACGGCCGATCTTCTGCGTCCTATGCTGCGACAGTGGTTGGCGGAAAACATGCCCCGCATGGTTGAAAAGGCGCTGCACATCGAAGTGGCTGAATCCGGCAAGGCAACCAAGAAGTAAGCGGCCCAGCCGGCGCAACCTTCAAAGCCCGGGACGGCGCGGCCGTCCCGGCGGCTTGTCCACAGCCGTCCGATCGCCGCATTTCCATGTTTTGCAGGCAGGCGGTAAGAAGGTCCGGTAGCGGCATCCGCAATCTGGCGACGAAGATGGGGCACGGCGAATGAGTAGCGCGGAAGGTTCGGAAGCATCGATCGAAGAGATCCTGGCTTCGATCCGCAAGAACTTCACGGAAGACCCACCGCCCGCGCCCCCGGCCGCCCCCACCGCTGCGGAACCCCGCGCCGCGGCCATGCCGTCCTTCCGCTCCATCGTTGACGCGGCACCCGCTCCTGCCGCAGCCACGCCTCTGCCAACCCCGCCCCGCTCGCGCGCCGCCGCCATCGATGCCGATCTCGACGACCTGATCGACGCACCGGCCCATCACGTCGCCGAGCCGGCGCACCAAAGAGCCGAGTTAAAAATTCCGGCAAACAGCGCGCCTGCCGTTTCACCGATCGAAGCGGCGCGTGAAAAGTGGGCAAACCTTCTCAATCCCAACGGCGCTGCGCCCAAGCCTATCGAGACACCGCCCGCAGCCATCGCCGAGCCGGCTGCAACCGCTCCCGCACAGCAGCCAGCCCCCGCACCGATCGCACCGCAATCGGCGGCTCCAGCGCCCGGCAGCTTCGGCGGACTATTCGCGCCGCGAAAGGGCGGCTTTTATCCGCCGCAGGAACCGCGTCCCGACCCGGTCTTGCCGGCGCCTGCCACGGAAACACCGGCAGCCGCAGTTGCTCCTCAAGCGCCCTTGCCGCCGCCCACAAACGCGGCCGCACCCACCCGCGCCGGCTTCGTTCCGTTCTGGCAACCCGCCGCCTCAGCCCTGGAACCGGCACCCGCTGCGCAACCCACGCCGCACGTGTCGGCCAAAATTGCCCCACCCCAGCCGACCGCACCAACGCAGGCTCCGGCCGCCGCATCGGCCCGAATGCTGGACGATCTCGCCGCCGAACTGAATGGCACGGCCCAGCCGGCGCACGCTCCTCCGGCACCCAAACAAGCCGAGCCCGCCCCGGCGGCCATCGATCCCCCCGCAGCCCCCCCGGCCCCCCAAGTCGAAACCCTAGCCGCTAAGGCGCTGGCCGCCGCCGCAACCAAGTCCGCGCCGGCACCTGCCCCGGAAACCAAGACGTCTGACACGCCAGCATCCGACCGCTCCTTTGAAGGGGTCGTCGCCGACATGCTCCGTCCGCTGCTGGAAAAGTGGATCGACGAGAATATGCCGCGCATCGTCGAACGCGCCCTCCAGCGCGACGCTACGCTCGGCCGCAAGCCCAATCCATGATCTGATCCAGCCCCCTGGGGGACGTTGACAGGCATGGAAGCGGGGTCGTACGACCATCCCCCTGCTCCCATGCAAAAAGAACCCCACCACAATGCTTGAGAAGACCTACCAGCCGGCCGCCATCGAGCCGCGCGTTCGCGACGATTGGGAAAAGGCCGGCGCCTTCAAGGCCGGCCGCCCGGACCGCGCCACCGCCGAACCCTTCTCCATCGTCATTCCGCCGCCGAACGTCACAGGCTCGCTCCACATGGGGCACGCGCTCAACAACACGCTGCAAGATATTCTCTGCCGCTTCGAGCGCATGCGCGGCAAGGACGTGCTTTGGCAGCCGGGCACCGACCACGCCGGCATCGCGACGCAAATGGTCGTCGAACGCCAGATGATGGAGCGCCAGGAGCCCGGCCGCCGGGAGATCGGCCGCGAAGCATTCCTCGAAAAGGTCTGGGCCTGGAAAGCCGAAAGCGGCGGCACCATCGTCAACCAGTTGAAGCGCCTCGGCGCGTCGTGCGACTGGAGCCGCGAACGCTTCACGATGGACGAAGGACTGTCGAAGGCCGTCGTGAA
>JALHQM010000108.1 GCA_022841965.1 Hyphomicrobium sp. | reverse complement strand
ACCGCTATGCTCTAACACTGGCCCCGGGCGGCAATCGCCGCCGTCAGGGGTTCTGTGGAAGTCAGCCGACAATGGACTGGGACAAACTTCGCATCTTCCATGCGTCCGCCGCAGCCGGCAGCTTCACCCATGCCGGCGACACCCTGAACATGAGTCAGAGCGCGGTCTCGCGCCAAGTCTCCGCCCTTGAGAAAGACCTCAAGGTCGCCCTCTTCCATCGCCACGCCCGCGGCCTCGTGCTCACCGAGCAAGGCGAGTTGCTTTATCGCACCGTTACCGAAGTGATGAGCAAGCTCCAAACGGCGGAACTGCTTTTAAGCGACACGACCACCAAACCCTCCGGCGATCTGCGCGTCGCAGCCCCCGTCGGCCTGGGTTCCGTCTGGGTCACCCAGCGCATCCGCGAATTCATGGACCTCTACCCCGAGATCCGCGTTGACCTGATCCTTGACGACGAGCAAATCGACATCGCCATGCGCGCGGCCGACGTCGCCATCTGGACCCGCGAACCCGACCAGCCCGAGCTCATTCGCCGCCCGCTGTTTACCGCCAAGGTCCGGGCGATGGCGTCCACGCAATACGTCCGCCGCTTCGGTCTGCCCGAGACCTTGGCCGACCTCGATGGCGGCAACCACCGCATCATCTCCTATTCCGGCCAGCCCTCGCAGCACCTGCCAGCGATCACGTGGCTCGAAACCGTCGGTCGTGAGGGCCAGGAACCGCGCCATGCCGCCTTCCGGGTCAACTCCGTCGTCGCCATCAAGCATGCCATCATGGCCGGCGTGGGTATCGGCATGATCCCCGACTACATGACCGAGCAAGAAACGGACCTTGTCCACGTCCTGACCAAGGTCGAGTTTTCCAAGCCTTTATTGCCGATCCTCTTCGTGTACCCCGAAGAATTAAAGACATCCAAGAAAGTCCAGGTCCTGCGCGATTTTCTGGTTTCCAAGGCGCGCCAGCTGCAATATTGAGTATCTCAGCGCCTTCACAAGGGCGTGATCCATTTCCGTTTCTGGACGTTCAAAGAACATCCGGTGTTGTGGGGCCCGGTTGGCTAATTGCCACCGCCAACCGTCTCTCCAAGTTCGGGTAGGATCGACCTCAAGCCGGGCCCTGTGCCCGGCTTTTTTTCTGGCCCCCGCACGCCCATCCAGCGCGACTTTTTCGGCCCCCGTCCCACGCCTGATTTGCGAACCATTCGAGACAGCGCTATCTAGGCGGCAACATCCACCACCCTGTCCCGGAAGGTTTCGCGCGCGCCATGGCCGAGAACGCACCTAAGACCTTGTACGATAAGATCTTTGACGACCATGTCGTCGATCGGCAGCCGGATGGCACCTGCCTCCTCTACATCGACCGCCACCTCGTCCACGAGGTCACCAGCCCGCAGGCCTTCGAAGGCCTCCGCATGGCCGGCCGCAAGGTCCACGCCCCGGAAAAGACCCTCGCCGTGGTCGACCACAACGTTCCGACCTCCGACCGCTCCAAAGGCATCGACGACGTCCAAAGCCGCACCCAAGTCGAAACGCTGGCCCAGAACGCCCGCGACTTCGGCATCGAGTATTTCAACGAACTCGATAAGCGCCAGGGCATCGTCCATGTCGTCGGCCCCGAACAGGGATTTACCTTACCCGGCACCACGATCGTCTGTGGCGACAGCCACACCTCCACCCACGGCGCCTTCGGCGCCCTCGCCCACGGTATCGGCACCTCCGAGGTGGAGCATGTGCTCGCCACCCAGACGCTGATCCAGCAGAAAGCCAAGAACATGCTCGTCCAGGTGGACGGCGTGGCCCCGCACGGCGTTGGCGCTAAAGACATCATTCTCGCCATCATCGGCGAAATCGGCACGGCCGGCGGCACCGGCTCCGTCATCGAATACGCCGGCGAAGCCATCCGCGCGCTCTCAATGGAAGGCCGCATGACCGTTTGCAACATGTCGATTGAAGGCGGCGCGCGCGCTGGCATGATTGCGCCTGACGAAAAGACCTACGCCTTCATCAAGGGCCGCCCCAAAGCGCCGAAAGGTGCCGCTTGGGATATGGCCATGACGTACTGGCAAACCCTCAAGACCGACGAAGGCGCCCACTTCGACCGCGTCGTCACGCTCGATGCCGCCAAGCTACCGCCCATCATCTCCTGGGGTACTTCCCCTGAAGATGTCGTCGCCATCACCGGCACTGTCCCTGATCCAGCCATTCTCGACAACGACAACAAGCGCGCCTCCATGGTCCGCGCGCTCGATTACATGGGGCTCACCCCTGGCACCAAAATGACCGACATCCCGCTCGACGTCGTCTGGATCGGCTCGTGCACCAACGGCCGCATCGAAGACCTCCGCGCCGTCGCGAAAGTCGTTGAAGGCAAGAAGATCTCCTCGCGTCTCGCCTACGCGATGATCGTCCCCGGCTCCGGCCTCGTGAAGCAGCAGGCCGAAGCCGAAGGCCTCGACAAGATCTTCACCGACGCCGGCTTCCAATGGCGTGAACCCGGCTGTTCCATGTGCCTCGGCATGAACCCGGACCAGTTGACGCCGGGCCAGCGCTGCGCCTCGACCTCGAACCGTAATTTCGAAGGCCGCCAGGGCTACAAGGGCCGCACGCACCTTGTCTCCCCCATCATGGCCGCCGCCGCCGCCCTCGAAGGCCACTTCGTCGACGTCCGCACGTACGGCACGTAAACGTCGCGAAATTCACGAGCGATCATAAGAGCTCGGCAGGTTTTTCCCGCCGGGCTTTTTCGCGTAGTGACACGAAGCTCCGTCATCGGTCTTCCCGTTCACGGAAAACTTTCAGCAGCCCTGCCACTAATCTGCATTCAAATCGTTATCCACCTAAGGTCGCGGGGCGTCCAACGCGCCGCAGGCTGCATACCTGTCGTTTTGGCCCCTCCGCGCGTTATCCGTCTGGGCCCTCCGCATCACATCCCGAAAGACCGTTCCATGAGCGATCCCCCGACCTCGTTCCCTTCCGCGCGCGCCGCGCACCCGAACCGCTCGATCCGTCCAACAATGCCGATAGATTTGAGATGCGGTTGCTGCTCCGGCCCGGCGATATCTCTGAGGCCCTCCGCCTTCGCCGTCGCGCTTACGCCAGCCAGGGCCACGTCCCACTCGTCAAAGACGCCGAATACCGTGACAGCCACGACGATTATTCATCGACCGCAATATTCGGCGCCTTCGATTCCGGTCGCCTTGTTGCATCGATGCGCGTCTGCTTCAGCCTTCCAGGCGACCGCTTGGCGTCCCTGCCCTGCGCACCGTATTACCCGGCACTTGCTGCCATTGCGGCCAACGCCCCCAACGGTCTCATCGAAGTCAGCCGTCTCGCCATCGAACCCGGACTTGGCAACACGTCTTACCGCGCCACGCTTTACGGCTTCATGGTCCGCGCCGCATTGGCCGCCGCGCGCGCGGCCGGCGTGTCACGCATCATCGTCGCCACGCGTCCCGATTGGGTGGCCACCTACAAACATCTCTTGTCGTTCGAACAAGTCGGTGAACCGGCCCTCTATCCACCCGGCGACATGCCGATCACACTCTTGGTCGGCAATCTCGAAGACGCAGCCAAGCGAGCCTGGATGCGTAACCGCTTCTTCCGCGTCACCGACGACGACATCGCCCATATGCGCCGCGTATTGGGCCCGGTCTTGCATCCCATGAAAAGTGCCCTCGCCGCAGCCTCGAAGCGCTAAGCGCAACCCAAACATGCAACACACAATTGATACGCCGGCCACTCATCGACTATGCCGGTCATGGCACGGCGCTAGCCTGCGCCGCGGAAACAAGCTGTGAGCGACCCAAACTTGAACGCCCCCTTCATCACTCGTTTTGCGCCAAGCCCGAACGGCGACCTGCACCTCGGTCACGCGCTCTCCGCCATGACTGGATTTGAACTCGCCGCCCGCAACGGCGGCCGCTTTCTTCTTCGCATCGAAGACATCGACACCCAGCGCACGCGGGAAGAGCACGTCACACATATTTTCGACGACCTCCGCTGGCTCGGTCTCACGTGGGAAGAGCCCGTTCTTCGGCAATCCGCGCGCTTTGACGCCTATCGCGCCGCTACCGCGACACTCCTCAAACAAGGACTCCTTTATCCCTGCTTCGCAACGCGCGGCGAAGTCGACGCCGCCGTCGCTATCGACCCCACCGGCACCGACCCGGATGGCGCGCCCCTCTATCCCGGTCTCTACAAAGACCTCGCACCCCACGAAATCGAACGACGCCGGGCGAATGGCGAACCGTTCTGCCTCCGCCTCGACATGGATCAAGCGCTCAAAGTCGCGCAAACGCTCCTGCGCGGCGCACCTCTGACCTTCCGCGAATGGAACGGCGAGAGCGCAAGCCCACCGGTTCACGTCGTAGCCGACCCGTCCCGCTGGGGCGACGCGATCATCGTCCGCAAGGACACCCCCACCAGCTATCATCTCGCCGTCGTCCTCGATGATGCGATGCAGAGTGTCAGCCACATCGTCCGCGGCCGCGACCTCTACGCCGCCACCGACCTCCATCGCCTCCTGCAAGTCCTGTTTGGCCTGCCTGAGCCCATCTACCACCACCATCGCCTGCTGCTCGATCCGGCCGGCCAAAAGCTCTCAAAGAGCCTGCGCCATACCTCTCTGCGCGCCCTTCGCGCCACCGGCGCCACCCCTGCCGCCATCCGTGCGACCATCCGCAACGCGCAGGCCCGGGCCTGAAACCATCTTTACCCTGCTGCGGCACACAGCTGTTTTGCGATGGTCCGCCAGCATCTTACGCGGTAGAGTGTCGATTATCTGCCTGGGAATCAGGCGTGGGGCGCGCGCGGCCGTGAAGAAGCACAATAAGCCGGGATCGCCGTCAAAACGGCGCAAGGGCCACACGGCCCCGCTGCCGCTCGACACCTCGCGCAGCCGCCGTCCCGCCGCACCCAAACAAGCCGCTCCCCCCAAAAGAGCCCAACCGAAGCACCGTCCTTCATCGGTGGCCCGCCGCGAACCGCCGGTATGGTCGACCGCCCTCCCACGCCTCTGGAAGTCGCTCACCACCCTCTCGCGCGCCGACCGTGCCGATGCGGCCATGCTGGCGCTGCCCATCCTGCTGCTGGCGTTCACGATCGCGGTCGGCCGTTGGACCAACGCCAATCATGCGACCCCTCAGGTGGCGACCGTCACCCCCGGCGCCAAGCGCGCATTGACCGGCCTTCCCCCAATCGCCACCCCGGTCATAGCCTTGGCGCCGGCCGAGAGCACCGCCACGGTCGAGCACGGGAGCCTTGAGGTCGCCCCAGCGTCGCCGCCCGTCACACGACCCATCGGCACTGCCACCCCGAGCTTTGACGTCGCCGTTCCAGCGCCCCAGATCGTCTCTCCGGCCGCCGAGACGCGATCAGTACCAGCCCCCGTCCCCGCCGCTGCCCCCACATTTAATCTCCCCGCCCGCGCACCCGATCCCATCGCTATTGCCGGCCTCGACAAAGGGCCCACCGAATCCATCCACGCTGGAAAAATCGCCCCCGTCGCAACGCCCTCTGCCGACCCGCCCGAACAACAGGTCGCAATCCTGGCACCGGACCGCACAGTCACCTCCTGGGACCTCCCCGGCGGTATCGAGGCCCTTTCGACCGGCCTAGCCCAATGCCCGTTCGATCCAGCCCCCCCGCGCACACCGCAGCCCATGACATGGACACCCGGCGACCCCGACAGCTTCGGCCTTGCACTCGCCACTGCGGCCCGCCGCCAGCTCTCAGAATTCGTCATCTACAACGATCGCTATACGCGACTGAAATATCCCATGGGCGACGTCCACCCAATGTACGGCGTCTGCACGGATGTCGTCATTCGCGCCTATCGCGCCCTAGGTCTCGATTTGCAGGAACTGGTGCAAAAAACAAAAACCGGCTCCGGCGACCCCAATATCGATCACCGCCGAGTCGATACCCTTCGTAAATTTTTCTCCCGTTTCGGCGAGAACCTACCCATTTCCTCCTTCGCGGAAGATTTTAAGCCCGGTGATATTGTCACCTATTGGCGCCCCCAGAATCGCCACTCCCGGACCCACATCGCGGTGGTTTCCGATATGGTCGGCCCCTCCGGACGCCCACTCATCATTCACAACCGTGGCTGGGGCCCCCAGCAGGAAGATGGTCTCTTTGTCGATGAAATCACGGGCCACTATCGTTTTTCAGGCCTGAAAGGCTTATCCACTGTGCC
>JALHQM010000107.1 GCA_022841965.1 Hyphomicrobium sp. | reverse complement strand
AGACGGGTGGATTGAGATGGAGCATGCCGGGTTCGATGCCGCTTTCGCCAAGCTTGCGGAGGGATACAGCGAAGGCGCCTACGAAGGCCGGCGTTTCGGCCTGACTGTCCGGCGATCCGGGGATGGGCGCCGCAACAGCCTGTTCGCCAGGGAGTTGGCCGGGACCGACATTGTCAGCTTCAACCTCTACCGCGTTACGTCAGACAAAACCTTGCTGAAGCCGTGCGAGATGTCCGCCGAAAAGGTCGTGGCGTTCGTGCTGGATTTCAGACCGGCCCCCTGACGGGCAGGTGGCGGTCCCGGCCGACCGGTCCGCGTGCGACGCCCGCTCCCTACGACTGCGCAGGTCGCTCAAAGGTATCGAAACTATAGCCGCTGGTCATTGGACTTCGTCTGGCGATGAATTCATCTTCTATGCATCGCCATCCGTGGGGAAATCGGTGCTGGCTCCCGTGTAAGCCAGATTGAGAAAGTCTAAGCGATGACGAATAACAATTCCGCCACCCTTCCGACACCTTCTGATCTTGACGAATGCGCAGCGATGACTGTCGCCGACGCTCTGAAGATTATTCTCGCGAACAGCTTCGCGATCTACCTGTAGACAAAAAATTTCCACTGGCACGTCTCCGGACCCTACTTCAGGGACTATCATCTGCTTCTTGATGAGCAGGCCGCAGAGATCCTCGCCGCCACCGATGCGATCGCCGAGCGCGCGCGAAAGACGGGTAACACCACTATTCGATCGATCGGCGATATCGCGCGCCACCAGACCATCAAGGACAATGATGCTGAGTTCGTGACGCCGCAGGACATGCTGGGCGAGCTCCGCGCCGACAATCTCCACATGGTCGAGTCATTTCGCCGCGCAAAGGACGTCGCGGACAAGGCGAAGGATAATGCGACGTCCGGCCTTATCGATGCCTGGACGGACGAGGCTGAGCGCCGTGCGTGGTTCCTCTTCGAAATCAGCCGCTAGCACTGCGCAGGGCAAACCTACGTCAGGAATGACGTCTGGGCGTGGGAGGTGATGATGGCGAAGGCCGGCTTTGGAGGGGGATGCCATTGGTGCACAGAAGGAGTGTTCCAGGCGTTGCGCGGCGTCGCCCAGGTCGACCAGGGCTTTGTCCAGTCGGACGCGCCGGCAGATACCTGGTCAGAAGGGGTGATCGTCACCTTCGATCCATCGGTTGTTCCGTTGGCGACGCTGTCCGAGGTGCATCTCAGAACGCATTCCGCTGCCAGGGCCCGCTCACCTCGCAGCAAGTACCGCAGCGCGATCTACATCTTTGAAGAGAGCCAGCGGCCGGAGGCCGAACTGGCGATCGACCGCTTCACCGACGCGTCGGGCAAGCCGGTGCACACCCTGGTCCTCCCGTTTAAAGGTTTCAGGGCGTCGGACGAGCGTTACCAGAACTACTATCGAACCGACCCGAGCAGGCCCTTCTGCCGCCGCTACATCGATCCCAAGCTGGATCATATCCGACGGCACTTTTCGGAACTGGCGCTCCCTGAAGCGAAGCCGACTGTCGGGGAGATCGACATGAAGTCGGAGCCGGGGCCTGTCAGGGCTTCACGAACCGATAGGCGAAGCGATCGGTTTTGCCCTTGATCGAGGGATCGAACACCTTGATCGAGTGCGGATCGTCCTCGTTCGCGAGTATGGTGCTTACCGCGTCCAGCACGAAGCCGGCCGCCTCGACCTCCTCGCGGACGGACGCGGGATCGATCCGATGCAGCGACTGGGCGTCGCTCGTGCCCGACCCAGCGGCGGCGTGGTCGACGATGACGTAGGACCCACCCGGCTTAAGCCGCTCGTAGACGGCTCGATTGAAGTTGGCCGCCGTCGCGCCCTTGTCCTGGATCAGCGCGGTGTGGAGATCGTGGTAAAACAGGTGCAGCCACAGGACATCCGCGGGCTGCGTGGCCTTCGGCATCGCCACGAGGTCCGCCGAGACGGCCTCGACGTTCTCTCGGCCCGGCTCCTTCGCAAGCGTCCGCATGCTGCCGACCGGATCGTTCTTGAAGTGGGCGACTTCGGCCGGCACGAAGCTGTAGACCCGTCCTTCGGGTCCCACGACGTCGGAGAAGAGGCGGGTCCAGTCGCCGTCGCCTGGGTAAACGTCGATGACGGTGCAGCCCGCATCGACGCGTGCGAACCGGATTAATTCGGATAGCTTGGATTGGTCGTACATCGGGCTCTCCTTTACGTTTGAGCAGTCGACGAGGGCGCGCGGGGTGCGAGAGGCGATGCAAGGCTGATCCACCGTATGCTCCGATGCGATGGCCGCAGATGGTCAGCGCTATGCCGGCCCGGACGCGTCCACCTGCGCGGCCCGAGCCAGTGCCTGCGTATCGACATATTCCCGGATGCTGGTCAGCCTGCCGTTTCGGACCGTGATGGCGAAGATCCAGTCATCCTCGAACGTTCTGTTCGTGGCCTTGATCTTCCCCCTGGCGAAACCGACGACCAGGACTCGATCTCCCTGCGCCACGAACTCTCGCGGTTCTGTGGACGTTTCTATCGACTTGGATGAGGTCTCAAGCAAATCCGCCAGCCCCGCATGTCCGCGGTGTATGCCGGCCAGCGGCCAGTCTTCGCCCGGGATGATCCACTCGATGTCTTCGGCGACTAGTGCCAGCAGTGCCTTCCTGTCGCCGCGGCCGATCGCGGCGAAGAAGTCCTTCACGGTCTGAACGTTCTTCTCAATGCTCATGGGAATTTCTCCATTTCGCACGGACCGCATCGCGCTCGATCCGATCCGTGCATCGTGCCCCTGCCGGTGGGTACGTCCTGTTCGTCAGCCGAACTTGACCAGGTCCTTGAAGATCAGATGACCCCAGCTATTTCCGTGCGCCTGGACGAGCAGCCCGCCTTCCGAAAGCCCGCCAAGCTTGATCGGTGCGAAGCCGAGATTTTCCGCGAGCGTACCGATTTGCGATGCAGCATTGTCGTCGTCGCTCGCCAGGAATACGACTCTTCTGCCACCATGTACGGCCGGGGACTGGTCGAGGACGGCCGCAACCAGATGGTTGAAGCCCTTGACCACTTTTGCTCCAGTGAAGGCCCGCGCGACGACCCTTGCGGACGGCTGTCCGCCCAGTTCCTCATCAGGCACGCCGTAGGCATTGGTCACGTCGACGATGATCTTCCCCTGCCAGGAGGGGAGCGCTTTCGCGACATCCGGGTGCGACTGGAAACGAACGGCCAAAAAGATGACGTCCGCCTTGACCGCCTCCGCGAGCGTCGTGGGGGTGATCCCGGGTCCGATCGCCGTCGCTGCCGACGCGAAGCTTTGCGGGTCGCGCGTGGTGGCCACGGATACGGCGATGCCCTTGCGAGCAAACGCCTTGGCGAGGGTTTGGCCGATCTCGCCGAAGCCGATGATTGCGTAGTTCATATCATTCTCCTTTGATTTTCGGTGCTGTCAGAGCCTGTAGCCGCCGCTCGCCTCGATCGTCTGGCCGGTTACCCAATGGCCGTCATCGGACGCCAGGAACGCCACGACGGCGGCGATTTCCGAAGGCTCGCCGAAGCGTCCCAGCGCGATTTGGGCCTCGATTGCCTTTACGAGTTCGGGATTTTCTCGGAAGGCAGCATTCGCGTCTGTCCGCGTGAATCCCGGCGCGACGGCGTTCGCGGTTATTCCGCGCGGTCCCAGCTCGGACGCGAGCGCATGGGTCAGATTGTTGATGGCCGCTTTGGCCATCGAGTAGATCGGCGCGGCTGTCACCGGCTTCGTGGCGGCGGCGGAAGAGATGTTGATGATGCGTCCGCCATCGGCGAGACGACTCAGGGCGGCCTGAACGATGAAGAAGGGCGCCCGGGCGTAGACCGCAATCAGAGTGTCCCAACTGTCCGGCGTCGCGTCGTTGAAGCCGACCCAGCCGGCATTGCCAGCGTTGTTGACCAGAATGTCGAGGGCCTTGCTTCCGTTCCGCTTGGTGAACTCGTCGTCGAGTCTCTCGAACAAGGCCGGGACGGTCGCCGGGTCAACGAGGTCCGCCTGGATCGCGAACGCAGTCCCTCCAGCTTTCTGGATGGCCACGACCGCCTCGTCTGCGCCGGATTTGCTGGCGTTGTAGTTCAGCGCGACCGTCGCACCGTCCTTTGCAAGACGTTCGGCGATGGCGCGGCCAATGCCCCGTGATGCCCCGGTAACGAGAGCTGTTTTGCCCTTTAGTGATTGTGTCATTTTATTTTCCTCCTCAGAGTTGGGCCAGGCCGCCGTCGACGGCGACCTCGCTGGCGGTCATGAAGCTGCTGTCCGACGATGCGAGGAAGGCTGCCGCCGCCCCTAGTTCTGCCGGAGCGCCCATGCGCTGAAACGCAGTCATTGAGCCGTAGGCCTTCAGGCCGTCCTTACCGAGCGCCTCGGTCGCGAGTTCGGTCGCAATGGCCCCGGGCGACAGGACGTTTACCCGGATGCCGGTGCCCTTGAGATCCTCTGCCCAGGTCCGGGCTAGGTTGCGCACGGCCGCCTTGCTTGCGCTGTAGGCGGTGAACGCCGGGGCGCCCGTGGTGCCGGCGCTCGATCCGGTCAGGATGATCGAGCCGCCTTCGCCCATCAGCGGCAACGCCTTCTGGACCGTGAAGATCGTACCCTTCACATTGACGTCGAAGGTTTCGTCAATGTGCTTGGCGGTAATCGCGCCGAGCTTAAGCTGGCTGCCCACCCCGGCATTGGCGAAGACGATGTCGAGGATTCCGCGCTCGGCCTTGACCGCCGCGTAGAGCCGGTCGAGGTCGGCCTCATCGGAGACCGAGCCCGCCACCGCGCGGGCATTGGGCCCAAGCTCGGCTACAGCGGCGTCGAGCGCTTCCTGCCGGCGGCCGAATAGGAAGACGAAGGCGCCTTCCTCGATGAAGCGCTTCGCTGCGGCGCGGCCGATGCCAGTAGCGCCGCCGGTGATCACGGCGGTCTTTCCATTCAGTCTGTTCATGTCATGCATCCTTCGTTTCGCCGTGTCGGGTCTATGGCTGTGCGGGGAGGTTCCCCCAGACCCACAACATGGGTTCGCCGGAGGTAGGCGGTGAGTGCGGAATCGCGCACATCGGTGGTGCGAAAACGATCCGGCTAGCCCATAAAGCGCCACGACGATCGCGCGCCCTCTAGCTTACTGTGTTAGAATGAACTTCGGAAGCCGCGCCACGCGGCGCGGAAATGCACCATGATCGACTGGGATGACGTTCGCTACTTTCTTGCCGCCGCGCGCGGAGGCTCAGTGCGCGCCGCCGCCAAGCACCTGGGGGTGAACCACGCGACGGTGTTGCGACGCATCGCCCAGCTTGAGGGACGCCTGGGGGCGCAGATGTTCGAAAAGCTGCCTTCGGGCTACCGGTTGACGGAAGCGGGCGAGGAGGTCCTCGAACTCGCGGAGCAGATGGAAGCGTCGTCGAACCGGCTGGAGACGCGCGTCTTCGGTCGTGACCAGAGCGCGCGCGGGCTTTTGCGGGTGACGCTTCCACCGTTCGTCGCCACACACCTGCTCATGCCGGATCTCGCCGACTTCGCGCGTATGCATCCTGACATCGAGATGGAGATCTCGTCGTCCGGCGAGCTTGCAAACCTGACCAACCGAGAGGCCGACGTCGCGATCCGGATTGTCGCCGACCGCAAGACCCTGCCGCTCAATCTTCACGGCCTGAAGGGACCGGAGCTGTTCAGCGGCGTCTACATGTCTCGCGATCGACTAGCCGCGTGGCGTGCGGGCGCGCCGGATCCCATGCGGTGGATCGTCATAGACAATCATGGACTCCCGGTCTGGGCGCGCGAGGGAGAGGTTCACACCACGGGAGTTCCGTTCAGGACGCCGGACGCCGAGACGCAGATCGTAGCCGCGCAGCAAGGGATCGGGATGACGAAACTGCCGTGCTTCGTCGGCGATGCCGACGCTCTATTGGTGAGAGTGCCGGGCACCGACCTGCCCATGCACGGGACGCTCTGGCTTCTCACACAGGGGGAGACGCGCAAGACGAAGCGCGTGCGGCTCTTCACTGAGTTCGTATCCCGCAGGCTCGCCGCCTACGCGCCGCTTCTCGCGGGGCTCATATCGCACGATTGATACCCGGCAGGTCTCCGTCGAACGCGAACGACCCACCGCCGCCGGTCCGCCGCGATAGCCTGCTGAGTTTGACCTGATTTAAGAATGGTGCGGGTGGTCGGAATCGAACCGACACTCCTTTCGGAACCGGATTTTGAA
>JALHQM010000106.1 GCA_022841965.1 Hyphomicrobium sp. | reverse complement strand
GTCGCGACGCCAAATCAGTCAGGGAATGGCCGGTGGAGTGGCCAGCGGCCGGTGCACGCGCTGCGCGGGCTTTCGGGCCTGATGTCGCGCTTCAGAATATCGGGATGGATCTCTTGGAAGCGGCGCGGTGGTGGCGCGGCGGCCTCCCTGTCGATGATATCGGTGCGGCCGAGGCGCTTTAGGGCGACATAGACGGCGGTTTCGAGGTCGCGGTCGCGGCGCGCGGTCTCGCCGGCCGGGAGAAGCGCCAGCAGCCTTTCGCCGGAGGACGCCGCATCCGGGCCGACACGGCACAGCGCATAAACCTTCTCAGGTGGTGGCGGCCTTTTGGAGCCGAACGCAAGCGCCTCCAAAACGGGCAGGGCGTCTGGCCCTAGTTCGGCGAGCCGCAGGGCGAAGTCGTTCGCGATCACCCAATCGCCCCGCTCGACAAACGGCAGGAGGACCGGCAGCAGCGGCTGGGCGATTTCGGCGAAATCGGACGACGGGAAGTAGGCCAGGATCGACTGCATCACGCGCACGGTTTCGTAATGAACCTGTGGAGCCGCCACGCTGCGCGCTATGGCACCGCCGAGAGCGCGACCCCGGCTCAGCGTCACTTGCGGATTGCCGATGAGCCCGGAAACGTCGTGCACGGTCAACTTGCGGTCCAGCCCATTGATGACCGCATCGAGATTGCCGAGAGCCCGTTCGTTGCGCGCGCTTTGAGATTTGGCCAAAGCCTGCTCAACTTCGTTTCGGCCTTCGGCGGCCGCAGCCGAGAGCGACGGTGTGTTCTGTCCGGATAGTTTTAGCACGTCCGCGACTGCGGCCACGGTGGCGCCGCCATAGGCTCCGGTGCCGCCCAATCCGACCGCCTCGCGGTAGAAGCCGAAGAAGCAATCCCAGCTTGGAGCGCCGGAGTTTAAGGCGCAGCCCATGACCGGCATCGGCAGCCAGCCCAGGATCTCAGCGCGGCCTGTTGTCAGAAGGGCCATGCCGCCCAATCCATCGGAGATGGCCGTCGTGGTGAGGGAATGGGGCAGCAGCCAGTCTTTCTGCGTTTCGCGCGACGCCGCGATATGGAGCGCCGGCCGGCTGGGATCCTCGGGCATCTGCACAATGCAGACGTCTTTGCGAAGTTTGCGACTGCCCTGCACTGTCTCATGGAACCATGATGGCGAGATGCCACTCGGCAGAGCGCCCTGCTCGCCTTGCAGCCGGTGACATATTTCGGCTTCTGCGAGGCGATGCCCCAAATGGCGGGCCGGTTCGAAGTTGGCATTCGTTACGTAGGCGACTGGCAAAGCGAAATTTTGGACGAAGGACCGCGCCGCGCCCGAGAGATCCTGCGACCTATCGTCGAACACGAGGACCTGCTGGTTTCGATCGAAGACAATCGACTGCTCTGCGTTTGCCGCTTTCAGTTGAGCATCGAGGGCGAGGTAGCTCTCATGGGACAGGTGGGCGGACGTCGCGTAGCCGCCGAAGTAGGCGAGTGGAGCGAGCAGCCATCGTCTGTCCACCAAACCCACCAGCGACTCCACCGCAAGAGCGAGGAAGGCAAGATTTAGCGTCAGCACCGACCAGAACGGCGCGGCGACAATCATCAGAAAGATGCCGGTGAAGGGAACAATCTGCAAAAGCAGGACGGCAGCGGTAAAAAGGAAAAGCGGCATGGAAAACCGCATTCCAGAAAACATCTGCCGGAACGGCCATGTCCGCTTTGGAGAACTCATGGCGGAAGATTAGCCGCAACGCGTAAACAATTTGAAACTTGTCTCGGGCGAGCCTCCGGCTCAGGCCAGTCCGATGCGTGACGGGCTAACAGGCTCTGCACACCCTGCGGCCGGCCGCTGTCGCAGCTCAGTTCGGCGGGTTTGTCGATCGCGCCGGCGGAGGGAACTTTACCGGCCACTGAGCGTTTTGTTTGCGTGTTCCAGTCTTGGAGTCGCCGACATGAAGCGCGTTATGATCTGTGAAGACGACATGCTGCTCGCCATGGACCTTGCGCACGAGGTTCAGGACGCGGGATCGGAGGTTGTTGGCGTGTTTTATTCCAGCTTCGAAGCGTGGCGGGCGGCGGATATTTTGAAACCTGAAATCGCCATCCTTGATCTGAACTATGCCGATGGCGAGAGCGGGTTGTCGCTCGCGGCTCATTTGGTCGACATTGGCTGCCGCGTGATTGTGGTTAGTGGATCGTCGCTGGTGCATCCAGAGCTTGGGCGCATTCCCCACTCGTTCGTCGCAAAGCCGGTTCCGGCTGGAATTATCGCGGAACTGACCGGCTCGCGCGCGGTTACCTCATCGAACATCTGAGCCATTCGTGAGTCCACCCCATGCTGATCCGTTACGGCTGCTCATTCGAGCTTCACCTGCCCCAGGACACGCCAACGGTGTGTCTGATCGATGTGCACACCAGTCATGCCAAAGCTATCGTGCCAAGTGCCCTGACGTTCGAGACGACGCCGCGTGTTAAGGGCGAAACGTTTGTCGATGATTTCGGCAACATCGCGCGCCGCTTTATGGCGCCTCAGGGAGGCGTGCGCTTGTCGCTTTCGGGGCTCTACCGGGCTGACGGCTCGCACGACCGGCGCGATGCGACAGCGCGCGTGTTGGCCGTCGACCGGTTGCCGGAGGTGTGCTTGCAGTATTTGGCCCCAAGCCGGTTTTGCGAGAGTGACCTGATGGGGCTCCTGGCGTGGCAAATGTTCGGACACTTGCCGCGCGACACGGCACTCATTGAAGCGATTTGCACGTATGCCCACCAGCGGTTGAGGTTTGACTACGCCCAGGCCCGGGCGACGCGGACGGCGTCTGAAGCGCACGCCGAGCAGGTCGGTGTGTGTCGCGATTTTGCGCACCTGGGGATCACACTGTGCCGCGCTCTGAATATTCCGGCGCGTTATGTGAACGGTTACATGGGCGATATCGGCGTGCCTGCCGATCCGGCGCCGATGGATTTCAACGCGTGGTTCGATGTTTATCTCGAAGGCGGATGGTATACCTTTGATGCCCGGCATAACTGCCGCCGGATCGGACGTATTCCGATTGCATACGGGCGCGATGCCGCCGACATTCCGATGCTGCGCACGTTTGGTCCGCACAGTCTCAGCCTATTTGAGGTGACGACGGCGCTGGCCGACGCGCAGCAGGTGGCGGCTTAGGAGGTTTCTCCTATTCCTCTCGCGTGTGTGCCATAGGAACCTCGTGACCGGCCATCAATTGCCGCGGGAGCTCTGAAATACGTTCAGTTTCATTTGTGCGCCGACTATCTGTTCGGCGTCTTTGGCGGCGCGGAGGTGCGTGAACTGAGGTCACGTTCACGGGCTAATTTTGACCCTTGCAAGCATCTTTGAATCACCCGCAGGCCGCCATATCGTGCGCACAATGTGGGGCATCCTAAGCTCACTCCAAAATTGGAAAGGCTGGCGGATGGTGGTGCGGGCAAGCTTGACTGTCGGGGTGATGTTGATGGCGGCGGCCGTCAGCCTCGCGGCGCATGTGATTTCGCAAGCTACGGCCGAGCCTATCCCCTCTGATGGATTGACGGTGACGATCGCCGGGCGCGCGATGCGATGTGGCGAAACTCCCGTGTACATGGATAGCGAGATGCCCACTGAAGGCATGTCCGTGCCGGGAGAGGGGCTTTATCTCAATCCGTTCCTTTTGAACCGGCAGCCGGCGCCGGTGCGCATGTTCATCTTCAAGCATGAGTGCGCGCACGAGGTGGTGGGACCCGACGAACTTGGTGCGGATTGCATGGCGGCGCAGTCGGGCGCGCGGGAGGGTTGGCTGAAAGTCAGCGATATCGACGCGGTTTGCCAATCGTTTTCGGGACCGGCGACGGAGACACATCCGTCGGGCGATGAGCGGTGCGCGAACATCCGGCAGTGCTTTGCGGGATCGCAGATCGCGGGGGCGGCGAGCCCAAGCGGGCAGAGTGCGCGGGCGTCATCGTGGTCGGCAGCAGACAGGGAGCTCCGCGAAAAGTCTTTCCAGGGCGAAGATGCGTGGCCGGACACTTCTGACGAGAACGAATGAGCGCTCAGCTCTCGGTGGCGCGATGATACGGCGTCAGATTTCGTAGGTGGCGCCGAGGCGTTCCATCAGGCCACGGAATTCAGGGAAGCTGGTGGCGATCATGGCGGTGTCGTCGACGGTGATGGGCGCGTCGCTGGCGAGACCCATTGTTAGAAACGCCATGGCGATGCGGTGGTCGAGGTGGGTCGCGACGGTGCCGCCGCCGGCGACTTTGCCTCCGCCGTGAACGATCAGCGTATCGCCATCGACGGTCGCGCGGACGCCATTGGCAGCCAGACCGGCCGCTGTGGCGGCGAGGCGGTCGCTTTCCTTCACTTTCAATTCGGCGAGGCCGTCCATGCGTGTGTCGCCTTGCGCGAAACCGGCGACGGCGGCCAGCACGGGATATTCGTCGATCATGGAGGGTGCGCGATCGGCGGGAACGTGAACCCCCTGAAGTTTGGAATGGCGGGCGCAGATGTCGGCGATGGGCTCACCGCCTTCTTCGCGTTCGTTGAGGAAGGAAATATCAGCGCCCATGTCCTTGAGCGTCGTGTAGAGTCCCGTGCGGGTTTCGTTGATGAGGACGCCTTCGACGGTGATGTCAGAGCCGGGGACGAGAAGTGCGGCGCAAATCAGAAACGCGGCGGACGAAGGATCGCCCGGCACCACGACATCGCGGGCTTCGAGTTCGGCGTCACCATGAACGGTGATGCGCGTGAGGCCGTCGCGGCGTTCGGTTTCTACGTCGGCTCCGAAGTAGCGCAACATGCGTTCGGTGTGGTCGCGCGTCGGTTCTTTTTCGACGACGGTGGTTTCGCCGGCGGCCATGAGGCCGGCGATGAGGATGGCGCTTTTGACCTGTGCGGAAGGGACGGGTAAAGAGTATTCAATCGGGACGAGATGCGACGAGCCCTCAACGGTGAGTGGGAGCGTGTCGCGGTCTTCGCGCGTAAGCAATCCCATCTGGCGCAGCGGCTTCAAGACGCGGCCCATGGGGCGGCGGGAGAGGGAGGCGTCGCCTTCCATGGCGACGGTGATGTCGTGGCCGGCTATGACACCCATCATGAGGCGGGTGCCGGTGCCGGAATTGCCGAAGTCGATGGGGCTTTCGGGTTGCTTCAAGCCACCCGTGCCGCGGCCGAGGACGGTCCAGGTGTCGCCGGACTTGGTGGCTGGGGCGCCGAGTGCAGTGACGGCTTTGGCGGTGTTGAGGACATCCTCAGCCTCCAGGAGGCCCTTGATGGTTGTTTTCCCGGTGGCGAGGGCCCCGAACATCAGTGCGCGGTGAGAAATCGACTTGTCGCCCGGGACGCGGAGGGTGCCTTTCAGGCCGGCGGCGGCCTTGATGGCGGTCAGGGGCTGGGGGGGTGCGCCATGTGCGCCGGATTTCGACACGTCCCGTTCCTTCGGTCGCTCTGGGGCCGCCCTAAACGGCGGATGCCCTGTAGAAAACGTTTCCGGAGCCGGATAGACCCCCTCGCGCCAGGGTTGTCAACGGGACGGGGGCGGGACACTGGGGCTCCCAGGGGTGCGGCGCAAGTTGCATGCGGCCGGAATTGCTTTTGACAGCCGCCGGTGGGTGTGGCATCCCCCCAACCTTCCTTTTCATTCCCGGGGTTCGCCATGTCGACGAAAGCTTCGCGCGGGACTAAGCGCACCTGCCAAAGCAATGAGTGCAGCGCGCGGTATTATGATCTCAACCGCGATCCGATTGCGTGTCCGATCTGCGGCACGATTTATACGATCGCGCATTCGGCTGTACCGATCACCGCTGCGATGATCGACGAAAAGCCGCGCAAGGCCAAAAAGGAGCTCGTCGCCGACAAGGAGCTGGCGCCGGAAGCCGCCGCGGAGGCCGAGGGCGACGAGGCGTTGGTCGATATCGAAGAGGCGGAAGACATTCCGGCCGATGACGACGAGGCCTTCCTGGTGCCGGAAGAAGAAGAAGGCGGCGACGTGTCCAACATCATCGGCGGGCCTGTCGCAGAGGGCGAAGAGGAAGTTTAAGTCAGGGACGCTGTGCGGCTTTGTTATCCCCGCGCGGTGTCCACTTGGCACTTGCAGTTTGGCGGGTTAGCGCATAGAGAGCGGGTTCGCGACGGTCGCAGCCCCTCGAAGGACGCGGCCCCTCGCACCCAGGTCTCAAACGACCCGAAATATCGGGGCCATAGCTCAGCTGGGAGAGCGCTTGCATGGCATGCAAGAGGTCAGCGGTTCGATCCCGCTTGGCTCCACCATTA
>JALHQM010000105.1 GCA_022841965.1 Hyphomicrobium sp. | reverse complement strand
AGACCGCCAAAGCCAAGCTGAACACGCTTGCCGCGCGCAAGGATGAAACCGCAAAAGCATTCACCGCCGCTCAAACAACCGAACTGCATCGCGCTCAGCTCACCAGCACCGCCACCCAACTGCGCGAACGCCACGCCGCAGCATTGGCCTATGACGACGCCACACAGAAAGTAGCCGCCGCCCTAAAGTCCCTCCAATGCGGCGAGACCGACGCAGCCACAACGGCCACCGCTCTCAAAAACGCCGAATCCGAATTCGCCGCCGCCGAAGCAGCCCTCTTGCAAGATCACGCCACCCATTTGGCCGCCCACCTGGACCCCGGCCATCCCTGCCCCGTCTGCGGCTCGCCCGACCACCCCGCCCCCGCACGCGGCACATCCGGCACCGCGCGCCTCGACGAGGCCTACGCCCGCACCAAGGCCACACGCGATGCCGCCAGCAAGCGCGCCCACAAAGCAGCCACCGAATTGCAAGTCGCCAAGCAATCCCTCAGCGATCGGCAGACCACCCTTGCATCTCTCCCGTCGCCCGCCCGCGCCACCGCCGTCCTCGCCGATGAATTGCACAGCATCACCGCTCAACTGACCCAGCTCGCACCACCAGCCGACGAATCCGTTCTGCGCGCCACCCTCACGTCTCTCGACAACGAAATCGCCGCAGCAACCGCAGCCCTTGATCGCGCCCAGCAGGCCGAACGCGAAGCCGCCAAGTCCGCCGCCACCACCCAGCAGTCCCTCGACGACGCCATCGCCACGATCCCACCGCACCTACGCGATGCAACCGCCCTACAATCCGCCATCGCCGCGCTCAACAAGACCATTGAGGATTTCGACCGCGCCACCCATGCCGCCGCCGTCGCCGACCAAGACGCAGTCGCACAGGTCGCCGCCGCCGAACGCGAAATAGAAACCATCGCTGCCGAAGTCACCCGCCTGGCAGCGCAACTGGCGCGTGTCGAAGGTGACTTCGCATCCCGCCTCGCCACGCACGGCCTCACAGCCGAGGATTACGAACGTCGCACACCTGACGTCGCCGCCATTCCCGATCTCGAAACCCAAATCCGCCACTATGAAGATCAATGCACAGCGGCCAGCGACCGCCTCAAGCGCGCCACCGCCGCCATCGCATCCCTCACCCGCCCCGACCTCGTAGCCCTCGCAGCCGCGCGCGACACCTCTGCCACGGCCTACGATGATCTCAACAAAGCTGCCACCGAAGCCGCAGCCCGCCTCGCCCAATTGCGCAAGCTCCAATCAGATCTCGCCGCCGAAGGCCAACGGCTCGATGCTCTTGAAAAAGAAACCGCGCCACTGCGCGAACTCTCCGAAGCCTTTTCCGGCAAGACCTACCAAAAGATCGACCTTGAAACCTTCGCCATCTCCACCCTCTTCGATCGCGTCCTCGAAGCAGCCAACCAGCGCCTAGAGCCCATGACGCGCGGCCGCTACAGCCTCGTCCGTGAAACCGAAGGCAAGGGCAATGCGCGCCGCGGCCTCGGCATTGCAGTGGAAGACACCTACACCGGCCGCCAGCGCCCCACGTCCACGCTGTCAGGCGGCGAAACCTTCATCGCAGCCCTCGCCCTCGCGCTCGGCCTCTCCGATGTCGTCGAAAGCGCGCACGGCTCCGTCCGCCTCGACACCATCTTCATCGACGAAGGCTTCGGCAGTCTGGACAGCGAAAACGATGGCGGCACGCTCGAAACCGTTTTGCAAACCCTGCAAGATCTCGTCGGAACCACGCGCTCCGTCGGCCTCATCTCCCACGTCCCACTCGTTCAGCAGGCCATCCCCAACGGCTTCTTCGTCACCAAAACACCCGGTGGCAGCCACATCGAAGTGCGAAACTGAGGACCGCGGGCCTCAAACGTCCCCGGGATAGTCGACCCGTTCCAGATAGAGCCCGCTGGCCGGCGCCACCGTCCCACAGCGCGTTCGATCGCGCGCATCAAGTGCAGCACCGACATCATCCGGCCGCCACTTACCCTCGCCCACGAGCTTTAATGTGCCCACCATCGACCGCACCTGATTATGCAAGAACGACCGCGCTGACGCCCGGATAACGATCTCAGATCCCTCGCGCGCCACATCCAGCCGGTCGAGCGTCCGCTCCGGCGACACCGCCTGACACTGGGCCGCGCGAAACGTCGTAAAATCATGATGTCCCACCAGATGACGGCTGGCAGCCTGCATCGCATCGCGATCGAGATCATGTGTCAGCCACCAGACCCGGTCGCGCTCGAGTACCGGCGGCGCCCGCCGCGTTAGAATGCGATAAACATAATGCCGTGCCACCGCACTGAACCGCGCATCAAAATCCGGCGAGACACTGTCGCATCGAAGCACCGCGCAGGGCGCCGGCCGCAAGTGATAGTTGAGCGCATCTTGGACGCGGCCGGGTGCCCAGTCCTTCGTCAAATCCACATGCGCCACCTGCCCCAGCGCATGCACGCCCGCATCCGTGCGCCCCGCGCCCCTCACCGTCACCCACTCGCCGGTGAACTTAAAAATCGCCTCCCGCAACGCGCCTTGCACAGACGGATCGCGCGTCTGCACCTGCCAACCGGAAAACGGCGTGCCGTCGTATTCGATGATGAGTTTGTACCGGGGCATCCGCTGGCGTCGCTAAATGGAAAAGGGCACCGCGTCGGTCACGGTGCCCCCTTATGCCACGTTCTCAACAGGCCTCAAGCAGGCAGCGATCAGCAGCTATCGCCGACCGCCGGAATGCATTGGCGATAGCCCCAACCCCGGTTCCAGCGGCCACGGTAATAGTGCTTGTGGATGTTCTGGGTCGTCGACCGCTTGATCTCGGTCACCCGCTTTTCGGAAAAGCCCAAGTTCAAAGGTGTCCCGTTCGGATTGACGATCACGATCCGCTCCGGCGGCAGCGGACGATAAACGCGCACACCCTCTTCAATGGTCACCGTCGCCCCATAGACCGGTCGCGGCTCGATCCGGATCGTCGAAGACTGAGCGAAGGCAGCGGATGTACCGCCCGCGACAACAGCGGCAAGGCCAAGCACAAGAACGCGATACGACATGGGCAACTCCAGGAAACACAGCCAATTCGTTCCCTGCATCCTAGAGCCGTCACCGGCCACTGCGCGCGCGCGATCTTTACGTTTGATTAACGGTTGCACCCGCCACCAGCGGAAACCCACGCAAAAACTCTGGCCCCAGCATCGGCCGCTTGCCCGCACGTTGCGCCTCGACGATGCGGATCGCACCGGACCCGCACGCGATCATCAAGTCATCGTCGAGCACCACCCCCGGCGCCCCGCGCCCGATCGCAGGCTCTGACCGCAGCACTTTGATCCGCTCAACGGTCCCCGCCGGCCCCATCGCCTCGAACCAAGCCCCCGGAAACGGCGACAGCCCGCGGATATGATTGTGCACCGCCGCCGCATCGCGCGTGAAATCGATCCGCGCCTCCGCCTTGTCGATCTTCTCGGCATAGACCACGCCGTCGGTCGCCTGCGGCACAGCCACGAGGCGCCGCGCTTCCAAATCCGCCATTGCCGCAACGATGAGATCAGCGCCCGCTTCCGCCAATTGATCATGCAGGTCGGCCGTCGTCACCAACGGCCCGATCGGCACCCGCGCCGTTGCACACACCGGCCCGGTATCGAGCCCTTCTTCCATTTTCATCACCATCACAGCGGTCTCATCATCCCCCGCCATGATCGCCCGATGGATCGGGGCCGCACCGCGCCACCGCGGCAGCGCCGACGCATGCACGTTGAAACAGCCGTATTTCGGCGCCTCGAGAATGGCGCGTGGCAGCAGGAGCCCATAAGCCACCACCACCGCCGCATCCGCCCCAAGCGCGGCAAACGCCGCCTGCTCGTCAGCGCCCTTCAAAGATTTCGGCGTCAGCACAGGGTACCCAAGCGCCTCCGCCCGCGCATGCACGGGCGACTTTCGGTCAACCATCCCACGTCCCGCTGGTCGTGGCGGCTGCGCGTAGACAGCCACGATCTCATGCCCCGCAGCCGCGAGCGCATCGAGGCACGGCACGGAAAATTCCGGAGTTCCCATGAACACGAGTTTCAGCGGCATGGTCGAAGGCCCCCCGGCTGATCCGCCGTCAGAGCGGCCCGTCTTGCCGCGCCAGCTTCTTGAACTTGCGCACCACGATGTCGCGCTTTAGTCGCGATAGAAAATCAATGATCAGCTTGCCATCGAGATGGTCAAGCTCATGCTGGATCGCTGTCGCCAGCAATCCGCCCGCATCGTGCTCCTGGAGCTTGCCGTCGCGATCCAAATACCGCACCCGCAACTCCACCGGCCGCTCAATATCCACCCGAACATCCGGGAGTGAAAGACAGCCCTCCTCGTACACCTTCATCTGCGATCCCAGATGCACAATCTCCGGATTGATCAGCACGCGCGGCTCCGGCTTGTCGCCCTCCGCCGAACAATCCAGCACCACGAGCCGGCGCAAAACACCTACTTGGACTGCGGCCAGTCCGATGCCCGGGGCGTCGTACATCGTTGCCAGCATGTCGTCCGCAAGGCGCAGCACCTCAGCGTCGACCCGCTCAATGGGCGCGGACGTCTGACGTAGGATTGGATCGGGGACGGTGACGATAGGAAGCTTGGCCATTTGCGTCAAATAAGAGAGGCCGCCGCCGGGGTCAATCCGTCTCGAACCAGAGACCCCGCGATGCCTTAACGCGGCCCTCACCCCTCAATCGCCGCCACAACAGGCGCCAGAACATCGTGCGCCCCAAACGCAGTGACGGCCTTCACCCGTGCCGCCCGCGACTCCGCCGCTAGAAGATCGCGATGCACAACAAAGCTCAACAACGCCGCTGTCAGCGCCGCAGAATCCCCCGGCGGCACGAGACAGCCGTTCACCCGCTCATCAACCATCTCCCGGCAGCCGGGCACATCCAGCGTCAGCACTGGCCGCCCCACCGCCAGCGCCTGTTTCAGAGCCGTCGGCGACCCATCGTCCGCCGACAAATGAACCGAAACGTGAGCCGACGCCAACAGTGCAGCTGGATCGGCCGCCCGGCCATGAAATGTCACGCCCTCGACCGTGAGAAGGGTCGTGTCCTGCGCCAGTTCGCGATCGGTCGCGAGTTCAAAACGCGCTGGCAGCCCGCCCGCCACAATCTCCCGCGCCGCAGCGGTAAAGGCCTCGATCGCGGTGCGGCAATCCGGGTCCGCGATCATCAAAAACCCCACCGGCACATCTGGGCCCGGCATTGGCACCGCCGCAAACGCCTCAAGGTCCACCCCATCCCCCGGCGTCACGACGATGTGCGCCGCCGGCGACAACGCCGCCTTTAAAACTCGCGCATCGTCAGCATTGTGGACCACCACCGCCGCGCTGAGTTTCACCGCCCGCCTATAGGCCGATGCCGCACGCGCCCGGCCCGCGCCGCCCTCAAAGCCCAATCCGCCAACGATCGTCACGATACGCGCCACCCCAGCCTTGCGCGCAGCCGTCGCCGCCAGCGCTGCCAACCGCTCGCCGCTGACGATCACCGTCTCAGCCTTCCACGCAGCAAGGATGTCGCGTACCGACTGCACCACTTTGCGCTCGGCGAAGATCGCCATCCCCGGCGGCTTGGGTTCGAAGTTGCGATGCTCGCCGCCCAGATGATGCAGGCCCGCCACCTCACCCGCCAGATGCGACGCCGCCACCGCCAGCACCGAATGCCCGCGCGCCGTGAGCGCCCTGATGAGGTTCGCCCGGTCACGCAAGACGCCGGCCAGCGTTGGCGCAACGATCGCAATCCGCTTAGGCAAACCGGGGGCGGGAAGGCTCATGGAATGGGCTCGCTTAAGCCGGCACAGAAAATGTGCCCGGTCTTCCCGCATACTTCAGCAACCGATTCGACGCGAGTGCCAGCCGCTGACCAGCGCTCCGCTAGTCCACCGCGTCGGCCCGAAGCCTGTCCATCAGCCGGTAGCACAGCCACACCGCCAGCAACCCGAAAGCGATCCCTCCAATCATGTTGCCGGCCAACACGCCCTCCGCGCCGCCGTGCCGCGAGCCATATTCCACGAACGGAATGGTCCCGACCGTCGCCCGCCCCCAATTGAGCCAGGTCGACAACTGCGCATGCCCGAGCGTATTAAATGCCGCGTTCGCCACGAACAGCGCGCCCAAAAACAAAAACAGAGGCGACAATACCGCATTGAAGTGACGGATCAGATCCGCAGCGCTCCCCGTCATCTTGAAGAACTCGATAATGCTCCCCGTGCCCAACCACAGCACGATCCACGCCACCAACGTGAACACCGCGTTCACGGCCAGCGACAGTGTGAACGCCCGTCGCATCCGCTC
>JALHQM010000104.1 GCA_022841965.1 Hyphomicrobium sp. | reverse complement strand
AGAAAGGGTCTAGCATGCCGTTATACGAGCATGTCTTTATGACGCGTCAGGACGTCTCCAACCAACAGGTTGAGACGCTGACCAAAGAATTCTCCGACGTCATCACCGAAGGCGGCGGCAAGATCACCAAGTCCGAATACTGGGGCCTCAAGGGCCTCGCGTATAAGATCAAAAAGAACCGCAAGGCGCACTTCTCGCTCCTGAACATCGATGCGCCCCCGGCAGCCGTTGCCGAAATGGAGCGCCGCATGGGCATCCAGACGGACATCCTGCGCTTCATCACCATCAAGGTCGAAGAGCACGAAACCGAACCGTCCGCGATGATGCGCAAGCAGGATCGCGACGAGCGTGGCGAACGCGGTGACCGTGGCGATCGCGGCGACCGTGGTCCGCGTGGCGGCGGCGGCTTTCGTGGCGGCGACCGCGGTGGCGATGCTGGCTCGACGTTCCGGTCCCGTCCACCCCGCGAAGGCGGCGGCTTCCGCGATGGCGATGCGCCGCGTGGTCCGCGGCCGCCCCGTCCGCCCCGCAACGACAACCCCGGCTCGGAGGGCTAATCCATGGCTGAGATCCAGCAGTTGGCCGCTCGTCGGCCGTTCCACCGCCGTCGCAAGACCTGCCCGTTCTCGGGCGAGCATGCGCCGAAGATTGACTACAAGGATGTGCGCCTCCTCGGCCGCTACATCTCTGAGCGCGGCAAGATCGTGCCGAGCCGCATCACGGCCGTCTCGGCCAAGAAGCAGCGCGAACTCTCGAAAGCCATCAAGCGCGCCCGCTTCATGGGCCTACTGCCCTACATCTTGAAGTAAAACACCGATGCCCCAACCGGCGCGCGCAACGCGCGCCGGTTGGGGCGAATACACGAACCAAATCCCGGCTCCATCCGGCCGACGCGCGGAACGCGTGTCGGATGGGGCCAAAGCGAAAAACAAGGGTTGGGGCCGCAGCGGTCGATCGCTGGACGAGGCTCCTAACCGCGAAAGCGGGACAGCTGGGATCCGATGCGCAATCAAGTCCTGATAGCAATGTTGCTCGGCCTCGTGTCGGCGGTGGTGTTCGCCTCCGCCACCACGGGCCCGATGCTCATGCGGTTTGCGCTCTTCCTTCTCACATCGCTGCCGATCTTCCTGGCCGGCCTCGGTTGGGGCTGGCGCTTTGCCGCCATCGCCGGCACCGCGAGCATCCTCATCGTCACCGCCCTTGCCGGCCCGCAGATCGCCGGCATCTACGCGCTGACCCAGATCTTCCCCGCCGTCATCCTCACCTACCTCGCGCTCCTCAACCGGTCCTACCAACCGGACGGCGCCGCAACCGCCACCATTGAATGGTATCCCGTCGGCCGCCTCGTCCTCTGGGCCGCCGTCATGGCCGGAACGATCACACTCGTGGTGCTGCTCGTCATCGGCCAGGACTTCGAAGACCTACGCGCTGGGCTCAAACAATACCTCTCCGACTCTATCAAAACGAACATGCCGCCCGACGCCACCGGTGCGCCACTCGACAATCAGCAGTTGGAGACGATGACCAACATCATGGTTGCCGTTATGCCGGCTGCGTCCGCCGTCTCATGGCTCACGGCTCTCGTGTTCAATCTCTGGCTGGCCGGCCGCATCACGCTCGCTTCGGGCCAGTTACAGCGACCTTGGCCCGACATCTCCGCCATGGATTTCCCCCCCGGCACGGCTCTGATGCTCATGGCATCGATGTTGGGCGCTGCCGCAAAAGGCATCACCGGCGCCGTCGGCACGGCCTTCCTCGGCGCGTTCTTCCTCGCCTACGTCTTCGCCGGCCTCGCCGTGATCCACTACGTCACGCGCGCCAAATCCTGGCGTCCCATCGGCCTGTGGATGCTCTACATCGGCCTCCTCATCGTGGCCGTCTGGATCGCAGTCTTCATCGCCCTCGTCGGCCTCGCGGAACGCCCGCTACGGCTGCGCGAGCGCGCCTTCCCGTCCGGCCCACCGCCGCCGCCCGCTCCAGTATCCACCTGATCGCATCCATCAACTTTCAACTCTGACAACCGCAACGAAAAGGACCACGACCATGCAAGTCATTCTCCTCCAGCGCGTCGGCCGCATCGGCCAGATGGGCGATGTCGTCAACGTCAAGGACGGCTTCGCCCGCAACTTCCTCCTGCCGCAGAAGAAGGCTCTGCGCGCCACCAAGGAAAACCTCTCCAAGTTCGAGGGCCAGCGCTCTCAGCTCGAAGCCAACAACCTTGAACTGAAGAAGGAAGCCGAAGCGGTCTCCGCCAAACTCGAAGGCAAATCGTTCGTGGCCATCCGCTCCGCTGGCGACACCGGCCAGCTCTATGGCTCGGTCTCCCCGCGCGACATTGCAGAGGTCGTCACCGCCGGCGGCTTCACCGTCGACCGCAATCAGGTCGTCATCGACAAGCCGATCAAGACGCTTGGGCTGCACGGCGCCAAGATCCAGCTGCACCCCGAGGTGGTGGTCGCCATCTCCGTCAACGTCGCCCGCTCCGCTGAAGAAGCCGAACGTCAGGCCCGCGGCGAGAACGTCACGGTGATCAAGGACGAGAAGCTCGACATCGAAACCTACTCCGAAGACATGTTCGAAGAAGGCGCCACCCCCGCTGAAGTGGCCGACGACGCCGAACAGTCCTGACGTCAAAAGCTCGGGGTCAGACCCCTTCTCAGGGGTCTGACCCCGTTCCCACCGCAAAACAAAAAACGGGACGGTCCTTTCGGACCGCCCCGTTTTCGTCTCATGTCACGCTTGGAGGAAGACGCCGCGACACGATGGAGGATACTGGAAACCCGCCCGGACCGCTTGGAGCAGCCCGTTGGCGGGGAGCCTGGCTCAGCGCACGCTGTTGCGACGGCGAGCCGGCTGACGCTGTAAGAGCGCTAGAATAAGGGCTTGCATGATCATCTCCTGGCCCGTGGACGGGCCTTGTCTTGGTTTTGCGCCGGCCAGCGCACCAACGCTTCCCAGCGCCAGCCAACCCAATCTTTGTATTCCACCAGTCTACACCGTAGAAGTGAAGATTTCGCAGTGCAGCACTGCGCGAATTGCATGACAAGAATTAACCGCTCGGCAACCCGCCCCACCTTGGCAGCATCGCCCCTGCAGAAACAAGAAAAGGGGCGCATGTCGGCGCCCCTTTTCCAATCAAAGACGAAAACCGCTTAGCGGATGACCTGCGGCGAGTAGGCCACGCGGTCAATCACGCGCGTGGTCAGGAACGACGCCCCCGTCGAGCAGAAAAACTCAACGGATGGGCCGTCGGCAGTATCGATTCGCGCCGTCCGGCCAGCGGCCACCAGCGTGCTAAAACGCGATGCCGTGCCGCCCTTTACAGCGTCAGAGGCGGCGTCACCGGATTCCCCGACAAGTAACGTCAGGTCGCAACCGCCGCGCTCCGCGAGGAAGTAGCCAACCGCGTGCTTCGACCCGATCGGGAAGGACAAACCAGCCTTCGGTTTAACGACCGTTGCCGACGAAAACTCGCCCGCAGAGCCAGCGGTCGTGCCGAGACCAGCTACTCCCGTGACGGCAAGGGCGCCGGCGGCAAGAAGGGATTTGGAGAAAGAGGAGAGGGACATTTTTGGGCTCCATCGTGTTCGAACAGGGTTGTAAACACAAACAGCGCCCGCAGCGGCCTTACCTGCTCATGATCGGTCTCAACTGCTGGCGACCACACAAGTAACCCCATGACCCACTGTACGAAAGTGCTAGTTCGGAAGCCCAGCCCTGCGTTTGCTGCAGCGCGAAACAGTCACAGCCCGAACGGGTGGGAATACCCGCTCAGGCTGTAACTCTGATTCCCGTTATGCGCTGTACAGGCAGCTACGCCAGAACAATGGCTACTTCCCCTTGGAGTAACCCTCCCGCTCAAACACGCGTGCGTTCATCTTCCGTCCAGCAGGCCCGCAGAAAAACTCCGCCGATTGCGCGGTGCTGCTGTCGATTTGCATCCGGCTCCCCGGAACCACTAAAGCAGTCACCCGCGTGCCGGGGCTATCTTCACCTGAAACGCCACCGTCCTTGGACGACAGCATGACGGTCACGCTACAAGCGCCGTCCTTCTCCGTGTAATAGGCAATAGCGTGCTTGTTTCCGATATCGAGCGGCAGGCCCTTGCCCGGCGTCAGCGGCACGTTCTCGCCGCCCCCAGCAATCGCCAAACTCGAAACGGCCGCCAACGCAGCGGCGGCAACGCAAACACCAACCAAAGTCTTGAGAGTACAGCTCATGATGGCATGTCCTTCTTGGCCCAAGAGACCTAGCCGGGACGATCTTGAGGGCGGGTCACATCAATTGACCCCGGCGAACGGATAAGACTCTGCGCCTTCGGGTCTGCATATCAAACGAAGCCATATGCCCCTCGGACATCGCGTCCGCGCATGATCGAGATCAACGCAGGTGTGCACCGCCGAAAGGAATGAGGCGCTTCGCTCGCCCACGCCCCACAAGCCCGCACCGCGCCCCGCGAATAGTGCATTCCAAGTGCCCGCAAAACGCATGGGCGGACCACGCCTCAATCGCCGGGCGGGAAAGACCGACCCGACTTGCCGCGCGCGCTGCCGTGGGGTCTGACCCCTCCACTCCCACTCCCCCTTCCCCAGCCCAATCGTCCCAGCACCGCGACAATCCTCAGCCGGGCGGCTATAACCCGGCCGACACCCACACGAAGCCCCACGAGACCCGATGCAGGACGCCGCACAAAAGCCCGCCATCACGCCCGAGATCGTCGCCGAGCACGGGTTGAAACCCGATGAATATCAGCGGCTTCTAAAAATCCTCGACCGCGAGCCCTCGCTCACCGAGTTGGGCATCTTCTCCGTCATGTGGTCCGAGCACTGCTCGTACAAATCCTCGCGCGTCTGGTTAAAGACGCTGCCCACCTCCGGCCCCAAGGTCATCCAAGGCCCCGGCGAAAATGCCGGCGTCGTCGATCTCGGCGACGGCGACTGCGCCGTCTTCAAAATGGAGAGCCACAACCACCCGTCCTACATCGAGCCGTTCCAGGGCGCGGCCACCGGCGTCGGCGGCATCATGCGCGACGTGTTCACAATGGGCGCGCGCCCCGTCGCCAACCTCAACGCACTCCGCTTCGGCGCGCCTGAACATCCCAAGACCCGCCACCTCGTCGACGGCGTCGTCGCCGGCATCGCCCACTACGGCAATTGCACGGGCGTCCCCACAATCGGCGGCGAAACGAACTTCGACGCCGGCTACAACAACAACATCCTCGTCAACGCCATGTGCGTCGGCCTCGCGAAATCCGACAAAATTTTCTACTCCGCCGCAAAAGGCGTCGGGCTTCCCGTCGTCTATGTCGGCTCCAAAACCGGCCGCGACGGCATCCACGGCGCCACGATGGCGTCCGCCGAATTCGACGACAAGTCCGACGAGAAGCGCCCCACCGTGCAGGTCGGCGATCCCTTCACCGAAAAGCTACTCATCGAGGCCTGCCTCGAATTGATGGCAACCGACATGATCATCGCCATTCAAGATATGGGGGCGGCCGGTCTCACCTCCTCCACCTCTGAAATGGCCGACAAGGGCGGCGTCGGCATCGACCTCAACCTCGATCACGTCCCCCAGCGCGAACCCGACATGACCGCCTACGAAATGATGCTCTCCGAAAGCCAGGAGCGCATGTTGATGATCCTGAAGCCCGGCCGCGAACCGGATGCGGAAAAGATCTTCATCAAATGGGGCCTCGACTTCGCCGTCATCGGCACCACGACCGATACCGGCCGCATGATCGTCACGCACAAAGGCAAGGTCGAAGCCGATCTGCCCGTGCCCGTCCTCGCCAACTCCGCGCCCATGTACGAGCGCCCGTGGTTCTATCCCGTACCGCCCGCCCCTGTGCTGCCCGAGTGGGTGCCAGCCCCTGAGAGCCTCACCACCGCGCTCACAACCCTCATGGCTTCACCTGCGCTCTGCTCGCGCCGCTGGATCTACCAGCAGTACGATCACATGGTGATGGGCGACACCATCGGCCGCCCCGGCGGCGACGCCGGCGTCGTGCGCATTCACGGCACACAAAAAGGCATCGCGGCCACCTGCGATGTCACGCCCCGCTACGTCGCAGCCGACCCCGAGATGGGCACCAAGCAGGCCGTCGTTGAAACCTGGCGCAATCTCTGCGCGGTCGGCGCCGACCCCATCGCCATCACCGACAACATGAACTTCGCCAATCCCGAGCGCCCCGAAATCATGGGCCAGTTTGTGGCGAGCGTGAAGGGCATGGGCGAAGCTTGCCGCGTGCTCGACTATCCCGTCGTCTCCGGCAACGTCTCGCTTTACAACGAGACCAACGGCATCGGCATCCCGCCCACACCCGCCATCGGCGGCGTCGGCCTCGTGCCCGACGTGTCCAAAATCGC
>JALHQM010000103.1 GCA_022841965.1 Hyphomicrobium sp. | reverse complement strand
GCCTCACCCCTTATTCCGCTTGCCCAGCGTCCGAAGCCGCAGCGCATTGAGCTTGATGAAGCCCTGCGCGTCCTTCTGGTCGTAGGCACCTTTGTCGTCTTCAAAGGTCACCAACGTCGGCGAATACAGCGATTTGTCGCTCTGCCGGCCCACAACGATGACATTGCCCTTGTACAGATCGAGACGCACCTCACCCTCGACATGCTCCTGGCTCTTATCGATGGCCGCCTGCAGCATCTCCCGCTCCGGCGAAAACCAGAAGCCGTTGTAAATCAGTTCCGCATAACGCGGCATCAACTCGTCCTTGAGGTGTGCCGCGCCCCGGTCGAGCGTCAGGCTCTCCATCGCGCGATGTGCCGCCAGCAAAATAGTGCCGCCGGGTGTTTCGTAGACCCCGCGCGACTTCATTCCAACGAAACGGTTCTCGACCAGATCGAGCCGGCCGATGCCATTATCACGACCAAAATCATTGAGCGCTTTGAGCAGCGACGCCGGCGACATGGCCTTGCCGTTCAGCGAGATAGCGTCGCCTTTTTGGAACCCGATGGTGATCGTCGTCACCTCGTCCGGCGCATCCATCGGCGAGATCGTGCGTTGATAGACCATCTCCGGCGGCTTGATGTTCGGGTCTTCCAACACCTTGCCCTCGGACGACGAGTGCAAGAGGTTTGCATCCACCGAAAACGGCGACTCGCCTTCCTTGTCCTTCGCCACCGGAATCTGATGCGTGCGCGCAAACTCGATCAAGTCGTCACGCCCTTTGAAGGCCCACTCCCGCCACGGCGCGATGATCTTGATGCCGGGTTCCAGCGCGTAATAACCGAGCTCGAACCGGACCTGATCGTTGCCCTTGCCGGTCGCGCCATGACAGACCGCGTCCGCGCCCATCTTACGTGCGATCTCGATCTGCTTTTTGGCGATCAGCGGCCGCGCAATCGATGTGCCGAGTAGGTACACGCCCTCATAAACCGCGTTTGCCCGGAACATCGGGAACACGTAGTCCCGGACGAACTCCTCGCGCAGATCTTCGATGAAAATATTCTCGGCCTTGATCCCAAGCATCAGAGCTTTCGCCCGAGCAGGTTCCAGTTCCTCGCCCTGCCCGAGATCTGCGGTGAAGGTAATGACCTCGCAGCCATACGTTTCCTGCAGCCATTTCAGAATGATGGACGTATCGAGCCCGCCAGAATAGGCCAGTACGACCTTCTTCACGCCGGATGCCTTGCCTGTGGTGTCTGCCGCTACGGCCATCGTCTTGTCCTGTCAGTGAATTGTGTGAAGGTAGGATCAGAAAGCGCGCGCACTATAGGCGGCACGGATGACACATCAAGGCGGCATCTCGGTTCGAGTAGCGATCGGCCCACGCTCAATTGTGCGCTGCAAAAAACTGTGTCGCCCCTGCAATCCTCAACGGCTTTCGCATCTCTGTTCACCGAAGTGCTGAGGAAAAAGTCACTTTGCCCGATTGCTGCCCCGTGCTTTCGGTTATGTGTGGCAGCAACAAAAGAACCACGAAAATGGGGAAACGAGCATGCGGGATGGCAAACAACACCCGGCCTCGGCAACCGCCAAGTCCGTAATGCGGCTGGCAGCGACCGTACTGCTGATCGGATCGAGCGCGGCGCAGGCCCAAACGCCCTGGACCGTGGATGAGTCCTCAAAGCCCGTGGCTGCAAATCCGGCGAAGCCTCCCAAGGCCCCGCCCGCCACAACAGGCGCTACAGCGGCCCCAGCTGGATCTGGTAGTGAAGATCTTCCCTGGCTCGCGACTGACAAACCCGCCTCAGCTGGTCCTGCGAATGCGACGGCCGCCACGCCACAGCCCCCCGCCAAGCCGGATTCCAAAAAAACTGCAGCCCTCCCGCAAAAATGTGAACAGCAGGCCGAAGACGGCTGCCGCACAATGAAGTCGTGCGCTTGGGTCGCTGAAATGCCAACCGCCGATGGCAAGCTCACACCGGCCCGATGCGCCGAACGCAAAGTCTTCGCACCCGAAAAGGAAAAGAAGCCAAAGCCCGTCGCCGCCAAACCAAAGCCCAAACCAGAGAAGCCCGCCGCCGCCGTGACAGCCACGCCCGAACCGGTCAAAATCGAGGCCCAGCCCGAAGCAAAACAACAACCACCTAAAGAGGCAAAAGTCGACGCGGCGGCCACTCCGATCCCCGAAGCCGCGCCAGCTAAGATCGAGACACCTCAGGCCCCGGCTCAGGCCCCCGCCGAAACTCCTGCAACGACGGCCGCCGTTCCTGCCGCGCCGCCGTCCGTTGCCCCACCCACGATGCCTGTTCGGCCGGCCGTTCCGTTCTTGCCGCCAAGCACACCCAACACCGCTCCGGCGAGCGAGGCTCCGCGCTCCGACGCTCCACAGGCAGTGACGCCCGCGCCCGAACAGGTCGCCTCAGACAGTCCATCAGACGGTGAAAAGCAGCCAGTCAGCATTCCGGGCTTGGTAATTTCCGACTAGAACAGAGCTAAGCCGCGCGGCTCAACCACGGCCACACGAACGAGGCTGCAGGGAGAACGGCCATCAACGATTTGACGGCCGGCACTCCCATCCATACTTGCGCCGAAAAACCATTGGCAGACTGGTAGGCAGGAAACTGCGGCTGCGCCGCTTCCGCCGTCTTTTTCGCCACGTCCAACAGCGCCACGTTAGCTTCTGCCATCGGCCACGCGACGCTTTCCGGCACCCCCGACGAAATCATGCCGTAAGCCCACGGCCAAGTCGCCGGCACCGCCGACTGCGGCGTCCAGGCCCACCACGCGAATGGCGACGGCGGCCCTTTAAACCAGATCCGCCCGCTGGCCTGCATGAGGTCTGACCAAGCTGCCACCGGGCTCTGCGGCGTCCGTTTCTCTTGATCAGCCGCAAGCAGCGTGGAGTGCGGCCGCTTCACTTCACCTGACCATTCCCAAGTTTCAACCGCAGGCGCTGGCTTTGGCAGCACCACGTCGGCCACATGGCTCCACACTCTGAGCGCGCGCGCGTTCGACTCGAACGCTGCATTGATCGCTGCCTGGGCATAGCCGAACGCGGCATCCATTCCCCGCTTGGAAATCTCGATCTGCTTGTCGGGCGTCAGCATCTGAAATCCTCGCGCAGTCACAGTCGACCATAATTGTGCAGCGCAACATATACGCTCGACGAACGCGAACCGCAATCAGCATTTCGATGGAGAGAAAAAAGTTTATTCAAAATCAATGCGCTAGCTAGAGGCAGCGCCGCCGCGTTGCAGTCGTCCCGCCACCCGTCCAGCAAGCAGCCAATAGACCAGTCCGGCTGCCGCCCCCGAGGTCAGGAACGCCCAAACGGCATACGAGTTAGGCAAGCTGATTTCGCCGCCTTCACCGGCAACGACGGTCATATAGGCCGAAAACGCAATCAGCACGCCCCAGCCGATGAACGTCAGCCACCCCCGCAGTGCGAACAACTCGCTGACACCGATTGCAATAACCGCAAACGGCAGCGCAAAGGTTGCCGCTTGGGTCGCCGCCATGGCCGTCAGAAGGCCCGCCGCCGCTGCACTCTCGCGCGATGCAAAAATCCCGGCAGGGTCCACGACAAACAGCACCTGCGTCGCACCCGCCACGATGGACGCGCCAATGAACCCCACCAGAATGCGCAGTGCTGACCGCAACATGATCGTTCAGTTCCAGATCCCCACGACCCATCGATAGCCCAGGCCGACTGCCACCAGCAATCGCCAAACAAATCAAAGGACAACGCAGCGCAGATTAGGTGGTCCGCCCAGCCAGCAGCCAATACGTCAAGCCGCCAGCAAAACCTGCCGTTGCCAGCACCTGCCACAGGGCAGCAGGCGGCAACGCCCCCGCATCCGGCATTCCGCCGGTCATCGCGATCGGCAATAGCCCAAGCGCGAGCCCGCCGCCAACCATGTAGTAGATCCACGACCGAATGCGCGCCACCTCGCCGACAATCACGAGCAGCACCGCCGGCACCACCGTAAGCCCCGCCAGCAGCAACCCACCCTGCATTGCGATCTCAAAATAGGCCTCGACCGTCTCCGCGCCGCCTTCGCGCCCAGCCATCGCCGCTGTGATCTTTTCCAGACCGAGACCCATCGCGACAAAAATCGACACCACGGCTGCAATCAAAAAGGCAACCGGTACAAGAATAAGCCGCCCCAGCGTGCGAAGGATCATGCGCTCAAACCCCGCCGTCCGCCGCATCGGAACCAGACGTCGCCACACGCTCGCTCGCCCGCAGCCGCTGGCTCTCCGACTTCAATTGCCCGCACGCCGCCAGAATATCCCGCCCGCGGGGCGTCCGCACCGGGCTTGCATATCCCGCCTTATTGACGACCTCGGCAAACTTCTCGATCTGCGCCCAATCCGAACAGTCGTAGTCCGTACCCGGCCACGGATTGAACGGAATGAGGTTGATCTTCGCCGGAATGCCGGCAAGCAACCGCACCAACTCCCGCGCTTCCGCCAAACTGTCATTCACGCCCTTCAGCATCACATATTCGAACGTGATCCGCCGCGCATTCGACACGCCCGGATACGAGCGGCACGCTTCCAGAAGCTCTGCAATCGGATACTTCTTGTTGATCGGCACCAGCACGTCCCGCAACTCATCGCGCACCGCATGCAGCGAAATCGCGAGCATCGTTGCCGCCTCTTCGCCCCACCGCTCAATCTCCGGAACGACGCCCGACGTCGACAGCGTGATCCGCCGTTTCGACATCGACAGCCCCTCGCCATCCGACGCCACGTCCATCGCATCGCGCACGTTATCGAAATTGTAGAGCGGCTCGCCCATGCCCATCAGCACGATATTGGTGATCTTGCGTTCACTGACCGGCAGCATCCCGCCGTCGTCCGGCGCCACGGCCCCGGGCCAATCCCCGATGCGATCCTTCGCCACGAGGATCTGCCCGACGATCTCCTCGACTTCGAGATTGCGCACCAGCTTCTGCGTGCCCGTATGGCAGAACGTACACGTCAGCGTGCAGCCCACCTGCGAGGAGATGCACAGCGTGCCGCGATCTTCCTCGGGGATGTAAACGCACTCCACTTCCGGTGCGCGGACCTCATGCCCCCGCTTGGGCAAACGCAATAGCCACTTCCGCGTCCCGTCAATCGACACCTGCTCGGCGACGATCTCCGGTCGCTCCAGCGTAAACTGATCCGCCAATCTCCCCCGCAGGTCCTTCGAGACATCGGTCATCGCCTCGAACGTCGAAACGCCCGAAATATAAATCCACTTCCACAGCTGATTGACGCGCATCCGTTGCTGCTTGTCAGGAACCCCAGCGGCTTTCAGGGCGTCGCTCATCCGCGCGCGCGTCATGCCCGCCAACGTCAGCTTGAGTGCGGGCGCCGGCTCGGGAGAAACAGTGCTCTCGGCGCGCGTGGGAAGAACGGCAACCATCGTCATCAAATCCAGGAGATCGCGGGAATTTTCAGCCCTCTCTCTAGCTGTTTCCAATTCGTGGGGAAAGTGCGCGCGGCACCGCATCCCCGCGCGCCGGCTCGCGCGCCCCTGACATACGCGTGATCAACCGTGAACCGCCTTATTGATCCCGATCAATCGCTTAGCCGCCACTTATGGCAGGGTCCGGCCGTCAAAAACACCGGAGGACGAGGCCGCGGCGCGTCGAACCTCCCGATTGGAGGAAGCCCATGAACGAGTTCGTCCGTAAATTCGAAGAGGTCAAAACCCCCTGGTCTATCGAGGACTTCGAGACCCAGATGCGCGCCGTCGGCCCCGCCCGCTACCACAATCTCCACCCGTTCCACACAATGCTCCACGGCGGCAAACTCAACAGGGATCAGGTCGCAGCCTGGGCGCTCAACCGCTATTGCTACCAGGAAGCCATCCCGCGCAAAGACGCCGCCTTTATGAGCCGCGTCCACGACCGCGATCTGCGCCGCGAATGGATCCACCGCATTCAGGATCATGACGGCACCCCGCCGGAAGAAGAAGGCGGCATCGAACGCTGGCTGATCCTCACCGACTGCCTCGGCTTCGACCGCGATTACGTCACCAGCATGCAGGGCGCACTCCCCGCCACGCGCTTCGCCGTCGAAGCCTACGTCCGCTTCGTCGTCGAACAGCCCCTCGTCGCCGCCGCCGCATCTTCCCTCACCGAACTCTTCGCGCCTTCCATCCACAAGGAGCGCATCTCCGGCATGCTCGCGAACTATGATTTCGTGAACGACCGCGTCATGGCCTACTTCAAGCGCCGGCTCTCCCAGGCCCCGCGCGACGCCAACTACACCATCGAGTTCGTCAAACAGAACGCCCGCACCCGCGCCGAGCAGGAAGCTTGCGTCAACGCCATCAAGTTCAAATGCGATGTCCTCTGGGCCCAACTCGACGCCCTTCAACACGCCTATGTCGAAGGCCACGTTCCCCCCGGCGCCTGGCGCCCGCAACCCGCCTAAGTCCCGCGGCATCCTGGCAACCCAAAAGGGGGCGCCAACACCCCCTTTTTTTCATGACGCCTGCGCGAAAGACCGCAACCCAGCAACGCTTTAGCAGGACATCTGAGGCAAGGTGTCGGGGATGGATAGCCCTGCAGGCTTGCAAAGCCTGAACGCAGCGGTTATGCCGTCCCACCGATCCGCCCCGGCTTTAGCCGAACGGAATAGCCGCTTTAGCTCAGCCGGTAGAGCACGTCATTCGTAATGACGGGGTCAGGTGTTCGAGTCACCTAAGCGGCACCA
>JALHQM010000102.1 GCA_022841965.1 Hyphomicrobium sp. | reverse complement strand
GCAGTGAAGCCGGAATCCTTGATTGCTTGCTCGGCTGCCGCCATTGCAAAAATGATGAAGTCGTCGACCTTGCGTTGTTCCTTCGGCTCCATCCAATCGTCGGGATTGAACTTGCCGTCCGCCGTAGCCCCACGCGGAACGAAGTTGGCAATCTGGCACGTCAGGTCCGACGCTTCGAATTCGCCATCGATCCGCCGGGCGCCGTTTTCGCCGGCAAGCAGGTTTTTCCAAGCCGCTTCGACGCCGACTCCAACTGGCGTCACCAGCCCCAATCCTGTCACGACGACGCGACGCAGCATGCGCAATTCCCCAATTCCTGCGGCGGGCCGAGGCGCGCCGATGTCATCGTTCATAAAACCCGCGACCGGGAGATCCCTGACGCCAGATGGACGAACGGCGTCCGGGACCATACGAGCCCGAACGCCGCACGAAGTATAGGGGCCAACTCACCGCCCCGTAAGGCGGCACCAGCCTGTCCAGCGCCGTTTAGGCGGCCGTTGCGTTCTTCTCGAGGAACCGGACGGCATCGCCGACGGTCAGGATGTGCTCGGCGGCATCATCCGGAATTTCGCAACCAAATTCCTCTTCGAAAGCCATAACCAGCTCGACCGTATCCAAGCTGTCGGCACCGAGGTCGTCGATGAAGCTGGCGTTCTCCGTCACCTTCTCGGTCTCGACGCCCAGATGCTCGACTACGATCTTCTTCACGCGCTCTGCGACATCGCTCATCGTCTTCCTCGCGTCCCTGTATCTGCGTTGATAGGTACTTATTTCGATTGATGATCCAGCTTCGGACCGTTACCGGCCATCGCCCGATCCGAACGCTTGAGCGGGCCTCCCCACCTCTCACGTCCGGCTACCCTGAGTCCTTGCGGCTCCCCAGCGCCATTGCCACGATCGTTAGGGCTTTTCCCCAACTTCCGCAGCAAAAAACATCCGCTCGGTAACACATCTCCTCACTCTTTGGCCACCTTGGCGGACTTTTGCCGCAGCCGATGCTTATGCAGCAGGAAAAGCGGGTTCTGGCAACGGGTTGACCACCACCCCTGCCCGGCCCTGCTTAAACCATCGCCATTCCGCCGTTGATGTGCAGCGTCTGCCCGGTGACGTACCCGCCCTCGTTGGAGGCAAGGTAGAGAGCGCCCGCCGCAATATCCTCCACTGAGCCGAAACGCTGAGCGGGGATCATTTTGGCGATCTCTTCCTGCTGCTTGTCGTTGAGCGCGTCCGTCATCGGTGTCCGAATGAACCCCGGCGCAATGCAGTTGGCGGTGATGCCGCGGTTGGCGACTTCGCGAGCGAGGCTCTTCGTCATGCCGACCATGCCGGCCTTGGAGGCGGCATAGTTCCCCTGTCCCGGATTGCCAAACACGCCCGACACCGATGAAATATTGATAATGCGCCCATAGCCGGTCTTGTTGCGCAACATGGCGCGCACGGCGGCACGGCAAAGCATGAACGTCGACGTGAGATTGACCGCAATAACATCGTCCCACTGCTCGTCCTTCATAACCATGAACAGGTTGTCTTTGGTGAGGCCCGCGTTGTTCACGAGAATATCGAGCCGCCCGCCCAGCGCCTTGATCGCGTCTTCGATCAGCTTGCTGACCTGTGCCCGGTCCGCCAGATCGCACGGCACCACCACGACCCGATCACCCAGTTCGGCCTTCAGCGCTTCGAGCTTGGCGACCTGACGTCCCGAGATCGCCACCGTTGCGCCAGCCGCGTGATACGCCCGCGCGATCCCCTCGCCGATTCCCCCCGTCGCACCCGTCACGAGCGCGGTCTTACCTGTTAGATCGAACATGGAAGTGCCGTCCTTATTGTTGGCAGTTGGCCCGCGTTGCAGACGGGCAATGCATTGGCCGGACTTTTGGAACCCCACCCCGCCCCCGTCAAGGGCTCTGGCGGACCGCTCCAACGCCCCGACCCGTCTTAACCGTGACGGATCAGACCAGACCACCGATCACGGCGTCGATATCTGCTGGCGTCCCAACCGGCGTCGCCTTGATGGATTTCTCGATGCGTCCCACGAGACCCGACAGCACCTTGCCCGAGCCGATCTCGTAGACGTCCGTGATCCCATGCGCTGCCATGAACTGCACGCACTCGCGCCAGCGCACCGTCCCCGTCACCTGTTCCACCAAACGACGACGGATCTCGCCGGGATCGGAAATAGGTGACGCCAGAACGTTCGCCACCACGGGCACCACCGGCATAGTCACCTGCACGTTCGCTAGCGCCTCCGCCATCGCATCCGCCGCCGGCTGCATCAACGCACAGTGGAAGGGCGCGGAGACCGGCAGCGGGATCGCGCGGCGCACACCGAATTCCTTGCCAATATCCGGCACCCGATCAATCGCCGCTTTCGAACCCGACAGCACAACCTGCGTCGGCTCGTTGTCGTTGGCCACCTGACAGCATTCGCCCTGCGCAGCCGCCTCCGCCACTTGTCTCGCCACGTCGATGCCAACACCGAGCAGCGCCGTCATCGCGCCCTGCCCGACCGGCACCGCCTTCTGCATCGCCTGCCCACGCAACTTCAGCAGACGCGCCGTATCGCCTAGCGAAAACGCCCCCGCCGCCGCCAACGCCGAATATTCACCCAGCGAATGCCCGGCGACAAATTTCACTTTGTCCTTAAGCGAGAAACCTTTCTCCCGCTCAAGCACGCGCATCACCGCGATCGACACCGCCATGAGCGCGGGCTGCGCATTCTCCGTCAGGGTCAGCGTCTCTTTCGGCCCCTCCCACATGATCTGTGAAAGGTTCTGCCCGAGCGCCTCATCGACTTCGGCGAACACGTCGGCGGCAACCTTGTACGTCTGAGCCAACTCCCGGCCCATCCCGACGTCCTGGCTGCCCTGTCCGGGAAAAACGAATGCGATGGCCATGCCTGCGCGCCTCTCTGCTGGGGCGACGTCCGCCCAAGTCACTGACGCGGCAATGCCCCAAGCCGGGAAGCTCCGTCAAGGCGGACCCATGGCCGCGCCTGCCGTTTCACCGCTTAATGGGCAGCCTTTGCCCCAAACATCGGCTTCAAAAGCCCTACGAATACCGCCACAATGGCACCCGCAATCAGACCCACCAGCGCCGAGACAAGTGTCCCCATCAGCCAAGCAAAGAACCCTGACGCCACGGGAATGACCGTGCGCACAGCTTCAGACCACCCGTGAATCATATGCTCCGGGCCCGGGTATCCGAACACAGCAAGACTGTGGATGAGGATGCCACCGCCAACCCACAGCATCGCGATCGTGCCCACAATCGAGAGCCACTTCAAAAACCCCGGCATCCCTTTGACCAGCATCCGCCCGATGGCCGCCGAAACGCCCCCGCCCTGCTGCACCAGCCAAACACCGAAATCGTCGGCTTTCACGATCAGCGCCACAGCGCCATAGACCAGAAACGTAATGAACAGCCCCACGACCGCCAGCACGACGCCGCGTGTCACGATATCGGGCGCGTCGATCGTCGACAGTGCAATCGCCATGATCTCGGCCGAGAGAATGAAATCCGTGCGAATGGCGCCCGCGACACGCTCATCTTCGAGCTTTTTCGCTTCCGGCGTGCCCTCCTTCACGTCCACCACCGTGGTCGTCGTCTTGTGGGGCGAGATCAGTTCATGGACCTTTTCATAGCCCTCAAACGCAAGATAGAGCCCGCCCAGCACAAGGATCGGCGTAATCAACCAGGGCGCAAACTGCGACAACAAAAGAGCTGCCGGCAGCAGAAACAACATTTTGTTTTTGAGCGATCCCCACGCAATCCGCCCGATGATCGGCAATTCGCGCTTCGCCGCCAGCCCCGTCACATAGCGGGGGGTTACCGCCGCATCGTCGATCACGATGCCCGCAGCTTTGGCCCCGGCCTTGCCCGCCTGCGCGGCGGCATCGTCAATGGTGGTCGCAGCCAACTTCGCCAACGCGACCACGTCATCGAGAAGTGCAAGCAAGCCGCTCATGTTGTCATTCCCCGAATGCCACCCGCCGGAATCGCCTCCAGCGCCGCCCTTGTCGCCCGGTCCATCGTGAACGGCAAGGCCTTCGCAAGCCGGAATAGAACGGAGCTGGCCGGACTCGGTTGCATCTGTCATCCGGTCGCAGAGTGGGACGAAGTCGCGTGCGCTGCGTTCATGACTGAACGTCAAGGGAGGGCATGGGGTGGAACTTCTGGTCGCAAAGTTGGCAGCCGTCGGGCTCGCCGGCATCGGATCACAGTGGCTGGCTTGGCGCTTCCGCATCCCCGGCATCGTGCTTTTGGCATTGGCCGGCCTCGCGATGGGCCCGGCCACAGGCTTCCTGGTCCCAGAGCGCGATTTCGGCCAGCTTTTCAAACCTATGGTCGCCGTCGCCGTTGCAATCATCCTGTTCGAGGGCGGCTTTACCCTCAATTTCCATGAAATTCGCCACACCTCGACTGCTGTGCGCCGTCTCGTCATCCTCGGCGCCCCTCTTGCGTGGATATTGAACACCGCCGCCGGCTACTACGTCGCGGGGCTGCCTTTTCCCGCCGCCGCCATCCTCGGCGGCGTACTCGTTGTCACCGGCCCGACCGTCATCATGCCTTTGCTCCGGCAATCAAACCTAACCCAGCGCCCCGCCTCCCTTCTGCGCTGGGAAGCGATCGTCAACGATCCCGTCGGCGCCCTCTTCGCAGTCATCGCCTTCGAAGCCTTGCTCATCACGCAAGGCACCGGCAACGTGCCCGAGTTGGTTATGCACGCACTGGTCGCGCTCATTTTTGCGATCGGCGTCGGCATCCTCGCTGGCCGCGCGATCGTGTGGGCGTTCAACGGCGGTCACGTGCCCGAGTATTTGAAAGCCCCGGTTCTCCTCGTCGTCGTTCTCGCCGCCTATGTCGCCTCGCAGTGGGTGCTGGAGGAATCTGGCCTGCTGACCGTCACGGTTCTCGGCATCACCCTCGCCAATTCCAACCTCGCCGACCTCGTCGAAATCCGGCGATTCAAAGAAACGATCACTACGCTACTGGTCTCAGGTGTTTTCGTGCTCCTGAGCGCCAGCATCGACACCGCCACCATACAAGCGCTCGACTGGCGCGCCGCCGCCTTCGTCGCTGTGATGCTGTTCGTTGTGCGGCCGGTGACCATTTTTATTGCCACCATCGGCTCTGGCCTGACGTGGCAGGAGCGCGTCCTGACCGGTTGGATTGCGCCTCGCGGCGTTGTCGCCATCGCCGTGACAAGCTTCTTTGCCGCCAAGTTGACCGAGCTCTATGTTGACGGCTCACGCGAGATGGTCGGTCTGGCCTTTGCGATGGTGATGACAACTGTGGTGCTACACGGTTTCACGTTGGCCCCGCTCGCTCAATGGCTGGGACTGTCTGCGGGCAAACGCAATGGCGTCATCATCGTTGGCGGCAGCGCCTGGAGCGTCGGCTTAGCCAAGAAGCTCAAAGACCACGGCCTGCCTGTGCTGATCGTCGACAACAATTGGAACCAGTTGCGCGATGCCCGCGCGGCGGGGATCACGACGCACTACGGCGAAATCTTATCGGAAACCGCCGAGTTCTCCCTCGACTTGGGCAGCTATGGAACCATGATCGCAGCGACCGATAACGACGCCTACAACACGCTCGTCATCACCGATTATGCGTTCGATTTCGGCCGCCAAAACGTGTTTCAGCTATCACCCGCACCGCGCAAGCTCGGCATTTCCGCTGAAGCCGCGTTTCAATTGGGTGGCCGCCCGTTGCAGGCAAGCCAAGCAACACTGACTGAATTCGCCCACGGTGGACAATCCGTCGGCTTCAGCGCCACAAAAATCACACCAAAATTCGACTTGACGCAACTAGTCGCCAGCAAGGATGCGCGCTGGATCCCCGTCCTCGCCATCAAACCAGACCTCAGTCTTGTCATCGCAACATCCGACAAGACCTTCACCGCCACGACCGACGACATCGTCATTGGCCACTAGGTGCGAATTCAAACCGCCCGCCGCAGCACCTGCAAATAGTTGACGCTGGTACCCTGGCCGACGCTCCAGCGGAAATTGAGCGGGTTGAGCGCCACGCCTTTCAATTCAACCTGGGAAAACCCGAGCCGCGCCAGATGCCCCACCACTTCATCGGGCCGGACGAACTTCGACCACGCATGCGTCCCACGCGGCAACCAGCCCAGCACATACTCCGCCCCGATGATGGCCTTCACGTACGATTGCGGGGTCCGGTTCAGCGTCCCGATCACCATCAGGCCGCCCGGTTTCACCAACCGCCCAATCGCCTCCAGAAACGCCGCCAAATCCGCGACATGCTCAACCACTTCCAGCGACAGAACAATATCGAACGCACCCGCCTCCCCCACCAAATCCTCCGGCAACGCATGCTGGTAGTCGATGCTGACCCCGGCCTGCTCAGCATGATGCCGCGCCACCATCACGTTACGCTCCGACGCATCGATGCCGGTCACCTGCGCACCCAGCCGCGCCATCGGCTCCGACACGAGCCCAGCCCCGCATCCCGCATCAAGCAGCCGCAAGCCTGCCAGCGGCTGCTCTCGGATCGGACAGCGCCCGGACAACGCCGGAAGTTGCTGCGCCAAGTAACGCACCCGCACCCCGTTGAATGCGTGCACGACCTTGAACGCGCCGTCCGGTTTCCACCACTCATCCGCCAACTTATTGAAGCGCGCCACCTCCGCCGCATCCGCTGTGGGCTTCACGACCTTCAATTCATCCTTGCGCAGCA
>JALHQM010000101.1 GCA_022841965.1 Hyphomicrobium sp. | reverse complement strand
ACAGGATCGAGAAAGTACCGGCTCCCTTGAAAGGCATACGCCGGTAGTGCGATCCGCCGCGCCGAGGCGGAGGGAAAGAGACGGCTGGTGTCGACTTTGAGACCGGTCGCCCATGCGCGCGCCACCGCCGTCAGCCAATGGAGGCTATCGTCGCCGCGTTCATCGGGGTGCGGCAAGCTATTGATCACCCGTGGAGCGGCGACGCGCCCCTGCGCCTTGACGAGAGACGAGAGCGCCCGGCCGGGACCGACTTCGATATAAAGTCGGTCGGGGTCCTCGGCCAAGGTGGCGAGGCCGTCGGCAAATCGCACCGTCGAGCGCAGGTGGGTTGCCCAGTAAGCGGGGTCGGTCGCCTCGGCGTTCGACAGCCATTGACCGCTGCGGTTGGAAACGATCGGTATGGCCGGCGGGCTGAGCGGAATACTTTTCAGAAACGCTGTGAAGCGATCGAGGATTGGGGCGAGCGCGCGCGAATGCGCGGCAATATCGATGGCGATCCGGTTCGCGTCGATGCCAGCGGCTGCAAGTTCTTTCTCAAATGCGTCGAGGCCGGCATTGCTGCCGGAAACGACGCAGAGATTGGGCGCGTTGACGGAGGCCATATCGAGGCTGTCTGGCATGCGTGCCGACAGCTCGGCAAAGCTCAAGCCGACGCTCAACATCCCGCCGCCCTTGATTTCATCGAAGAGTTCGCCGCGCAGGCGCACGAGTTCGACGGCGTGCCGGAAGCTCAGAACGCCTGCAACGCAGGCGGCGGCATTCTCGCCCATGGAATGGCCGATGAGGGCCGTGGGACGCACGCCGAATTCGGACCACAGGCGAAACATCGCGACTTCGACGATGAGGATCGCTGGCAGCTGCATGGAGGGCTGCAAGAGACGCGCGGCGGCCTCTGTATCATCCGGATCGGCTTCGATCCAATTCCGGCGAATCTCGGCGGCAGCGTCCGCTGCTAAGTAGGATAGTCCTTCGTCGACGGTCCTTCGGTAGGATGCATTCCGGCGGTAGAGATCGCGCGTCATGCCGGGGTATTGCGCACCGCCGCCGGGAAAGAGAAATGTCGCGCCTGAGACGTTGGGCAGGAGCGACGTGGTCACGGCACGTGGCGTTTCTCCCGCAACCAGAATGGCGATGGCGTCCTTGCGGTCCGCGGCGGCCAGAACGCGGCGGTGCTCGAAATGCGTTCGTCCTGAAAACAACGTATGGGCGACATCGGCGATGGCAATTTCGGGATGCGCCTCCAGATGAGCGGCCAGACGGAGACCAGCCGCATCTAGGCTTTTACGATTCTTGGCGGAGATGACGAGAACGCGCGGCTCTTCGCTGGCGGTCGCCGAGGCGAGAGCGGCTGGCGCCTCCTCAATGATCGCGTGGGCATTCGTTCCGCCGACGCCCAGAGAATTCACCGCGGCGCGGCGCGGGCCCGCCGTCTCGGGCCAGGGCTGTAGACGATCGGCCACAACAAAGGGACTGGTTGAGAAGTTGATGGCGGGATTGGGCTGCTCGAAGCCCAGCGTCGGCGGGATCTCGCGGTGCTGAAGCGCCAGAACCGCTTTGATCAAACCGACGACGCCAGCAGCGGTGTCGAGATGGCCGATGTTGGTCTTCACCGAACCGACACGGCAGAAGCCGACCTTCTGCGTGGTGGTTCGATAGGCTTCGGTCAGGGCTTCGATCTCGATTGGGTCACCGAGATAGGTTCCTGTTCCGTGGCATTCGACGTACTGGATGTCATCTGCACGCAGCCCTGCTAGGCCGATCGCCTCGACGACAGCTTCGGCTTGTCCGGAAACGCTGGGAGCGAGGTAGCCTGCTTTCGAGGCGCCGTCGTTGTTGACTGCGGTCGCTTTAATCACGGCGCGGATCGGATCGCCGTCGGCCAGGGCATCTGCGAGACGGCGCAGCACGACAACGCCCGTACCGCTGCCAAAAACGGTTCCTTGCGCGCGGTGATCGAAGGCGCGGCAGCGACCGTCTGGCGACAGAATTTCGCCTTCCTGGAAGAGGTAACCGCGTCTGTGGGGCAATTCGATCGTGGAGCCACCAGCGATGGCCGCGTCACACTCCCCATTGAGCAAGCTCATGCACGCGTAGTGCACTGCGACGAGCGAGGTCGAACACGCGGTTTGAATGTTGACGCTGGGTCCGCGCAAGTTGAAGAGATGCGAGACACGGGTGGACAGGAAGTCCTTGTCGTTGCCTGTGTGCCGCAAGAGAAACATGCCAACCTTGTCGACGAGGTCCCGGTGGCTGCAGACGTTGAAATAGAAGTAGCTGCCCATTCCGCAGCCGGCGAACACCCCGACGGGACCGGGAAATCCTTCTGGCGGGCGCGCGGCATCTTCGAAGGCCTCCCAGGCGCACTCCAGCAGTTGGCGGTGCTGGGGGTCCATAATGGCGGCATCCTTCGGTCCCAGACCGAAAAAGTCCGCGTCGAACAGCTCCATTCCCGCGAGATCGGCTGTCCGGGGTACGTAATTTTTGCGGCGAATGCGCTCGGGCGTCTCGCCGGCAGCCAGAAGCTCCTCTGGCGACAGTGTGCGGATGGATTCCACGCCGTTGCGCAGGTTCAGCCAGAATTCGTTAACGCCGGCTGCGCCTGGGACCCGAAGTGCCATCCCAATGATCGCGATATCGCTGGGAGCGACATCAGCGTTACTGTTCGTCATAGTCGCGCACACTCCAACACACCCTGCCGGTCGCGTCCGGCAGCTCTGCCGTGCGGCGAACGCGCCGCCAAGCCGTCATGAACTAGACTGCAATCTCTTGACCACGCCGACGCTCCACCCCGCTGCACCGACTAAGTAGGGTTACTCTCAATCGATGGACTGGCGATGCAGCGCAGAGCTCCAAAACCTTCTGTACCTGTCCAGATCGTTGTAGGGAATTACTTTAGACGATTTATTGGCACGCGTGAATTGCCCGTTGAGAAAATTGACGAAATGCCTTAGCGTTCGGGTGAATTTTCTTTCGGCTCGCATTGCGTACTCTCAGTTCGGTCAGCGTATCATGACATCCACGTCAAGACTTGACCCAACGGCGGCTGCAGCGGTCATTTCTCCTGGTGCTGGCGCCATGCCGGCTCGGACTATTCTTTCCCTTGGGCGGGCGAAGGCTGCGTTGGTCGTATCTGACGCTGCCAGCGTGTTCTTCAGCGGGCTTTTCACAAAGATCCTATATCTGGACCTGATCGCCGCGACCGGCCAGCCGATCGTCCCCTATCTCCTTGTCAGCCTGATGTTGACCGGCTTGCTTCTCCTCTTTTTCGAGCAGATGGGGCTTTATTCAGATGACACAATTGCGTCGCGGCTGGTTGGTTTTGGACCGGTTTGGGGCGGCCTTGCACTGTCCTTCCTCATAACACTGGGACTGCTCTATACGTTCAAGCTCGCCGAGGATTTCTCACGAGCTTGGGTTTTCCTTTGGTTTGCGTGTGCTGCGTTCGCACTCGCCTACACCCGTTCACGTTTTCACGCGTGGGTCCGGAGAAACGTCAAAAGTGGACGATTCCGGCGCCGCGTGGCGCTCGTGGGTACCGCCGATTTCGTGCAGGATATGGCGGGCCATTTGGCGACGTCGTCCCCGCTGAGCGAGGTGAGGGGAACATATCTCGTTGAACCAAGCGAAGGTGCGGGCGTGTTCGATGGACGCGTTGCCGATCTTCAGCGCGAACTTACCAAGGGACGGTTCGATCAAGTGATCGTTTGTATTCCAACGAGCGAGCGGGACTCCTTGATCACGACGACGCAGCAACTTGGCTTTTATTCCGGCGAACTTTTGCTGTGCACCGACATGAGCGCGTATCCGGTGACGACGAGCGGTGTCCGCTCGGTTGGTGATATCCGGATGGATGTCGTCAACCTTGTTCCGCCATCGGAGCGTTCACAGTTCGTCAAGCTACTGCTCGACTGTACATTGGCCGCCATCGGCATCGTACTTTTAACACCGCTTTTTGCGCTGGTGGCCTTAGCCATCAAGTTAGACAGCCCGGGTCCCGTATTGTTCGTTCAGCGGCGATATGGCCGGAACAACTCTATTTTCGGGATCTTCAAATTTCGCACCATGCATGTGCAGGAGGATGGAGCGGAGGTGCGGCAGGCACAACGTGATGATGTCCGCGTCACGCAGGTTGGTCGCATTCTGCGACGGACGAGCATCGACGAGTTGCCGCAGCTCTTCAACGTGCTTCTCGGGCACATGTCGATTGTCGGTCCCCGGCCACATGCGATTGCGCATGATGATGCGTTTGAAAAGGAGCTTGATCTGTTCGCGCGGCGCAAGCGCGTTCGCCCCGGCATTACGGGTTGGGCGCAGATCCACGGATACCGGGGAGAGACTCCCTCGACTGACTTGGTGCGTGCCCGAATGGAACACGACCTGTTCTATATCGAGAACTGGTCCATTTGGCTTGATCTGGAAGTCATTGCGCGGACGATCTTTGTCGTCGGCAGGGGGGCGTATTGATGCCATCAGAGTGCTCTGACGCTCTATTGTCCGTTGTCTCATGTGGCATTGCCAAGACGGCCCGACGTGTGTGATCAGTCCCTGCCCTCCGAAACGATTTCATGATCACGTGCTGAGCTGAGGGGCCGGTCAGCACATTGAAATCCAGGATCAGCGACGTGAAGACAGCCGGCAAGGACTATCTTATCGCTGTTCTGGCCCCGGCGTTCCCGTTGCAGAATGGCAAGTTCGCGACAGAAAGCGCATTCGCGAAGCATCTCGTTGAGTTGCGCCGCTCACTCGACGACAGCTTTTCGAGACTCGTGCTTCTTGCGCCGCAAATGCCGGAGGACCGCTATCTCGAGTCGCAATCGTATTTGGCTGAGCTGAGCGCGGCAGAGCACGGGATCGTGTTCGAACCTGCCTATCCGCTGGACACCTCGGTGGCACAATTCTGGCTCCGGCATGCCTTGCCACTGTATCGCCGAGTGCGTGACCGTGTCTCGGCCTCGCGGGTGGTGCACTCGGCGGTGTCAGATGATTTTTGGCGGCCGATGATGGGGATCGTCAATTGGGTCGCCTGGTGGAAACGCCGCCCCGTCATCTTTGTCGTCGATATCGATTTTAGGCGGGATACATCGCGGTACCGGACGCTGGGACTCAGGGGTTTGAAGAGCTATCTCGTCAACCGTCTGGTCTACGATCCGTTCAAATGGATTCAGGTCTATACGGCGGTTCGCGTATTCGATCTTGTGTTGTTGAAAAGCCAGTCGATGGTCGACGACTTTGGAAAGGGGCGGACGAACGTCCGGAACTACTACGATACCGTTCACAATGAGGCCGATATCATCACTCCGGATGATCTTCGATCGCGTCGACAGAGACGGCAGTCGGATCGCGCGTTGAAGGCGGTCTATTTCGGTCGGCTGGTCGAGTACAAGGGGTTGGACTTGACACTCCGGGCCGTACACGCGGCGCGCAACGCTGGTGCCGACCTCAGCTTGAAAATCATCGGAGCTGGCGAGAGCCAGCAAGGTCTCATTGACCTCACCCACGAACTCGGTCTGGCGGACGCTGTCGAATTCATCCCGCCGGTTCCCTATGGGCCGGCGCTTTTTGATCACCTTCAGGACGGGGATTTCGCGATCGCAACGCCCTTGGTCGAGGACACGCCCCGCGGTGCTTTTGATGCGATGGCACGCGGCCTGCCGATCGTCGCTTTCGACATCACTTACTATGCCGATCTTGAGAACGCACAGGCCGGAGTGGTGACGGGACAATGGCCCGATCCAGAGTCAGTGGGTGGCGTCATTGTTGCGTTGTTTAATGACCAGCTTCGCCTCGACCGGCTGACCGAGCAAGCTGTTGCGTTTGCAAAGCGCAACACCCACACGCACTGGGTGGACACACGAGCCGAATGGACTAGGGAGATTCTGGCTCGGTTGGACCGACCAAGCGATTGAAAAACTTGGCAACGAGTTCGCCACTTTTCTCGACGGTCAGACGCGAAAGATAGTCCTCGTGTCCCGCCGTTGCGATCCTGTTGCGGTATGCGCCATCCGTTAGCAGTTCATGGACAGCATCGGCCCACTGTTCGGGCTCGTTGGGCACAACCATGCCATTCTCGCCGGATGAAAAGAAAAGAGCATGATCGACGGCATCGGAGGCCACGACGGCCACTTTGCCCTCCAGATAAGCAAGTACTTTGCCGAATGATTTTCCGCGGCTGAATTCATTTTCGGTGCAAACCGGCTGTAATCCTACGGCGGCTTCGGCAACGCGATCCAGATATTGCTGGTAAGGCAGCGGCGGAATTGTGCGGCAGGTCACGCCCTGGCGTCTCAGAGGAGCCAGCCATTCTTCGGCACCATCGGGGGTCGAGCCAAACAACCAGAATTCAAACTGGGTACGCTTCGAGAGCGACAGCATCGCTTGGCGAACAAGATCGGCTTCCAATGGATATTGCAACGGCGCGCTGTGGGCCCAGGCGACGATGGGTGGCCGCGACTGGGGAGGACACAGGGGCGTCCGGCTGCGACGACGCGGACTACCCGTCCAAATCACTTCGATGGGGCTCTTCGTATGGCTAGTGAGAACGTCGCGTAGGAACGAACTGCCGACAATGACGCCAGATGCCGCGTTGCATGCGGCAGCCACGCGCTGAGCGTGGCGCGGGTCCAAGCAATCCGCGTCGTCAATATCCATGACACATGGGTAGGACGGATAGAGGGCGGGATCATTCAGGGTGTGTCGCGTCTGTTGAAGAAGAACAACATGTGGGCGTTCGGCATCGAGTAGTTTTCTGCGTTGCGCAAGGTTCAGACCCGCTGGCCCGATGATCACGCGCCAGCCGCGTTGGCGGAGAATCGGCGCAACCTGCCAAGCGCGAAGATTGCT
>JALHQM010000100.1 GCA_022841965.1 Hyphomicrobium sp. | reverse complement strand
AAGCCCGGCGGGCGGCTCGGCTTTCAAACGCGCACCGATGGGCCGATCCGGTTTCTGCTGGCCGACTACGAGGCGCCCGGGCGGTTGCGCGGATACGCCAGTTTCGACGCGGAGGCCATCGCGGCGAAGGGCCCGCGGCCGAAGCAGGGCGATCTGATCGGCAGCGGGCACATGGCGATGACGCTTGAGCGCGTTGGCGAGGATGATCGCTACCAAGGCATCGTCGCGCTCGACGGGCAGAGCCTTCAGGCGGCGGCGCTTACCTACTTCCGGCAGTCGGAGCAGTTGCCGAGTTACGTACGCCTTGCGGTGGCGCGGCATCGCGTGCAGGGCGGCGACGGCTGGCACTGGCGCGCGGGCGGGCTTTTGATCCAGCATCCCACGGCGCAAGTGGAGGACAACGATAGTCCCTCCGCGCCGCCGGAGCAGGAGAACTGGCAGCGGGCGCGAATCTTAGCTGCGAGCGTGGAGGATCACGAGTTGATCGATCCGACGCTGTCTGCGGAGCGGCTGCTGTTCCGTTTGTTCAACGAAGAAGACGTGCGCGTGTTCAAAGGTCAGCCGCTGGATGCCACCTGCCGCTGCTCGCGCGAGCGGGTGCAGATGTTTCTGACGCGGTTTTCAGAGGAGGATCTGGAGGGCCTGCGCGAACCCGACGGCAGCGTCTCCGTCACCTGCGAGTTCTGCAATACGAAATACTCTTTTTGATGGCGCCTTAGCGCTTCACGTTGAGGCCAACACTCGGCAAGCCGGTGTTGGGCTGCGGCGCGCCAGCCGGAAGGCGCGGAGCGTTTGATATTGGATCGGTGGGTTATGAATCTGATTGAATGAGGTCAATTGCCACCATCCTAGCATCACAATGAGATATAGCTCGCAGCTCACATCTAACCAATGCTCCCGGCGCAAAAGCCCATTGTTCGTCTTGAGGGACAGTCTGGCTAGAATCCAGACGGTAGACGCCAGAATCGACCCTCAGCCCGCGAACCGGTCGCCAAACATCTGTTCCCTCAATGAGGAGGGGAATAAAGATGATTTCCATCTCATCGGACAAAGCGATCCTCCGATCTAGTATGCCTCACTCCTCGCGTTCGCGGGCGTAGGAGATGATGGAGAGGAAGCGGATGGGGAGTTTGATGAGTTCTTCGGGGCCGTGGGGTGCGTCGGCGTCGAAGAAGAGGCTGTCGCCGGGGAGCATGGTGTAGAGCTTGTCGGCATGGCGGTAGACGACTTCGCCTTCCAAGACGTAAAGGAACTCAAGACCTGAGTGCTGGAAGAGCGGGAACACGTCGGACTTTTCCGTCAGCGTGATCATGTAGGGCTCGACGGCGAGGCCTGAGGCGTTGCCGCCGGAAAAGCCCAGCAGTTCGTATTGATGCCCGGCGCGGGTGCCGCGGCGCTCGATCACAAGGCCCTGGCCGGCGCGCACGAAGATGGCGTCGCGCTTTTCCTCGAAGCGGCGAAAAAGGGCGGTGACGGGGACACCAAGAGCCCGCGAGAGGCGCTGGAGCGTTGTCAGTGAGGCGGAGGTGACGCCGTTCTCGATCTTCGACAACATGCCGAGTGAGAGACCCGTCGCGCGGGCGAGATCAGAGACCGTAATGCCGAGCTTTTTGCGGAAGGCGCGGACTTCGCGGCCGATGGCGACTTCGAGGACGTTGTCGCGAGCTCCCGAAAGCGCGTGTGGGTCTTGGCTATCGAGGCTGGCGGGGAGGTCGTCTCCGTCGTCATTGTCTTGCAGGGGCTCGATTGTTTCGAGGTCGCCCGGGACGTCTTGGGGAGAGAAGGCCTTGCTCGGAGACCGTACGGGATGTGCGTCGTCCCGATTGATTTTACGACCCGTCTCCGAAATTTTTTTCATCCGCTTTCCAGATTTCTCAAAACCGTCCGGCATGCAAGGGAGCTGCCAAATTCTTGGGCAGCATCAATGAGGCAGTCAAAGAAATACAGGGCCGAAGCGCTATCGGCAAGAATATGGAACGTTGGCGTGTTGCCGATGTCGGCCCGGGTGACGATGGCGGAGATCTTAGCGACCGAGGTTTGGGCGATCGACAGGTCGGGGAATTTCGTCAGGCGGAAATCGATGCCGCATATTTTTGCCAGCATTTCCGGTGTCTTAGCGCCTGACACTACGAACCAAGCTTGGCTATCACGACGCAGCATCGGGTAGGTGCGCTCAGCATCGTCGAGGCGCCAATTGTCGTGGAGCTCTTGGAGTTTGCCGCCGTCGCCGGCGAGGGGAGAGAGGAGAATCACCTCGCTGGCGGCGAGCACGAGGCAGAGGCCGCCGTCCGGCTGACGGAAGGCGCGGTTGGGCGTGGCTTCGAGTGTGATGCCGCGCTTCTTCATGGCGGGGATTGTTTCGCGGCCTTTGAAGCCAAGGCGGGGGAGGGGTGAGAGATCGGTGATGGCGAGGTGGCGCGCGGCTTCAATGGTGCCGAGGCCGTCGGAGATGGCGGAATCGCCAGCGGGCGTCGCTGTCCACGTGGCGCCGGCCTTGGCGAGGGCGGAGCGGAGCGGGGTGCGGCGCAGGTGCTGTTCGGGCGTGGTCATGGGTTACAGGTCCTGGCGCGCGTTGTCGGGATCGTAAAAGGGCGTGGGGACGACTTCGGCTGCAACCATGGTGCCGCCGTCGACGCGGATCTCGAAGCGGTGCCCAGTCTCGGTCATGTCGAGCGGCAGATAGGCGAGGCCAACGACTTTGCCCAGTGTCGGCGATTTCACCACCGACGTGATGCGGCCGACGATGGCGCCGTTGCGGATGATGAGGTGGCAGTCTTTCGGCGTCGGCGCGGCGCTGTCGGTGATCGCGAAGCCGATGAGCTTGCGGGTGATGCCTTTGGCTGCCTGCATGTCGATGGAACGCTTGCCGACATAGAACGGTTTCTTCTTGGCGAGTGCCCACTCCATTCCGGCTTCGATCGGGTTGGTGAGGCCGTCCGTGTCCTGGCCGACAATGATGTGGCCCTTTTCCAGACGCAGAATGCGCTGGGCTTCGACGCCGAACGGCTTCAAGCCATGCGTTTTGCCGGCGCTCATTAGGATATCCCAGAGCGCTTCGCCGTAACTGGCGGGGCAGTGGATCTCATAGCCTGCTTCGCCGACGAAGCCGACGCGCAGGACGCGGACGGGGATGCCCGCCAGAGTTCCCGTGCGCACGCCCATGTAGGGGAAGGCCTCTTTCGAGAAGTCGATATCGCTGGCGAGCGATTGGACGATGTCGCGCGCTTTGGGGCCGGCGAGGTTGACGGCGGAATAGGCGGCGGTGACGTTGGCGACGTCGACGTCCATCTTCCATTGCACATTGAACCAGGTCATGGCGCGGTAGACCTGATCGACGCCGCTTGTCGTCGCCGTCACGTAGTAGTGATTGGGTGCCATGCGGCAGGCGACGCCATCATCGATCACGACGCCGGAGATGTCGGTCATGAGGGTGTAGCGGGCGCGGCCGACGGGCTGCTTTTCGTAGGCCCACGTGTACATGCGGTCGATGAAGGCGGCCGCATCCGGTCCGCGGATGTCGAGGCCGCCGAGCGTGGAGACGTCAATCAGGCCGGCATTGTTGCGGACGGCGCGGACTTCATCTTCGATGGCGCGGGCGGCATTGTTCTTCGCGCCGTAGTAGGCAGGGCGCATCCAGAGGCCGGCCGTCATGAACTGCGCGCCTAGTTCTTCGTGGCGGCGGTGCATGGATGTGAGGCGCGTCGGCTCGAAGGCGCGGCCGGCCATGTGCGCGAACTTCTCTGGCACGAGCGGCGGGCGGAATGTGGTTGTGCCGATGACTTCCGGCGGTTTTCCGGTGACGGCGCTGACGACGCGAATGGTATTGAGGTTCGCGTGACGGCCCTGGCTCGGCCCGAGGCCAGCGGTTGAGTAGCGTTTGACGAGTTGGATGTCGTCGTAGCCGTCCTTGACCGAGTTGATGATGTCCTTGATCGACAGGTCTTCGTCGAAGTCGATGAACTCCTTGCCCTTGCCGCTCTTGAAGATCGGATAGGCGTGGGTGATGGCCGATGCGCCATGATCGATGGTTTCGGGTTGCGCGCCGGCAGGGGCGCCGGAGGCGAGGCGGGCGGCCATAGCGCCGGTCTCTCTGGCGTGGGTTGACACGAGATTTGGTGTCCAAACGCCGGCGGCGCTGCCGGCGAGGGATACGCCTTCGGGTGGGTTGACCGCGCGATGCATCTGGATCGCGGGATCGAAGATGACTTTCGCGCCGGCATGGCTGGCGAGATTGAGGGCCGGCGAGCAGCCGACCGAGATCAGTACGCAGTCGCAGGTGATCCAGTCGGTGACGCTGGATGTTTTGCCTTGTCCGGTGATGGAGGCGATGCCGATGCTTTCGACGCGCAGATAGCCTTTGGCATCGACGGGGGTGGCGTTGGTGATGATGCGAACGCCGCGGGCGCGGACGGCTTCGACGGCGGGTCCGGTCGTGGTGCCGAGATCGACGACGGCGGCGACCTCGCTGCCGGCATCGAGGAGGTCGAGGGCGGTTTCGTAGCCGAACACGTTGGAGGTGGCGATCACAGCGCGGTTGCCGGGGCGAACGCCGTAGAGGCGCATCAAACGCTGAGCGGCGGTGGCAAAAAGAATGCCGGGGCGGTCGTTGTTGCGGAAGACGATCGGCTGATCGAAGCTGCCGGCGGCGACGATCGTCTGGCGCGTGCGGATCTTCAACAGGCGGTTGCCTGTGATGGCGGCGGCCCAGCCGTCGGTGAAGAGACCGGAGACGACGGTATTCGTGAGGATGGTGAGGTTTTTCAGGCCGCGCGCTTTGGCGGCGAGGTCGCGGCGGAGGGTGTCGGCTGCGTCGCGGCTATCGCCCACGCGCCCGTAGAGGAGTGAGCCGCCGAGTTCGGAATTCTCTTCGATGAGGAGCGTTTCGGCGCCGTCTTCGGCTGCGGCGGTGGCTGCCTCAAGTCCTGCCTGTCCGCCACCGACGACGAGCACGTCAGTGAACAGGTAGGCTTTGTCATAGTATTTGTGGTCGGCGCGCGGATCGAGGGTGCCGAGGCCAGCCATAATGCGAATGGGGCGTTCGAAATACTTCCAGGCACCGGCGGGGCGGAAGAACGTTTTGTAATAGAAGCCGACGGGCAGGAAACGGCCGAAATAGTCCAAGACCGAAAAGGCGTCGCGTTCGAGCGAGCCGAGACGGTTGATGGATTTGACCGCGAGGCCGGGCGAGACAGGGTGAAGGTCGGCACGGACGTTGGGTTCGTCGGCGACTTGGACGAGGGTGTTCGCGTCGAGGCCGTTCATTGTCAATGCGCCGCGCGGGCGGTGATATTTGAACGAGCGCGAAAGCAGAACCTGGCCGGCGCCATAGAGCGCGGAGGCGATGGTGTCGCCCTGGTAGCCGTTGAAGAGGCGGCCGTCGAAGGTGAACGAGAGCGGCTTGGTTCGATCGATCAGGAGACCGAAGCCGGGCTTGTCGATGCGGCCGGTTGACGACGTGCTCATACCGACGATGCTCCCGTTTCCGTGCCGCCCGTCGCGGGCTTGGCGGTGGGTTCGGCGTTATCTGCTGGGCTGGCCTTTTGACGGGCGAGGTAGGCGTCGTACGTCATGGTTTCGATGATCTCATCGGTGAGTGTGTTGCGGCGGGCGATGAACCAATAGTTGGTGGGCGCATGTAGCCACCACTCGGTGATTTCGCCGGCGGTGTTGTCTTCGAGGAAGAGATACGCGGTCCATTGGGCATCGGTGGCGGTGGCCGGATCGGGCATGGCCTTCATCTCGCCGCCCCAGACGAATTCGGAGATGTTGCGTGGACCGTTGAGTGGGCAGTTCAGGATTTTCATGGCTGCCGCTTTCTAGTGGCCGACGGACGCTGCGCCTTTTTCACCGACGAGGTCGAAGGTGTCGAAGCGCGAGAGGGCGAAGGGTTTCAGAAGATCGGGCTGACGGCCGGTGGCGACGCATTCGGCCATGCGCTTGCCGCAGACGGGCGTGGCTTTGAAGCCCCACGTGCCCCAGCCGGCGTCGATGTAATAGTTTTCGATCGGTGTCAGGCCCATCACAGGTGAGAAGTCCGGCGTCATGTCGGCCATGCCGCCCCACTGGCGCAGAATCCGGAGTTCACCCATGAACGGGAACAGTTCCAGCATGTGACCCATCAGGCTTTCCTTGAAGTCGAGGGTGGAGCGCGACGAATAGAGACCGTAGGGGTCGGTGGCGCCGCCCATGACCATTTCACCGCGTGCCGACTGCGAAATGTAGACGTGGAGAGAGCCGGAGACGACGATCTGATCGAGGATCGGCTTGACGGGTTCTGACACGCAGGCCTGCAGGGGGATCGTCTTGATCGGCAGCTTGAGGCCGGCCATGCGCGCGACATGCGACGACGATCCGGCGACGGCCTGCATGACCTTGGCAGCGTGGATGACGCCGCGGTTGGTCTCGACGCCGATGGCGCGGCCGTTCTCGATGAGGATCTTTTTGACTTCGGTTTGAGTGTGGACTTCGACGCCACGTTTCATTGCTTCTTTGGCGTAGCCCCAGGCGACTGCGTCGTGGCGGGCGATGGCGCCCGGCGGATGGTAGAGCGCGCCGAGGATGGGATAGCGGGCTTCATCCGTCACGTTCATCGTCGGGCAGATGCGCTTGACCTCGGCGGCGTCGATGACTTCCGAATTGACGCCCATGTGCTTGTTGACTTCGGCGCGCCAGCGGGCGGTGCGCATGGCGGCGTCGGTGTGGGCGAGCGTGAAGTGGCCGCGCTCGGTGTACATGACGTTGATGTCGAGGTCGTTGGAGAGCGTGCGGAAGAGCTCGACCGATTCCTTGTAGAAGGCGACGCCTTCGGGGGTCAGGTAGTTGGCGCGAACGATGGTGGTGTTGCGCGCCGTGTT
>JALHQM010000099.1:1487-6863 GCA_022841965.1 Hyphomicrobium sp. | reverse complement strand
TCGCGCCTAAATCGTCCACGGTTCCGGCTAACCTACGATTTAGGCGCGACGGGCCACTAGTCGATGACGATCAGATGATTGGGGAGTTCGTTGGGATCGTGGGTGCCCGGGGGGAAATGTTCGGCGAGGAGGGCGCCTGAGCGTTCGACGGCGTGAACGAAGCCGTCGCCGGCACGACCGGCGGCGATGTTTGACGTCAGGTCATCGACGATGGCCTGCCATGTGCCCTTGGGTACTTTCGCGTCAATGCCGGTGTCGGCGATGATCTCGGCATAACGTTCGGCAACGGAGACGTAGATGAGTATCCCGGTGCGGCCGGCGGTGGTGTGCAGGTTTTGGACGAGGAATTGTTCGACCGCGCGGCGGTGGGCGCGTTGACGCTTGATGCTTTGCGGAACCAAGGCATAGCGAACGCTGCGGGGGAGTGTGAGGAGTAGGATGAGCAGGAAGACGCCGAGCTGGAATAGGTAGATCCACTGCACCGGCCACCACGTGAAGTAGATCAGCGGCCAGGGCACGATGAGGGCGATGAGAGCTGCCCAAAGGAATGGGACGTGCAGATAGCTCGCGCTTTCGCCCGACAGCACAGCGACGATTTCGCCGGAGGTTTTCTTTTCAGCGGCGGCGATGGCGTCGCCGATGCGCGCCTGATCATTTTTCGAGATGAAGGCCATCGTGGTTTGTTTCCTTGCTTCACCAACCGCCCGAGGCGCCGCCGCCACTGAACGTGCCGCCGCCGCCTGACCAGCCGCCTCCACCACCGCTGCCGCCGCTCCAGCCACCCGATCCGCCGGGCAGGATGATGATGCCACCATCCCGCCCACGCCGGCGGCGTCGTCCGTCGGGTCCGGCGTTTTGTGGATATTGGCTCGCCTGCTTGTGCTGCTGGTAAATCGAATAGATGACGATCGCGATCCAGATGGCGATGATGATGAGGGCGATCCAATCGACATCGGGGCCTTGATGCATGCCTCGGGCGCGCTCTTTGACGGCATCGGCGTCGCCCAGCAGCACATCCTTGATATCGCGGACGCCGGCGCGGATACCGCCCGCGAAATCGCCGCGGCGGAAGCCGGGGAGGATCGCGTTCTCGATGATTATGCGGCTCATGGCGTCGGTCATGACCGGCTCGAGGCGCTTGCCGACTTCGATGCGGACTTTGCGCTCGTTGGGGGCGACGATCAGCAGCACGCCGTTGTCTTTGCCGGCCTGACCGATGCCCCAGTGGCGGCCGAGCTTGTAGCCGAAATCCTCGATGGTGAAGCCCTGCAGCGAGGGCAGCGTGACAATCGCGAGCTGATCGGAGGACGTGCCCTCGAGGGATTGGAGCGTGGCGGTGAGTTCGGCTTCGTCTTCGGCGGTGAGGAGGTTGGCGTCATCGACGATGCGGCCGGTGAGGGCTGGAAACACGGGATCGGCGGCGTAGCTCTGCGCAATGCCGGTGAAGAGCACCGTCAGGAGAAGTGCCAGCGCTGTCAGGGTCGCGCGCACCAGGTTGGCTCCGTGGAGGAGAATAGATTTTTGACGGGTCAAGTCCGGCTCAGCACAAGCGGCTGCCCCTCACCCTAACCCTCTCCCCGTGATAACGGGGAGAGGGGACTCGCTTGCTTCACTTCTTGTCGGTGCCGAAATCGACTTTGGGGGTCTTTTGTTCTTCGGCGGGGATGTCGAACGTCGCCATCTCGGTCTTGTCAGGATAGACGAATGCCTTCCACCAGCGGCCGGGGATGGTGGTTAGCTCGGTATTGTACACGCGGACCGACTGAATGTAGTCGCTGCGGGCGATGCGGATCTTATTTTCGATGCCTTCGAGCTGGCTTTGCAGGGCAAGGTAGTTTTGGCCCGACTTAATGTCGGGATAGCGCTCAACGACGGCGAGCAGGCGGCCCAGCGCACCACCGAGCTGGGACTGCGCGTCCTGGAAATTCTTCATGGCATCGGGGTTGGTCAAGATGTCGGCCGGTACTTGCACGCTGGTGGCCTTGGCACGGGCCTCAACCACTTCCGTCAACACGCTCTTTTCCTGCTCAGCGAAGCCCTTGACGGTTTCGACGAGGTTGGGAATCAGGTCGGCGCGGCTCTTGTAGGTGTTCAAAACCTCAGACCACGCGGCCTTGGCGCTTTGTTCGTAGGTCGGGATGTTGTTCACGCCGCAACCGGCGAGCGGCAGCGTGAGGGCGAGAACACCGGCGAGGACCAGCGACCGGCTGGACCGGGCGAACGTGAAAGCAGTCATGGCCGATGGCCTCCCCAAAGATTGACGCTCCATCGTCATAGCGGCGGACGCCGGGAAGGCAAGGGACATGCGACCTGGCGGGGCGCTCTGGTCCGTCTGTTCCGTCTTTACCCTGATTGTTGGCAGTTCTTCTGGCCCCGGGGGGTGGCGGCTAAGTTGCGGTTGGGATTGTTTGACGTGGAGTAGAGCACCATGACGGCAGGTCGACTTGTGGGCGCCGGCATCGCGCTGGCGGCGATTTTTGGTGCGAGTGCACCGGTTTTGGCGGGCGGACACGGTTGCCGGGCGCAGACGGCGGGCTGCCAAGTCAAAGTGCGGTTGCCGGACGTGTATCAAACTGTCGAGCGGCTGGTGGTGGTGTGGCCGGCGACCCGGCGCGTCGTCCATGTGCCGCCGGTGATCGGCACGCGGTTGGAAAGCGAAATGGTGTCGCCGGGCCGGGCACATGCGGTGCATGTGCCGCCTGTGTATGGAACCATCGTGCGCCGGGAATTGGTACAGCCGGGCACAATCACCTATCGCTCGACACCGCCGGTGGTCGAGACCGTTCACGAGACATTTGTTGTTCGCCCCGGCAAGACCCGCTGGGTGACGCATCGCGACCGGCATGGACAAACGATCCGCTGTCCGAAAACGTCGGCGCCGGTGACGCGCACAATCGCGCGGCAGGTGGTGGTTGATCCGGGCCGGCGCGTGCCGGTGGTCACGCCGCCAATTTATGCCGATGTGCCGCGCACGGTGCTCGTGCGGCCAGCTGGCGTGCGGCATGTTTATCAACCTGCTGTGACGCGCTTCGTGGACCGGCCCGTGCTGCTGCGACCGGCACAGCGGCATGTGGTCGTCGAGCCACCGGTTTATGGCGTGGAGCGGCACGCGGTGAAGGTCCAGTCCGGCGGATATGCTTGGCGGCCCATCCGGGCGCACCACTAACCGGGGCTTCCCTCCCGGAAACCGTCACCCCGAGACTGCCACAATCGCGCGGCATGGGTTGGGTCTGGGGCGCGGCTGTCCTGGCTGCATGGCCGGGACGACGACGGGTGGGGTTTTCGCGCAATGCCGCGCAATACAATTGCGGTCATGAATACGAAGGGCGGCGTCGGCAAGTCGACGCTGGTGCTGGCGCTTGCCGAAACGCTGTCGTGCTACCACGGGAAAAACGTGCTGGTGATCGACAGCGACGCGCAAGCCAGCGTGTCGAGCATGCTGACATCGGTCGCTAATCTGCACCGGCTGCAATCGGACGGTCTGACGCTCGTCGATCATCTGGTGGGACGTGTTTTGCAGGGTGGATCGCCCGACTGGTCACGGGTCGTAATCCGCGATGTGGGTGATGTGGACGACGCGCGGACGGTATTTTTGATCCCGAGCGATATGCAATTGACGCTGTTTGAGCGTGAGGTTTCGAAGGAACAGCTGCACGCGCGGCTGCGGACGGCGATCGCGCAGCTGCTCTTGGAAGTGCGTAGCGTGTTCGATGTGGTGCTGATCGATTGTCCGCCGGGACTGTCCGTTTTGACGGAGAGCTGGCTCAGGGAATCGGACTTTCATGTCTCTCCGACGAAAGCCGATTATGTCTCGGTCTGCGGGCTCGATGTGTTCCGGCGGTTCAAGGCCCTCAACCCCGAAATGGGGTTTGCCGAGAACATGGGTGTGATCGTCAATATGTTCGATCAGACGTCGGCGACAGAGTTGGAATACCAACGCTGGCTGGCGGATAACCCGGACAACAATTGTTTCACGGGTGTCGTGCCGCGGGCGCAATCGCTGCAGGATGCGGCGCGGTTTCGGACGCAGGACCGATCCTATTTCGCGAAGTATCCCGGGCACGTCGGCGCGGCGGTGCGTGCGCTGACGGAGGAATTGCTGGAGCGGATGGCGGCTGGGCAAGCGGCCGCAAGCGCAGCGTGAGGCCGGACCTTGTGTTGCGTGGGTATCGGAAACGTTCGAATGGAGCGGGCGAAGGGGATCGAACCCTCGACCCTCACGTTGGCAACGTGATGCTCTACCGCTGAGCTACACCCGCTTACCATTCAATAAAGCGCCTGTTGAGCGCCACCGAAACCCGATCGCACCAGGGTCTGGTGCAGGACTGGTTACCGGAGGCAGGCGGATATCAGGCCCGCCAAAGACCGTCAACTGGAAACGCTCGCTGGGACCGGGTTGCGGCCTGGACGCGGGCGTTTTACGTCCGGGGCGATCGTGTCTCATTTGGTTTTCGAGGTTGCCCCGTGACGAGCCCACAACGCCAGCGCCTGACGGACCGGCTTGCCGAATTGGGACTTGTGTGCCGGACCGTCGAACATCCGCCGGTGTTCACGGTGGAGGAGAGCGGCGAGTTGTATGGGACGATCCCAGGCGGACATACGAAGAACCTGTTCCTCAAGGACGCCAAAGATCAATTGTTCCTGATCGTGGCGCACCACGGGACGCGGGTGGATCTGAAGAAACTGCCGCCCGTGATCGGGTCGGCGCGTTTGAGTTTTGGGCGGGCGGAGCTTCTCAAAGAGGTGTTGGGCGTCGATCCGGGGTCGGTGACGGCGTTTGCGCTCATGAACGACCAGGACGGCCGCGTGCGGGTCGTGATCGATCAGAACCTTATGGCCTTCGAGACCATCAACCTGCACCCTCTTGAGAATTCAGCCACAACGAGCATTGCGCGTGAGGACCTTTTGCGGTTCATTCGAGCGGCGGGACACACCCCACTTATTGCGGCACTCACCCTCGACTGAGGCGCCCGGGGACCACATATATCCCGTCAAGCCTCGCAGAGCGGGGCGCGGGGCTGGCCGACGCTTGCCGCCTGGCGCATATCATGGAGACACGCACGTTATGGAACTTGGTTCGGCGACACCGAAGGCCGCAGACCTCGTCAAGGATACGACGACGGCGAACTTCATGAAGGACGTCATCGAGGCGTCGCAGACGTCGCTCGTGCTCGTCGATTTCTGGGCGAATTGGTGCGGGCCGTGCAAGCAGTTGGCGCCGTTGCTGGAAAAGGTTGTGAAGAGTTACGGCGGTAAGGTGCGGCTCGTTAAGCTCGATACGGACGCGCATCCCTCCATCGCGGCGCAATTGCGCGTGCAGTCGCTGCCGACGGTTTACGCCTTCCGCGATGGGCGGCCGCTCGATGGGTTCGTTGG
>JALHQM010000099.1:0-1387 GCA_022841965.1 Hyphomicrobium sp. | reverse complement strand
TTGGGCTGGATCGAACAGTATCAGAGACCGCAGGACCTGCCGCCCCGGCTGCCGGTGTTTCCGTTGCGCGGGGCTATCTTGCTTCCGCGCGCAACGCTGCCGCTCAACATTTTCGAGCCGCGCTATCTGGCAATGCTGAACGACGCACTCGCCGGTTCGCGGCTGATCGGCATGATTCAGCCGGCGCGGGTGGGAAGCAGCGGGATCGAGGGTGAAAGTCCGCAGGGCAAGACCGCGCCGCTGCGTTCGGTCGGGTGTGCGGGCCGGGTGTCGAGTTATCAGGAGCTCGACGATGGGCGGTTGGCGATTTCGCTCACCGGCATTATGCGGTTCGAGGTGATCGGCGAGGCGGCGACGACGACGGCTTATCGCATGGCGAGCGTCAGCTACGACCGATTTGCCACGGATTTGACTCAGGGACTTGGCGAAGGTGATGTCGATCGGGCGGGTTTGCTGCGGGTTCTCAAGTCGTATCTCGAACGCAACCGGTTTGAGGCGGATTGGAGCGCCATTGAGCAGGCTTCGAGCGAGACCCTCGTCAATGCCTTGTCGATCATGGCGCCGTATGGGAGCGAAGAGAAGCAGGCCCTTCTTGAGGCGCGCGATTTGAAGACGCGCTCGGACGTTCTCGTCGCGCTGGCGGAAATGGAGATCGCGGCCAGTGGCGGTTCGGGCGGAACGATCCAATGAGCATCGAGGAGGCAGATCCGGCAGCACCAGCGGGGCCGCGTCTCGATCCGCGACTTTTGGAAGTTCTCGTGTGTCCGCTCACCAAGGGGCTTCTGGTCTATGATGCGCGGGCCCAAGAACTGTTGAGCCGCAAGGCGGGACTCGCGTACCCAATTCGCAACGGCGTGCCATTGATGACGGCAGATGCCGCGCGTCCGCTCAGCGACGCCGAACTGGCAAAAATTTAGTCGTATCGGACAATAGATTTACGCAACCGGTTCGCCGGGGCGGCGTTAACCGTCTTGCTTCAGATTTTATTAAATCGGTGAGGGCTTAGGTCGTCCAACACGCGCAGGGTCACGCCATGCGGGTGCATGGAAGGTTCGTGCCGCCGTGAATGATGCCGATCAAAAGCAAGGGCCGATGCACGCTCATCGCTCTGAAGCCGGCTCTGACGCCTCCTGGATCGATGCCGTGCTCCGGATGGCGCAGCGCTTTGCGCGCCGCGGAACCACGCGCCTGCCGGTGACGGTAACGGTTACGGCCGACGACGATCTTGAGCGGCTGCATGATCTGCAGTGGCAGATCGCCGACAGCGCCAGCCGTTATCGCGAACTGCTCGATGCACATGCCGGGTTGATCGTGCGCCGCGACGCGGACGCTCGCGTAATCTTTGCCAACCGCGCTTATCTTGCGGCCTTTGGATTGGGTGAAGCGG
>JALHQM010000098.1 GCA_022841965.1 Hyphomicrobium sp. | reverse complement strand
GCCAGATCCATCGCACACTGAGCCACACCCACGGCGCGTGCAGCCGTCTGAATGCGGGCACCTTCAAACGTCGCCATCAGCTGCTTGAAGCCCTGACCCTCGACGCCGCCGAGCAGGCTTTCCGCTGGAACTTCAAAGGCGTCGAAGGAAATGTCGTATTCCTTCATCCCACGATAGCCGAGCACCTCGATCTCGCCGCCCGACATGCCCTTCGCCGGAAACGGGGTCTCGTCCGAACCGCGCGGCTTTTCCGCCAGAAACATCGAGAGGCCTTTGTAGCCCTTTTCGTTCGGGTTCGTCCGCGCGAGCACCGTCATCACGTCGGCGCGCACCGGATGAGTGATCCAGGTTTTCTGGCCGGTGATCTTCCACACGTCGCCATGCTTTTCCGCGCGCGTTTTCAGCGACGCCAGATCTGAGCCCGTGTTCGGTTCGGTAAACACCGCCGTCGGCAGCATCTCACCCGCCGCGATCGCCGGCAGATACTTGGCCTTCTGTTCCGGCGTGCCATTGTGCAAAATGAGTTCGCCCGCGATTTCCGCGCGTGTGCCCAGCGAACCGACGCCGATGTAGCCGCGCGAAAGTTCTTCCGAGACGACACACATCGCAAGTTTACCGAGTCCCATCCCGCCGAACTCTTCCGGCAGCGAGATCGAGAAGACGCCGAGTTCTGCGAGCTGCTTGTACGTCTCCAGAGGAATATATTCGTTCTTCAGGTGCCACTCGTGCGCGTGCGGGAGCACTTCAGCATCCGAAAACGTCTTCATCTGCTCGGCGATTTCAGCGTGGGTCTCATCAAGCCCGCTGTCACCGTACGTGGTCGCCCCCTGCATGGTTTCGATGAGGTCGGCCAATCGCTGCTTGACGAACGCGGAGCTACCCTCGGCGATCACATCGGCCACGGCGTCCTCGTATTTTCGGATCTCGGCGCGCGGAGTACCAAGCGCCTCAGGCCGGATGATTTCCACCTGGCTCATGGGAATGCCGCCAGCGATCTGCGCACCGTATTCTGCAAACGCCGCCAGAAGAATGAGCTGTTCGATCTCCCCGAACTTGCCCTCGTCTTGCAGACGGGCAGCCCAGAGGTTCATCTGCCGCAGCGACTCGACGGTTGTCGCGAACCAGGCGAGGCCATGGGCGGCATGCTGCGCGGCGTCCATACCACCTGCATCCTGAATGATCTGCCGTACCCCTGCCTTGGCGAGCACAAGAACCCGGTCAGCGGAGCCGACGACCTCAGCGGTCCGCTCGATCAGCCGCTTAGGATCGGCGGCAAAGCTGTCGGCCTTGGGCTTCAGCTGAGCGATGGTCATGTCGTCGTCCTCCAGACGTTGCTTGGGCGCCGTCCCACGGCATCTGCCGGGGCGGGAGATTTGAGATGGAATATCTCATCAGGCGTCACATTTATCTGTACCGCCAGGGCTGGCAATCGCAAGCCTGCGCGACACGCGCGCGCGGTTGGATATTGCCCCCTGGAAGCGACAGACACAGGCACTCGAGAGACCCCGATGCGCTCCCGGCCATGCAAATGGCCCAAACGTCAGAGAGCGGCTAGGAGGCCTCCGGTCACCTTAGGTAGAGGTGTCGCTACGCATTTCAGCCAAGTCCGGATCCCCCACTCGGGCATCGAGCCGGTTAACGTCCCCCGACGAGGCAGTCTGAAGACGCAATATGGACGTTATACCGCGCGCGGTTCGCCGCATCCAGATTGACGCGCATCCGTGCAACATGCCCGCAATAATGGCGTTTTAGACGCCGCCTGCATCTCGACCGGGTGCGCCAAGACCAGTAGCTTCAGCCACAACGACCCCCACCCAAAGTCCCCTGCCCAGACGAGCGAAAACCACCAAGCGAACCCACTGAGGCGCATGAATCGCTACCGCACATTTCTGGGGGCACTCTACCGGCTCTATGAGCACTCAGGTTTCTCTCTGGCCGGTGCGGTCGCCTTTTCGTTCGTCGTCTCGCTCTTCCCATTCTGCATTTTCGTCGGCGCCCTCTCCGGGATCTTCGGCGGCCGCGAACTCGCCACCCAGGCCGTCGCTCAGCTCTTCGATATCCTCCCCGAAGCGGTCGCCTCCGCACTCGCCCCGCAGGTGGAATCGATCATGGGCTCTAGCCGTATCGACCTCCTCACGGTCTCCGGCTTTCTTGCCCTATTCTTCGCAACAAGTGCGATTGAAACCATGCGCGCCGCCCTCAACGGTGCATATCGCGTCCAGGAGAAGCGGGCCTATCCCGTGTGCCTGCTCATCAGCATGTGTTTCGTGTTCGTCAGTGCGGTTGCCATGCTCGTCCTGACGTGGGCCGTCGTGTTTGGTCCCGCCATCGCTGCGGCGATCGCCGAGTTCGAACCCGACTGGGCCAAGTCCCTCCTGGAATCGACCTGGGTCGACACCATCCAGCGCTATGCGTTGGCCATCGTGGTCATCACAGCCCTGCTTCTGTCGTTCCATCTCTGGCTTGCGGCAGGCAAGCGCCGCCTCGCCGATGTCTGGCCGGGCGTGGTCGTCTCCGTGGTCCTCTGGATTCTCGTCGCTTCGCTCTATTCGTACTATCTCGACTTGAGCGACTACACGCGCTTCTACGCCGGCCTATCCCAGCTCATGATCGCGCTAATCTTCTTCCAGTTCACAGCGATCATCATCATTCTGGGAGCTGAGGTAAACCGTGGCATCATGGAGCTCAAAAAGCTCGGCAACGGGAATGGCGGGCACGCCGACGACGGCGATGATGTTGCCGTTCCGCGCTGAACGCCATCCGAAACGGCACCACCAAAACAAAAGTAATGGGCGCCCCGTTTCCCAGGCGCCCAGTAATCCAGTCAAACGATAACAGATTATCCGAGCCGCTGCTGGCTCGCTTCGATCGTGTCTTCAAGCGTCTTGAGGCCGGTTGTCGGCGCCGAAACGAGCACGGCCATGTTGCCCGGCTTATGCTCGTTGCGCATCATCACCATGTGCGCCTTCGGAATATGTTCCCACGAGAACACTTCCGACATGCATGGATCGATGCGCCGCTCGACGACGAGCTTGTTAGCCTGCGACGCCTGCTGAAGGTTGGCGAAGTGCGACCCCTGCACGCGCTTCTGATGCATCCAGAGATAACGCGCATCCATGGTCAGATTATAGCCCGTCGTGCCGGCACAAATAACAACCATGCCGCCGCGCTTCACGATTTGCACCGAGACCGGGATCGTCGTCTCGCCGGGATGTTCGAACACGCAGTCGACGTTGACGCCCTTGCCCGTGATGTCCCAGATCGCTTTGCCGAAGCCGCGCATCTCCTTGAGCCAAGTGTTGTACTCGGGCGAGCCCACCTTCGGCAGTTGCCCCCAGCACTTGAAGTTCTTGCGGTTGATCACACCCTTGGCGCCGAGCTGCATGACGAAGTCACGTTTGTCGTCGTCCGAGATCACGCCAATCGCATTGGCGCCCGATGTCGCGCACAGCTGCACGGCGAATGCGCCAAGACCACCCGCAGCACCCCACACCAGAACGTTATGTCCTGGACGCAGCACGTGCGGGCGATGACCGAACAGCATGCGGTAGGCCGTGGCGAGCGTCAGCGTGTAGCAAGCGCTTTCTTCCCACGAGAGATGCTTAGGCCGCTCCAGAAGCTGCCGGTCCTGAACGCGGCAGAACTGCGCAAACGATCCGTCCGGCGTCTCGTAGCCCCAGATGCGCTGCGAGGGCGAAAACATCGGATCGCCGCCATTGCACTCTTCATCGTCGCCGTCGTCCTGGTTGCAGTGAACGACGACCTCGTCGCCCACCTTCCACCGCTTCACTTTAGAACCGACCGCCCACACGATGCCCGAAGCGTCGGACCCACAAATGTGGAATGGATGCTTATGCACATCGTTGATCGGTGAAATCGGCACACCGAGCGATGCCCACACGCCGTTGTAGTTCACGCCCGCCGCCATCACGAGAACGAGCACGTCGTGGCTGTCGAGCTCCCACGTCGGCAGAACTTCCACCTGCATAGCCTTGTCGGGCTCACCGTGGCGTTCGGCGCGGATAGCCCACGCGTACATGTTCTTCGGCACGTGGCCGAGCGGCGGAATCTCACCAATTTCGTAGAGGTCTTTTTTCGCCGCTCCGGTCGCAGGCGCCGAAACTCCGGCGCCCAAGCTTCCGATGGCGGTGGTTTGGCTCGACATGCTCCCGTCTCTCCTTGACCGTCGTCGCATCCGCTACGGGCCGCCCGCCTGCAGGCGTGGCCCATGCTTCTTTTTATGACGGGCTTGTTTCAAGCACTTTTTCGCGCCGCAATAAAGGGCTTGTTTTAGGCGCCGATCGGCCCGTCAACGAGATCTTAACTGCGATGCCGTACGCTGCCTAATCGTACCATCCCATGCCCTGCGACGGCGGTTCAGCGGCCGTGTCGCATGCCCGGCTCAGTCGAGGCGAGTTTTATGTACGATATGTTCACGGAGCTCGTCCGGGGCTTTGCCTACATCGACGGTGATTCCCTGGCGATCCTCATGGTGATGATCGGGTGGTCCGCGCTGCTTTTGCACCTCGGCCTGGAATCCCGCATGTTCACGGCGTTGTTTGTGCCCGGCATGTTCCTCGGCGGCCTTTTGGCCTTCTATCTGGCCCGGCTCGGGTACCTACACCTTTTTGGCCCTAAGGAAATGCAGGCCATTGCAGTCAGCGTGGTGGGCATCGTGGTGGGCTTTTTGGTCACGGTGATTGTCGTACAAGTCGTCCTCTGGTTGAGTGATCGCGTCCGCCGCCCCGTGACCATTGAAGAGCGCAAGTAACCCGCCGTTACTCCGGACACTTCCCAAAGCCGGCCGCCGCAGGGGGTGCAGGTGTTGCGTCGTGGACAGTGCACACCGAACCTGCCCCGATCTCCGCCCCTCGTTGTACCGCCCCCGCCCGCTCTTGCGACAGCGCCGTCCTTGCGTTGTCAAGTCCTGCGGATAGTTTAAAGACCAGCGCTCTGAGATGAGCTGAAACCAACGCGGGAACGACCATGGCTGACAAGGACACGACGAAGCCGGCAGGCCAAACGAGCGGGCGCGACAAGCCCTGGCTGTTCCGCACCTACGCCGGTCACTCCACAGCAGCCAAGTCGAACGAGCTCTATAAGAAGAACCTTTCCAAGGGCCAGACCGGCCTGTCCATCGCCTTCGACCTGCCCACTCAGACCGGCTACGATAGCGACCACGAACTGGCCCGCGGCGAGGTCGGCAAGGTCGGCGTGCCGGTCTCCCACCTGGGCGACATGCGCACCCTCCTGGGCGGCATCCCGCTCGACCAGATGAACACCTCCATGACGATCAACGCCACCGCCGCGTGGCTGCTGTCGCTCTACGTCGCAGTCGCCGACGAAACAGGCGTCTCCCGCCAGAAGCTCACCGGCACGATCCAAAACGATATCATCAAAGAGTATCTCTCGCGCGGAACCTATGTTTTCCCGCCCGAACCGTCGCTGCGTCTCATCAAGGACACCATCGTCTTCTCGACGAAAGAAGTCCCTAAGTGGAACCCGACGAACGTCTGCTCCTACCACCTGCAGGAAGCCGGCGCGACGCCCGTCCAAGAACTCGCCTTCGCCCTCGCCACGGCTCTTGCCGTCCTCGACACGGTGAAAGCCTCCGGCGAAGTCCCAGCCAGCGAATTCGGCAACGTCGTCGGCCGCGTCTCCTTCTTCGTCAACGCCGGCATGCGCTTCATCACCGAGATGTGCAAAATGCGTGCGTTCACCGAATTGTGGGACGAGATCACCCGCGAACGCTACGGCGTCACCGACCCCAAAAACCGCTATTTCCGCTACGGCGTGCAGGTGAATTCGCTTGGCCTCACCGAGCCGCAACCCGAAAACAACGTCTACCGCATCCTCCTCGAGATGCTGGCCGTCACGCTGTCAAAGAATGCCCGCGCCCGCGCCGTGCAGCTCCCCGCCTGGAACGAGGCGCTGGGTCTGCCACGCCCGTGGGACCAGCAGTGGTCGCTGCGCATGCAGCAGATCCTCGCCTACGAAACCGACCTTCTCGACTACGGCGACATCTTCGACGGCTCAACCGAAATTAAGCGCAAGGTCGAAGAGCTAAAGGAACAGGCCAAGTCCGAACTTAAAACCATCGAAGCCATGGGCGGCGCCGTCTCCGCGATCGACTACATGAAGCGCCGTCTCGTCGAAAGCGGCACCACCCGCTTCTCCGGCATCGAAACGGGCGAGCAGATCGTCGTCGGCGTCAATAAGTGGCTGGAAACCGAACCCTCGCCGCTCACCACGGGCGAAGGCTCGATCATGGTCGTCGACCCCGCCCTGGAAGCCCAACAGATCGAGAAACTCAGAACCTGGAAGGCCGAGCGCGACAACAAGGTCGCCTCCGCAGCGCTCGCCGAAGTCGAGCGCGCCGCCAAGGAAGGCCGCAACATCATGGAATCGTCCATCGCCGCCGCCAAGGCCGGCGTCACCACGGGGGAATGGGGCATGGCGCTGCGCAAGATCTTCGGCGAATACCGCGCGCCCACAGGCGTCGCCCAGGCCGCCGCCCAACGTGATGGCGCCGGTCTCGACACCGTCCGCGCCTCCGTCGATGCCGTCTCCACGAAACTCGGCCGCCGCATCAAGTTCCTGGTCGGCAAGCCGGGCCTCGATGGCCATTCTAACGGCGCCGAGCAAATCGCCGTCCGCGCCCGCGATGTCGGCATGGAAGTGGTCTACGAAGGCATCCGCCTCACGCCCGCCCAGATCGTCCGCGCTGCTGGCGACGAAGCCGTTCACGTCGTCGGCTTGTCAATCTTGTCCGGTAGCCATGTGCCGCTGGTGAAAGAAGTCATGGAGCGCATGCGCAAGGACGGCCTTTCCGACATCCCTGTCATCGTCGGCGGCATCATTCCGCC
>JALHQM010000097.1 GCA_022841965.1 Hyphomicrobium sp. | reverse complement strand
AATCGCACTGCAGAGGTCAGGGGTTCGATTCCCCTCGGCTCCACCACAGGGCATCCAGTCAAACGCGAGCGGCACTCACCTCGACAACGCCATGCCGCCGAAAGTCCGTTGATCTTCAAGCCGTCCCCCGCCGCCACAGCCCATGCCCAGGCGCAAAGAGAAACGCCAGCACAAAAATGCCGGCCTGGATTAGCACTATGCATGGCCCCGTCGCACCGTCGATATGGAAGCTGACGAGTGTCCCGGCGATGCTCGACCCAACGGCGACGACCGCAGCGATCACCAGCATCCGCTCGAAACTCTTGCTCAATAGATAAGCGATCGCACCGGGTGCAATCAGCATGGCAACAACGAGAATGATCCCCACGGCCTTAAGCGCGGCCACGATGGTCAGCGACAAGAGCACGAGCAGACCATAGTGCAATCCGCGCACCGGAAGCCCGATCACGCGCGCATGTTGCGGATCAAAGCAATAGAGCAGGAAATCCCGCCGTTTGATCAGAACGACCAGCAACGTAAACCCGGCGATGATGCCAATTTCCATGAGGTCGCGGATCGTAACCCCGAGAAGATTTCCGAAAAGAATGTGATTGAGATGCTGGTCGGTTTCGACCTTCGTGAAAAGCACGAGACCAAAACCAAACATGCCGGAAAACACGATCCCCATGACCGTGTCCTCCTTCACACGGCTGTTCTCCTTCAAGTACCCTGTCGCAACCGCACAGCCGAGACCCGCAGCAAAAGCACCCACTGCCAGCGGCAACCCAAGCACGAACGCCAGCACGATCCCGGGCAATACCGCATGCGAGATGGCGTCCCCCATCAGGGACCATCCCTTGAGCACGAGATAGCACGATAAAACCGAGCACACCGCGCCCACCAAAATCGCGGCAATCAACGCCCGCTGCATGAACTCGTAGCTGAGTGGCACCACGAAAAAATCATACAGCGCACTCATGACAGCCGATCCGCGACAGGTGTTGCCACCACTGCAGCAGCAGCCTTACGCCGTGTTGCCAGCACCCCATATCGTGGCGCGAAAAAGAATGTCGCAAGGAAGATGAGCGTCTGCAGCGTCACGAGCACGCCGCCGGTCGCGCCATCGAGAAAATAGCTAAGATAAGCCCCGATAAAACTGGTCCCGGCCCCAATAGCCACGGCAATCGCCAGCAGCCGCGGAAAGCGATCGGTCAGCAAATAGGCCGTCGCCCCCGGCGTCACCACCATCGCGATAACCAAGCACGCACCCACCGTTTGCAGCGCCGCCACAACCGCCGCCGACAAAAGTGTGAAAAACAGAACTTTGAGCCCGTTGACATTGAGGCCAATCGAGCGGGCATGCGTCTCATCGAAGAAGACCAACATGAGGTCCTTCCACTTGACGAGCAAAATCCCCAACGTCACGACGCTGATGATGACGACTTGGATCGCGTCCTCATCGGAAATGGCCAGGATGTTACCCAGAACAATCGACTGGATATTGACCGACACAGGATTGAGCGAGGCGATCAGCAGGCCGGCTGCGAAGAACGACGTGAAAACCAACCCGATAACCGTATCCTCGCGCAACCGCGTCTGGCTGCGCACGAACGCCATACCGAGTGCTGCGAGCAACCCCGCGATGAAGGCGCCAGCCGCGAAGGGAAATCCCAAGAGATAAGCGCCGGCAACTCCCGGAACCACACAATGGGCGAGTGCATCGCCCATCAGCGACCACCCCTTCAGCATCAAAAACGCCGACAGAAACGCGCACGTCCCGCCGACAAGCGCCGACACCCACATCGCCTTCAGCATGTAATCGTAAGTAAAAGGAGAAAGCAGCTCCATCATGAGCCCTCCTCCCCTTTCCGCTTCAGCGGTTCGTCGCGCTCCGCCACACTGCCGTAAAACACCACCGGCCGTTCATCATCGGTCAGCACCGTCACGCTGCGGCGGTCGTCATCCTGATGCAGCGCATGACCGTCGAGCCTGAAGTGGCGCAGAACCCCTCCGAAGGCTTGCTCGAGATTGGCCTGTGTGAAAGTTGTGGCCGTCGGCCCCGCCGCCAGAACAGTCCGCATCACCAGCACAACTTGGTCGCAGAAATCCGGAACGCTTCCCAGGTTGTGAGTCGACACCAACATCAGGTGTCCCTGCGCCTTCAGTTCGCGCAAGAGATCAATGATCGCGCTTTCGGTCTGCACATCCACGCCAGTAAACGGCTCATCGAGCAAGATGATCAGACCATCCTGCGCCAGTGCGCGCGCCAGAAAAACCCGCTTACGCTGGCCGCCAGAGAGTTCGCCGATCTGCCGCGTGCGATAGGCCGCCATGCCCACACGATCCAGCGCCTCATCCACCATGCGCCGGTCATTCGGCGACGGACGGCGCATGAACCCCATCCGTCCATACCGGCCCATCATCACGACATCTTCAACGAGGACAGGAAAACTCCAGTCGACATCCTCCGCCTGCGGGACATAGGCGACCAGATTGCGCTTCTGCGCCGCACGCGGGCTCAGTCCTGCAATTTCGATTTCACCAGCCGCCGGCGCGACAAACCCCATAATGGCCTTGAACAGTGTCGACTTCCCCGACCCATTCACCCCCACCAGTCCGCAGATTGTACCCCCACCGAGTTCGAACGACGCGTCCGTGAGCGCAACCGTCCCGTTCGGATACGTCACCGCCACGCCGCGCACGGAAAGAGAGGCCGTCAGTTCCGGTGAGACCGCCCCACCTTTTTCCGTCTCTCGCCTGCTGCTCGTCACGTCCCAAAGCCTTCCGCAATCGTCCGCACAGTCACCTCAAGCAATTTCAGATATGACGGCACCGGCCCATCATCGGCGCTTAAGCTGTCGACATAGAGTACGCCGCCATACCGCGCACCGGTTTCCTTGGCCACCTGCTTGGCCGCCTTGTCGGAAATCGTGCTCTCGCTGAACACCACCGGGATCATTTCTCCCATCACCGTATCGATCACGCGCCGCACCTGCTGCGGTGTGCCCTGTTCGTCGGCGTTGATCGGCCAGAGATACAGCTCCTTTAGCCCATAGTCCCGCGCGAGATAGCTGAACGCGCCCTCGCTCGTCACCAGCCAGCGCTGTGGCTCGGGGATCGCCGCCAAACGGCTCCGCAAAGGCGCATCCAGAGCCTTGATCTGCGCCGCATAGGCTGCTGCGTTCTTCGCGTAGATCTCGGCATTCGCCGGATCGTACTTTGCCAGCGCCTTGCGGATATTTTCGACATAGATGAGCGCATTGGCCGGCGACATCCAGGCATGCGGATTAGGCTTGCCGCTGTAAGGACCCTCCGCGATCCCAAGCGGCTCAATCCCCTCCGTCACCACCACACTCGGCACGTCCTTCACGGTCTCGAAAAACTTCTCGAACCACCGCTCCAAGTTCATCCCATTCCACAACACGAGATCCGCCGACTGCGCCTTCACGATGTCGCGCGGTGTCGGCTGATAGTCATGGATTTCAGCGCCCGGCTTGGTGATCGACTCCACAACCGCCGCAGACCCGGCAACGTTCTGCGCAATATCCTGGATGACGGTGAACGTCGTCACCACGCGAAACGGCGGTTTGTCGTCCGCAGACACCTGCGTGGCAACCCAGGCACCCGCAACGGTGAGCGCCACCAACCCAGCAACGACCCCACCGATACCCGCTCGCCGCACCCTATCCGTACCACGCATGGACCCGATCACCCCAGTTGCTAACAACTCATAGTAAGACATTGCATACAAAGTTAGTATGGTCTAACATTTGAGTCAATGCCCCCGCAGGCCAAGATTGGGCTAAATGAGCCGCGGGAGAGAGGCGGGATAGACAATGACATCGGCCAATGATCAGTCCCGCGCGGTAGCAAGGCGCGCCGAACGCTTCCAAAAAGTTCGTGAGGCGCATCAAACAGAGACCGCCGAAGACTACGTCGAGCTGATCGCCGACCTGATTGAGCAAAAGGGCGAGGCGCGCGCCGTCGACCTCGCGGGTTACCTCGGCGTCACAAAACCAACCGTGAACAGCGCCATCCAGCGCCTGCAACGCGACGGCTATGTCGATAGCGCACCGTACCGCGCCATTTTCCTCACCGACAAGGGACGCGATCTCGCTGCCGCGTCGCGCGAACGCCACAGCGTCGTTCGCGAATTCCTCATCGCGCTCGGTATCGACCCCGAAACCGCCGATTCCGATGCCGAAGGCATCGAGCACCATGTGAGTCACAACACACTAAAGGCATTCAAACGCTTTCTCGGCACAGCACGGCGCAAGAAATAGCGCACCCCACCAGCACATCACGCAACCGCCGGCTTCACCGTCGTCATGTCGACATCCTCCTCGACGTCGCGCGGGCGATGCTCCGCTGCGACCACGAGATAGATCACCGGCAAAATGAGCAGCGTGAACAGCGTGCCGATCGCCATGCCGCTAACAAGCATAATGCCGATACTGTTGCGTGCCTCCGCCCCCGCGCCCGTCACGAACACCAGCGGCAGGTGACCGAACACGGTTGCCGCCGTCGTCATCAAAATGGGCCTGAGCCGCGTCATGGATGCTTCACGAATGGCCGCGATCTTGCTCTGCCCCATTTCCTGCAACTCGTTGGCGAATGCCACGATCAAAATCCCATTTTTCGCAATCAGCCCCACCAGCGTGATCAGTCCAATCTGGCTATAGATGTTGATCGTGGTGAAACCCAAAAACGTGAACACAAGAGCCGCCGAAAGCGCCAGCGGCACCGATCCCAAGAGCACCACCAGGGGATCGCGAAAACTGCCGAACTGCGCCGCAAGCACGAGATAAATCAGCAGAATTGAAAATCCCAGCGTGCCCGCCAGCGTCGTGCCCTCTTGCCGGATTTGGCGCGACTCGCCCGCATAGTCGACCGTATAACCAGCAGGCAGAACCTTGCGCGCCGCCGCTTCCAGCGCGTCCAGGCCCTCCGCCTTCGTCACGCCGGGCAACACACCGCCGTAGACACGAAAGCTATCCGCCTGCTGGAACCGCGCCAGCGTTCGCGGCGCCGTCGTCGTCTCAAGCCGCGCAAACGCTGAGATCGGAACCTGCTGCCCCGCGCGCGTCCGCACTTTGTAATCAAGGAGCGTCGACGCCGCCTCACGCGCCGACTGCTCGACCTGCGGAATGACCTTGTACGCGCGGCCGTCCCGCGTGAACCGGTTGACGAAATTTCCAGCAATCAGAAACCCCAACTGCCGTCCAACATCGGCGAGATCAAGCCCAAGATCCGCAACCCGCTCCCGGTCGATGTCCACCCGCACCTGCGGCAGATCGATTTTCAGATCCGTATCCGCAAACATGAACTTGCCGCTCGCGAACGCCGCTCCAACAAGCGTTTTCGCGTAACCCGCCATTTGCTCCGGCGTTCCCGGCCCCTTCAAGACCAACTCAACGTCGAAATTCCCTGCACCCGGCAGCGGTGGCGGAAGGATCGGATAAATTTGCAGCTCTTTGATCTGTGATGTGCCGCCGAAAATCTCTGGCTGAATGTCGTGCGCGCTGCGTTCGCGGTCATGCCAGTTCTTGAACAAGTAGCCACCAAAGCCGGTCGACGGAAAGACGATCTCAAACATCGCGTCGAACTCGGGCAGCGCCTTGCCGACGGCATACACCTTGTCCATATGGCCCGACGTGTAGGCCAGCGAAGCATCGGGCGCGGAATTGACAATCAGCAGAACGAAACCTTCGTCCTCGACGGGCGCCAGTTCCTTCCCCGAAAACATGTAAAGCGGCACGGCAAGAATGCCGACAAACGCCGCGAACGTCATGATCTGCCCGCGCATCGGCAAAATCGCATCGAGCAGCCGGCCATAGCGCTCGGCCAAACGGTCCATCTGCCGCGCGATGAAAAGCGCATAACGGCTCTCCTGCCCGCCGGCAGGCGCCGTATACGCACTCATGATCGGCGACAGCGTCACCGCCACAATGCCCGACACGATCACCGCCGTCGCCAGCGTGAACGCAAACTCTTTGAACAGAACCCCCGTCAATCCCGTCAGCAGGCCGATCGGCGCATAGACCGCCGCCAGCGTCACCGTCATCGAAACGATCGGGCCGAACAACTGCCGCGAACTGACAAGAGCCGCCTGCGTCCGGCTCATCCCATCGCGCATGTGCCGCGCCACGTTCTCCACCACCACAATCGCGTCATCCACCACCAGACCGACGGACAGAACGATGGCCAGCAGCGTCAAAAGGTTCAGCGAGAACCCCATCGCCATCATGGCCGCCATGGCTCCGATCAGCGAAATCGGGATCGTCACGAGCGGCACGAGCGCACTACGCCACGAGCCAAGGAAGAGGAACACGATCAACCCGACGATCGCGACCGTCTCGGCAAACGTCGTCAGGATCTCCTGAATGGAATTTTCCATGTAGACCGCGCCGTCATAGGCCAGAGCAATCTCCATACCCTCCGGCAACGCGGGCGCAATCGCTTTCACCTCGCGCCGCAGAGCCTGCGCAACCTTGATCTCGTTGGTCCCAGGAAGTGGCCAAACGGAGAGATAGACCGCGTCTTTGCCGTTGTGGCGGACGTTCGACGTCTCTTCCTCCGCACCCAGCTCCACGCGCCCGAGATCCGCGATGCGAACAATGCGGTCGCCGTCTTCGCGCACAATCAGACGCTCGAACTCCACCGCCGACCGAAGATCAGTGTTGGCCAGCAAATCGACCTGAATTTCGTTGCTCTTCGCCCGCCCCACCGCCGCCAGAAAATTGTTTCGCCGCAACGCGGCTTCCACATCTGTGGCATTGAGACCGAAGGCCGACAGTCGCTCGGCGTCGAGCCAAATCCGCATCGCCTGTGGACGCCCGCCCTCGAGCCCAACGCGCTGAACATTAGCTATGGTACTCAAACGCGGCTGAATGTTCCGGATGAGGTAGTCCGTCACCTCCGCCGGCTTCATCACCTCCGAGGTCACACTCACATAAAAAGTTGCATAAGGCCGGTCAGCGCGTTGCACTTCCACCGA
>JALHQM010000096.1 GCA_022841965.1 Hyphomicrobium sp. | reverse complement strand
CCGGGTTTCTTTTGCACAATGCTTTCCAGAGAAACGCCACGGTCGCCCATGCGCTTGGCGATCGACGCCATGGCACCCGGCCGGTCGAGCACCGACAGGCGCACATAGTAAGACCCGTAGTGCCCAGCGAGATTGGCGCGTTTGAACGGTTTCAACTGGGCCACTGGTTTCAGAAACGGCGGCAACACGAGACCGCGCGCAACATCGACGATATCGCTCGCCACCGCTGACGCCGTCGGCTTCGACCCGGCGCCGGGACCAACCAGCAACACCGACCCCGAGAAATCGCCCTCGATCGCCACGCAATTCGTCACGCCAGACACCTGCGCAATCGTCGCCCCCTCTGGGACGAATGCCGGATGCACGCGCGCTTCGATCCCGGTCGCCGTCCGCTCCGCAACGCCCAGCAGCTTGATCCGGTAGCCGAGCGCCGCCGCAGCCTCGATGTCCGCCGCATTGATTGTCTCGATGCCCTCGACGTGAATCTGATCCGCCGGAAGCCGCGTGCCGAACGCCAGGCTCGTCAAAAGTGCGAGTTTATGTGCAGCGTCGAAGCCACCGATATCGAACGTCGGATCGGCCTCCGCATATCCCTTCGCCTGCGCATCCTTGAGCACATCGTCGAATGCCAGATGCTCGTCCTGCATCTTGGTCAGAATGTAATTGCATGTGCCGTTCAAGATGCCATAGACGCGCTTCACCTCGTTGGCGGCGAGCGCCTCGCGCAGCATCTTGATCACCGGAATGCCACCGGCCACCGCCGCTTCGAAGTTGAGCGAAACTCCGCTCTTCTCCGCCAGCTTGGCAAGCTCCATCCCGTGCTTGGCAAGCAGCGCCTTGTTCGCGGTCACAACATGTTTTTTGGCTTTCAGCGCTGCTTCGACCGCTACCCGCGCCGGTCCCTCGTCGCCGCCGATCAGCTCTACAAAGCAATCGATCGACGGGTCCGTCGCCAACGCCACCGCATCGTCGAACCAGCGAGCATCGCCAACATCAACGCCTCGCACCTTGTCACGATACCGCGCAGACACACCGGTCACGACGATCCGCCGGTCGAGCGTTTCCTCTAACCCCACACCATGCTTCGCGATTAACTCCAACAGGCCCGCTCCGACCGTGCCGAGGCCGGCGATGCCGAGTTTCAATGGCTCTTTCATGGGTGGGATGTCTCGGGCACGCGCGCACGATGGGGCAACGGCGAAGGTTGAAGGATTAGCGGATGACTTTCTGTGGCAAATTAACGGCGTTGTCTTCGGCGTCGGCGCCCTGAGAGAAGAACTTTTTCACATTGCGCGCCGCTTGCCGGATGCGATGCTCGTTCTCAACAAGCGCGATCCGAACGAACCCTTCTCCGTATTCGCCAAAGCCCAATCCGGGTGACACGGCAAGGTCCGCCTTCTCGATGAGAAGTTTGGCAAATTCCACCGACCCCAAATGCCGGAACGGCTCCGGGATCGGACACCACGCAAACATCGTCGCCGGCGGCGGCGGTATCGTCCACCCCGCGCGCTCAAAACTTTCGACAAGACAGTCGCGCCGCACCTTGTACGTCTCACGGATCTCGTCGACGCAGTCCTGCGGCCCGTTCAGCGCGGCCGTCGCCGCAACCTGGATCGGCGTGAACGCACCATAATCGAGATACGACTTGACCCGCGCCAGCGCCCCGATCAGCCGGTCGTTACCGACCGCAAAGCCCATGCGCCAGCCCGGCATGTTGTAGGTTTTCGAAAGCGACGTGAACTCCACCGTCATGTCCATCGCGCCTGGCACCTGCAGCACCGACGGCGGCGGGTTGCCATCGAAGTAGAGTTCCGAATAGGCGATATCGGACAAAATGATCAGGTCGAGTTTTTTTGCCAGTGCCACCGCGTCTTTATAGAAATCGAGGCTCGCCACCATTGCCGTCGGATTCGACGGATAGGAGAGAATGAAACCGAGCGGCTTAGGGATCGAATGGCGCACGGCATGTTCCACCGCGCGCAAAAACTCCTCGCCCGTCCCCGCGGGCACGTGCCGCACGGCTGCACCCGCGATGATGAAACCAAACTCATGGATCGGATAGGTCGGGTTGGGCACGATCATGATGTCGCCCGGCGCGGTAATCGCCTGGGCCATGTTCGCAAAGCCTTCCTTCGACCCCAGCGTCGCCACCACCTGGCTATCTGGGTCCAACTTCACCCCGAAGCGCCGCTCGTAATAAGCCGCCTGCGCCTTGCGCAAACCCGGAATGCCCTTGGACGCCGAATAGCGATGCGTGCGCGGCTTCGCGATCGTCTCCACCATTTTAGCCACGATGTGCGGCGGGGTCGGCAGATCTGGGTTGCCCATACCAAGATCGATGATATCGGCGCCCCGAGCCCGCGCGGCCGCCTTCAGCCGGTTGACCTCGGCGAAAACATAAGGCGGCAGCCGTTTGATGCGATGAAAATCTTCGATCACGTCCCGGAGCTCTTTCGCTAGGCGGCAATGACAACGACGCCGCCAGCCCTCCCGCTGTGGTTGAGCCCGCGCCGCCGTGAAGCCCCCGTGTTTACGCCCGCCCCACCCCTCCGTCCAGACCCTCGTCCCCCCATCGCTCATTTACCCCACTTCTCTCAGTCCATTCAGCAATCTAGGCCTTGTCCACCCCCCACCGCGTCCCAACATGGTCGTTCATCTCGACCAAAGAGCCATGGGCATTTCGCACACCGACTGTGATAGAGTTCCCCGTCTTCGTTGAAGTCTGGACGCCATGACCAAAGAAAAAGCGCAAAGCCACCCCGCCACCCCCTACAAAATCCCTGACCCCGAGGAATTTGCCCTGAACGTCCTCAGGGCCTACGAGGATGGCGGCCGCGCGATCACCCAACTCCTGGACCGCTCCGACTCCAAGATGACGCCCTTCTCCACCGCCAGCGAAATGGCCCGCGCGACGGAAACGATGTCGGCGATCTACACCCGATGGATGTCCGACCCAGCCAAGTTCGCCCAGTCCCAGGCCGAACTCGCCGGTTCCTATGCCGAACTCTGGAACCGGACGATGCAACGTATGCTCGGCATCGTGCCCGAGCCCGTCATCGAGCCGGCCCCCACAGACAACCGCTTCCGCGACCCCGAGTGGTCGACGAACCCCTATTTCGATTTCTTCAAGCAGGCCTACCTGCTGACCACCAAATGGGCCGAAGACAACCTCGCCCACACTGAGGGCCTCGACGACCCCGCCCGCCACAAAGCCGAGTACTACTTCCGCCTGATGACGAGCGCTTTCTCGCCCTCCAACTTCCCGATGACCAATCCGGAAGTCATGCGCGAAACCATGACGTCGAACGGCCGCAACCTCGTTGAAGGCGTCAACCTGCTCCTGCGCGACCTTGAAGGGTCCGGCGACCTGATGCGCATCAGCCAGACCGACTTGTCAGCCTTCGAAGTTGGCCGCAACCTCGCCACCACACCCGGCCAAGTCGTCTTCCAAAACGAACTCCTGCAGCTGATTCAATATTCGCCCGCCACCGATAAGGTGCGCGAGATACCGATTTTGATGGTTCCGCCGTGGATCAACAAATTCTACGTCCTCGACCTGACGGCTCAGAAGAGTTTCATCAAATACGTCGTCGACCAGGGCTTCACGGTGTTCGTCATCTCCTGGGTAAACCCGGGCGCCGAACTCGCTGGCATCACCTTCGAAGACTATATGACCGAAGGCCTTTTGACCGCGGCCGATGCCGTCCACCGTGAAACCGGCCTCGAGCAATGCAACGTCCTGGGCTACTGCGTCGGCGGCACGCTGCTCGGCACAACACTGGCTTGGCTTGCCGCGCGCGGCGAAGCGCCCTTCAACTCCGTCACGTTTCTCACCACCCAGGTCGACTTCTCCAAAGCCGGAGACCTCCTCCTCTTCACAGAGGATCAGCAACTTGATGACCTCGACGTAGTCATGAAAGAGCGTGGCTTCCTCGATGGCTCGCGCATGGCCAACGTCTTCAACATGATGCGCCCGCGCGACCTCATCTGGCCCTATGTCGTCAACAACTACATGTTGGGCCGCAAACCGTTCCCCTTTGATCTGCTTTATTGGAACCAGGATTCCACGCAGATCGCCGCAGCCTGCCACGCCTTCTACCTGCGCGAATACTATAATGAGAATAAGCTCGCCAAGGGCCAACTCGAAATCGGCGGCGTGAAGCTCGACCTCGCTAAAGTAAAACTGCCGATCTTCACCGTTGCCACCCGCGACGACCACATCGCCCCCGCCGAGAGCGTCTACATCGGCGCCCGCATGTTCGGCGGCCCGGTGGAATTCGTACTCGCCGGCTCCGGCCACATCGCCGGCGTGATCAACCCGCCCGATAAAGTCAAATACCAGTACTGGACCCACGGCAGCCTGAAGCCAAACGTGCTGAAAGACTGGATCGGCAAAGCTGAAGAGCATCCCGGCTCATGGTGGCCGTACTGGATCGAGTGGCTGCACGAAAAATCAGGCAACTGGACGCTGCCGCGCGAACCGGGCGAGACGCTGGGCGTCATCGAACCGGCACCGGGAAGCTACGTGAAAAAGACAGGCTAAGCACCTCACCGCTGGATCTTCACCCTTCCGTAACGATGATTTTCAACGGAAGATTAGCGCAAAATTGGCATTATCCTCCAGTTGCGATCCCGTGCGCGCATCATCGCGCACACCGCCAACCCGGAGCGGCGCCGTGAATGACATGACCGTCATTGTCGAAGAAAACGCGCTTTTGGCGCGGATCTACGCGCGCATGCCCGTCGACGTGCAGGTGTCCTTCACACCCGAACAAATCGCCGCTCTGGGCGAAGCCACCTACGATCCGCCAACGCCACACAAAGTCGCGATCCGCCGAGTGTTCGGCATGTTTGGCAAGCGCTATTACTTCGCACTCTTTATGGGTCACGACCGCCGCGGCAACCGCGAGAGTTTTGTCCCCGTCAACGAATTCCGCGCCGACTGGCGCTACGTCGTCAGCGTGCTTGGCACACTCGGCCTGATCTTCACCCTGATCGCCATTGCCGTGACCCAAGCATGGCTCTACGCAGCCTCTGCAGTCGGTGGGCCCTATCGCCCCATGACAATACAGGAATTTACAAGGCCGTTCTAAGCGACGACATCCAACGCCTCTTCCAGATCCGCGATAAGATCGGCGGCATCCTCAATTCCAATTGACAACCGCACCACATCTGGACCCGCCCCCGCCGCAATCCGCTGTGCATCCGTCAACTGCCGGTGCGTCGTCGATGCCGGATGAATGACAAGCGACCGCACGTCGCCAATATTGGCCAAGTGCGAGAACAGCTTCAGGCTCGACACGAATTTTTTCCCCGCCTCATACCCGCCCTTCAGCCCGAACGTAAACACCGCCCCCGCCCCGCGCGGCGTCAGCCGCGTCGCCAGCGCATGGTTCGGCGACGACGGCAGCCCGGCATAGTTCACCCATGCCACCGCCTTGTGCCGCTCCAGAAAGGCCGCGACACGCACGGCGTTCTCGCAGTGCTTTTCCATGCGCAAAGGGAGTGTCTCAATGCCGTTGAGGATCAGGAACGCATTGAGGGGTGCAATCGCCGGCCCCAGATCGCGCAGCCCCATCACACGGCACGCCAGCGCAAACGCCATCGGCCCGAACGCATCCGCCAGCACCATGCCGTTATAGGAAGGGTTGGGATCGACGAGCGTCTTGTATCGGTGCGTCGCGCCCTTCCAATCGAACGTCCCGCAATCGACAATCACGCCGCCGATCGAATTGCCCTGCCCACCCATGAACTTCGTCAGCGAATGCAGGACGATGTCGGCACCGAACTCTTTCGGCCGGCACAGGTACGGCGTCGCCAGCGTGTTGTCGACAATGAGCGGCACACCGGCCTCTTTCGCGATCGCTGCAATCGCTGGAATATCGATCACGATGCCGCCCGGGTTCGCAATGCTCTCGATGAAGATCGCCCGCGTCTTCGGCGTCAGCGCCGCCCGGAAGGTGTCAGGATTGGTTGCATCCGCCCACACCACGCGCCAATCGAACTTGGCAAATCCGTGGTTGAACTGATTGACCGACCCGCCGTAAAGCTGCCGCGCCGCGATAAAATCATCCCCCGGCTCAAGGAGTGTGTGGAACGTCAGGAATTGCGCCGCATGGCCCGACGCAACAGCAAGCGCTGCCGAACCACCTTCGAGTGCCGCCACCCGCGCCTCCAGCACACCCTGGGTGGGGTTCATAATCCGGGTGTAGATGTTGCCGAACTCCTGCAGACCGAACAGGTTGGCCGCGTGATCCGCATCTCGAAACACAAAGGAGGTTGTCTGGTAGATCGGCGTCACCCTCGCGCCGGTTGCAGGGTCTGGGACCGCGCCGGCGTGAACAGCGAGCGTTGAGAAATGCGGGGCTTTGGTCCCTGTCATGGCGTCCTCCTGCGTCTTGTTTTCGAAACAAGAGGGAGCCGGTCCGGGGTGCAGCTGTCAACCGCCGAAAAGGTGAAGGCGCCTCAGACAGCGCAATGAGACGACAACGCCGGACTGGAGCGGTGAACCGGGCGGACAGGCGCCAGCCCAGTTGCAACCCCCGCCACAATCAGATTTTTGCGTAGAGACCGGCGCGGTGGCAGGTCCACCGCTTCAACGCCCACTTCGGATGCGCCTCGATCCACTTGGCAATTTCAGGCTGCGCCCCCATCATGCACTGCATCGGCGTCAAATTCTCGGCCGAGTAGGTCAGCGCGACGTCCTTGCAGCGGGCAGGATCGGAAATGAGGCAGACGGAAACCATGAGTTCCAGCATTGGACACCTCTGCGAAAGTTTTGACCTCGTTGCCAAGGCCGGTTGCAGATTGGACGTCCATCCCGTCGCGTCTTTTAGTTGATACAAAAGGTATGCCGGGGAAATAATCCTGGCAAGTTTATAAAAGCGGCAGGAATTGCCCAGGAAATATACGATCCATGGCTGTTGCGATTTAGCGACGCATTATTGAGCAACACACGGAGAAATCCGCGTTTTTCGGATTAGCGTCCGCTG
>JALHQM010000095.1 GCA_022841965.1 Hyphomicrobium sp. | reverse complement strand
CGGCACTCCTGCCGGAACTCGTTCACCGGCACGTCGTCCTTGTTCCGCCCCTTAGCGCGATACTGCTCCTCGATCTTCCATTCGATCGGCAGCCCGTGACAGTCCCAGCCGGGAACGTAGTTGCTATCGAACCCCAGCATCTGCTGCGACTTCACCACAAGATCTTTGAGGATCTTGTTCAGCGCATGCCCGATGTGAATGTTGCCGTTCGCATAGGGCGGCCCGTCGTGCAGCACGAACTTCGGCCGGCCCTTCGACTGCTTCCGGATCGCCTCGTAAAGCCCGGTCTCGTCCCACTTCTGCAGAAGCTTCGGCTCCAGCTCCGGCAACCCCGCCCGCATCGGAAACTCGGTCTTGGGCAAAAAAAGCGTCGCGCCCCAGTCGCGCCCCTCCGCGCCCGCGCCGCCCGAAGCGACGGTCGCCTCTGCGCCCGCAGCCCCACCCTTGCCGCTCTTATCCTTCGCCATCGTTCTCAGGTCTTTCGCTCAATCAATGATTTGGCCTGCGTTCTAGCAACCGCAGACGGCCCCGTCACGCGCAGTGGTCCCTCTTCCACCCCTCCCCCTTGCGGGGAGGGGCAGGGGTGGGGGTGCATCCCCTCTCCCCGCCCGCGGGGAGAGGGTCAGGGTGAGGGGCAGCATCCGCACCGGAGCAACCAGCTGCCCCTCACCCCCACCCTCTCCCCATCGAAGCCGATGGGGAGAGGGAGCCTCACGCCCCCTTCAGCACACCCCGCGCCTTCGCAACATCAGCATCCATCTGCGCCACGAGCGCCTCGGCACTATCGAACTTCCGGTCCTCGCGAATGAAGGCGACGAACTCGACCTCCATCTGCTGCCCGTAAAGATCGCCGTCGAAATCCAAGAGGAACACCTCCAACACCGGCATCCCATCGTCGAACGTCGGCCGCGTCCCCAGATACGCCGCCGCGTCGTGGATCGCCCCGCCAACATGCGCCCGCACGGCGTAAATCCCGTGCCCCAGCATCGTCCCCTTCGGCATCGGCACATTCGCCGTCGGATAACCCATCCCCGTGCCGCGCTTCGCCCCGCCAGTCACAACACCGCGCACCCGCCAGCGCCGGCCAAGCTCCACCGCCGCACCCGCCACATCGCCTTTCGCCAGCTTCAACCGGATCGCAGTCGACGAAAAAACCTCGCCGCCTTCCGCCACCGGCGGCACCACCACCACCTCGAAATCGTATTCAATCCCAGCCAAAATCATCGATTCCGGACTGCCCCGCCGCTGCCGCCCATAATAAAAATCATACCCCACAACAACGCCGCGCACGTCGAGACCCTGCGCCAGCACGTTGTCGGTGAATTCGAAATGCTCAAGCTTGGCGAGTTCCGCATCGAACGGCACCACCACCACGAAATCGAGCCCCATCATTTCGAATACAGCAATCTTCTGATCGAGCGGCGTCAGCCGGAAATGGCTCTCCTCAGGATGAAAAAACTCGCGCGGATGCGGCTCGAAAATCATCACACCCGCCGGCTGACCCCTCTCGCGCGCGGCTTTCACCGCCTCGCCGATCAGCGCCTGATGCCCTTTGTGCACGCCATCGAAATTGCCGATCGCAACAACGCCGCCGCGGATTGCGGGCGGCACATCTCTATAACCTTCATGAACAAACATGATCTGTGAACGCGCCCCTAAGCGCCCGTCGACCCACCAAACTTGGCGGCTCGCAATCTAAGCAGCCGGACGCGCCGGGATCATAAGCACGGCCTCGCCCGTCAGAACAGGCTTGCCGCCGACCGAGCACACGGTCTCGAACTTCGCCCGCTTCTTTTCCGGCAAAAGTTCGATCAGCTTCACGGTCGTCACCACCACGTCGTCGATCTTCACCGGCGCCTTGAAGTTCAAGGTCTGCGAAATGTAGACCGATCCCGGTCCTGGCAACTGCATCCCAAACACCGCCGATATATAACCCGCCGACAGGATCCCATGCGCAATCCGCGCCTTGAACGGCGTCTTGGCGGCGTACTCAGGATCGAGATGGATCGGGTTGTAGTCGCCCGAAAGCGCCGCGTAGGCGACAATGTCACCTTCCGTCACCGTCCGCGCCATGGAGGCCTCGAGCCCCACCGCCAGATCCTCGAAAAAGTATGGCTTGCCAGCGGTCGGCATCATGCGAAAGGGCCCCTAATTTCAGGTCTTTGATAGCTTTGGCCCATAGGTCACCCGGCAAGACGCCACGATGGGTAGGCGCCGGGACACTATCGCTCCCGCCGGGGCCCGGCAACTGCCGGCGGTTGCGGCGAAAATGGCCCTCAAGCCGAACCAACCGACAAGAGTTGCCCTGTGCCCGAATTTCGGGCTATAAGAGGAAATTCCCCTTTTCTTCAACTTCAAGTCGGTTTGCGCGCTGGTGCCCCCGCGCAGGCCAGGAACGGAACCGTTATGACCGATCGCAAGCCACTGATGCCCAAGGCCACTGCCGTCTGGCTGGTCTCCAACACCGCCCTCACCTTCGAACAAATCGCGGCCTTCTGCGGCCTCCACGTGTTGGAGGTCAAAGGCATCGCCGACGGCGACGTCGCCCAGGGCATCAAGGGCCTCGACCCGGTAACGTCCAACCAGCTAACCCGCGAAGAAATCGAGCGGGCCGAGAAGGACGCCGGTCACGTGCTCCGCTTGTCGGAGATGAAGGTCGATGTCGCCCAGTTCGCGACCGGCAAGAAGTCGCCGCGCTACACGCCCCTGTCCCGCCGCCATGAGCGCCCCAACGCCGTCATTTGGCTCCTGCGCAACCACCCAGAGATCAAAGACAGCCAGATCATGCGCCTCGTCGGCACGACCAAGACGACCATCGCCCAGGTGCGTGACCGCTCGCACTGGAATTCGCCCAACCTCGTGCCCATGGATCCGGTAACACTCGGTCTGTGTTCACAGATCGACCTCGACGCCGAAGTGAAGAAGGGCGCCCGCCGCGTCGAGCGCGATCGCAAGGAAAACGATCGCGATCTGCCGAAGGGCGGCACGCTCCTCTCGGCCGAGGAAACGACGGAAACCCCGCGCCACCAGACCGCCGAGATCCTGACCACCAAGGAAGAAGCCCCCCGCGAGGAGAGCGAAAAGGAAGAGGCCGCCCGCGTCTTCGCCAAACTGAAGCAGTTGAAGAGCGCCGAAGCCGAGACGGTCGACGGCGAAGAATAAATCTGCGCCGTCCCCACCTGCAGCCGGTAAATCCAAATGTCTGTGAAGCCCTCCGCTGTCCGCACGTCCAAGGTGCCGAAGGTCGGCTTCGTCTCGCTCGGCTGCCCAAAAGCGCTGGTCGACAGCGAGCGCATCATCACGCGCCTCAGGTCCGAGGGCTACCAGATCGCCCCCGACTACGACGGCGCCGACGTGGTGGTCGTCAACACCTGCGGCTTTCTCGATAGCGCCAAGGCCGAAAGCCTGGACGCGATTGGCGAAGCGATGGCCAAAAACGGCCGCGTCATCGTCACCGGCTGCATGGGCGTCGAGGAAGGCCGCATCCGCGCCGAACACCCCGGCGTCCTGGCCGTCACCGGCCCGCACCAGTACGAGCAGGTCGTCAACGCCGTCCACGACGCCGTCCCACCCCTTCACGATCCCTACGTTGATCTCGTGCCGCCGGAAGGCCTTCACCTCACACCGCGCCACTACGCCTATTTGAAGATCTCCGAAGGCTGCAACAACCGCTGCTCCTTCTGCATCATCCCCTCGCTGCGCGGTGATCTCGCCTCCCGCCCCGCCAACCATGTGATGACCGAAGCCGAACGCCTCGTGAAAGCCGGCGTCAAGGAACTGCTCGTCATCAGCCAAGATACGAGCGCCTATGGCCTCGACATCAAATACGCCGAAAGCCCCTGGAAGGGCCAACCGCTCAAAGCCCGCTTCCTCGATCTTTGCTCAGCCCTTGGCGACCTCGGCGCCTGGGTCCGCCTGCACTACGTTTACCCCTACCCGCACGTCGACGGCGTCATCCCGCTGATGGCCGACGGCAAAATCCTGCCCTACCTCGACATCCCATTCCAGCACGCCTCCCCCGCCGTGCTCAAAGCCATGCGCCGCCCCGCGCACCAGGAAAAAACCGCCGCTCGCATCGCCGCTTGGCGCAACACCTGTCCCGACCTCGCCATCCGCTCGACATTTATCGTCGGCTTCCCCGGCGAAACGGAAGAAGACTTTCAGTTCCTGCTGCAATGGCTGAAGGAAGCCCGCATCAATCGCGCCGGCTGCTTCAAATATGAACCCGTCGCCGGCGCCGTTGCCAACGACCTGCCGGGCGCCGTCCCCGAAGAGGTCAAAGAAGAACGCTGGCATCGCTTCATGGCCGCTCAGCAAGACGTCTCCACCGAACTCCTGGCTGAGAAGGTCGGTCGCACGATCCCCGTCCTGATCGACGAAATCGACGACGAAGGCGCCATCGGCCGCACAAAGTGGGATGCCCCCGAAATCGATGGTGCCGTCTATCTCGACGGCGAAACCGGCCTCGCCCCCGGCGACATCGTCAACGTCCGCATCACCGCCTCCGACGAGACCGATCTCGAAGGCGAGCTGGCGTAAAACCCCTCAGCACTGCGCACGCGCTGCACCGCACCCGCCCCGGAACCCCCTCCGATTACGACAGTTTCACGTCTGGAACGGGACACCGGTTTGCAATTCGGCAACACTTCTGCCGCATCCTTCCGGCACTATATCTATCAAAGACGCACCGCTAGGCAGGCCCTGCATCGTCGGCTAGCGTGCGGTCCAAGAAGAATTCGGAGCAGAAACATGCGGTCGCTTTGGGTTGGTGCGTTCGTTTCCACAAGCGTTCTGGCGCTCGCGCTGAGTGCCCCCGTGCAGGCCGATCCCGCATCGCAGACCGCCACCGAAATAGCCAACGCCGAAGCCACTGCCCCCTTGCCGGCAGCGAACGCGCCGCAAACCGTCGGCGCCATGATCCGCGAGCGCCTTCTGGCCGACGCCAAGACCGCCACGGAAGAAGAAGCCGTCGACTGGCAGGCTCTCATCGCCTTCTACGAAAGCCGACTCGACGAACCCCTTTTCATTGGCCGCGCCGGCTACACGTCCAAGGCCGAAGCCCTCATCGAAGAGTTCAAAAAGAGTGCGAACTGGGGTCTTGAGCCCTCCGACTACAATGTCCTCGACATGGGTGCCGACAGCTCCGATCGCGCTGAGTTGACGCCCGGCCAAAAAGCCGACGGCGAACGGGAATTCGCGCTTACTGTCTTGAAGTACGCACGCGACGCGCGCGGCGGCCGCATCACCGATCCATCCAAGCAACTCGCCTCCTACGTCGACCGCTCGCCCCAATACCTCGATCCCAAAAAGCTTCTCGACGACGTGGCCGCAGCCAGCGACCCAGCCGAGACCTTGCGTGGCGCGCACCCCAAACATGCGCAATTCGAAAAGCTGCGCCAGAAATATCTCGAACTGAAGCGCAATGCCGACGCTGCCAAGGAGATCGTTCGTATCCCCACCAAGGGCGCCAAGCTCGTTCCCGGCCAATCTCATCCCGACATCGCGCTCCTGCGCCAGCGCCTCGACGTCCCCGTCGCACCCGGTCTCAATGGCGCTGACCCCGATCCCACGCTGTACGACGACGCTCTCGCTGCCGCCGTTGCCAAATTCCAGAGCGACAAAGGCCAGAAGCCCGATGGCATCGTCGGCCCGCGCACCCGCGCCGCGCTGAACGACATCGAGACGCCAAGCCCCGAGCGCTTGCTCGCCAACATGGAAATGTGGCGCTGGATGCCCGACGACCTCGGCGACCTTCATATCTGGGTCAACATCCCCGAATATCTCGTGCGCGTCGTCAAGGGCGGCGAGATCATCCACGAAGAGCGCATCATTATCGGCGAACAGAACAACCAGACGCCGATGTTCTCTGACGTTCTGGAAACCATCTATTTCAATCCCCGCTGGCACGTTCCCCAGAGCATCAAAGTCAACGAACTCTATCCGGGATTAGCTCGCGGCGGCGGATCGTTCGAACGCCAAGGTCTGCGCATGATGCGCAACGGCAAGTATGTCGATCCCTACAGCATCGACTGGTCACGCGCCGATATCCGCAATTACGATGTCTACCAGCCCTCAGGCCCCGGCAATGCACTCGGCATCGTGAAGTTCACGTTCCCCAACAAGCACGCCGTATATTTGCACGACACGCCGACCAAGAACCTCTTCAATTCCGAGGTCCGCACCTTCAGCCATGGCTGCGTGCGTGTGCGCAATCCCATGCGTCTTGCAGAAGTTTTGCTTGAACAGGATCGCGGCTGGACGCCGGATCAAGTGCATCAGACCCAACAATCAGACCCCGACGAGGTCGCCATCAAACTCGATAAAAAAATTCCCGTCCACGTGACGTACTTCACGTCTCTCGTCGGTCAAGATGGCTCCGAACGGATCGTCAAGGATGTCTACGGTCATGAAGAGCGCGTGAAGCTGGCGCTGGCTGGCAAATTCAACCAGATCGCCAAAGGCCGAGACCATCTAGCACCGGTGAAGTTCTCCCGCGTGCAATACCAGGGCCCGGACGATTGGGGCTTTATGTTTGGCGGCGGCCAGAGCAATAAGCAAAACCGCCGCTACAATCAGAACAACACAACGCTCAACGACTTCTTCAACAACATGTTCGGCGGCAACTAAGCCGCCGATCCACCCCGCCTAGATCGAAGGCCCGCCTAGATAGAAGGCGCAGCCGGCGCCTCGGGGGTCGGCGCCGGCTTGGTGTCGCGAGCCGTCGAACATCCAAGAGCCCGCATCAACCGCGTCGCCACGCCATCCACGCCGTCGACCACATCGGTCAACATCCGCATCGACTGCTCACCCCGCTTCAGCCGCCGGTCGAGGGCCGCCATGGTGCGTGCCGAACCCGGGTCATCGTCGTCGAGCCACGTCTGCATGACGCTGGCATAAATCGACGCCATCCCCGTCACCCGCGATGTTCCCAAAAGGCCATCCGTACGCACACCCGCCGCGTGCAGCATCCAAGCCTGCGAGGCCATGGCTCGCCGCACCAGCTCCATATCCATGGGCCGCGCCGCCGC
>JALHQM010000094.1 GCA_022841965.1 Hyphomicrobium sp. | reverse complement strand
AGCGCGAGGTTGACTGCGAGACGGAGCACCTGCGCTGCAGAGTAGCCAATGACGGTCCAGCTTACGCCCCGGGCGACGCGGCCAAACGTTCCGGCACCCGTTAGGACTTGGAAAATCGACTTCATATCTTTGCGGTCATCACCGGAGGCCACATTGCCGCTCTGCTCGGGGTTTTCGTCCCGACGTTCTTGGGCTCATTTGCCAAGCCTCAGGCATAACGATCAGCCGTCTGAAAAGAATGCCAGTTCCGAGGTTCTTGTTCAACGATCCCCTTTTATGCTGGCGCCACCAAGTGTCACAATCTGAAACGGCAGACGGGTTTAGACTTAGCTGTTTTTTTCTTACTTTGCGACAGATCCAGGCGAACGGGGTTACCCATGATTTCCGTCAATGTGCCCCGCTTAACCATCGATGCAGTTGGCCACGTTTTTGCAGCGCCTCATGGGTGCTATTGACTATTTGATGCGAGTTCGTCCTCGATCCACGACTGTTTTGGATCCTCAAACAACGGGTCTTTTTTGAATGAGTTCAACTGATCCCCAATTTTCTTGCGTTCTCATGGGGGACGAATCTCTTCTCGTGCAGTGCGGCGTTGCTTTGCGCGAACGTGCGCACACCGTTCGTGCGATCATCACGGAAAGTGCCGGTGTCGCGGATTGGGCAACTGGCGAAGGCTTGGCCGTTTATACGCCCGAAGCGCTTCTTGCTGGGGCGCTCGAACTGGAGCCGTTTGACTGGTTTTTCAGCATCGCCAATCTGCGCATCGTGCCGAAGCGCGTCTGGCAGCTGGCGCGCAGTGGAGCCGTCAACTTTCATGATGGTCCGCTGCCCCGATATGCCGGGCTCAACACGCCGGCCTGGGCATTGCTCGCAGGCGAGACCGAGTATGCCGTCACCTGGCATCTTTTCGGCGCCGGTATTGATGACGGCGATATTCTGGTGCAGGCTCCGGTTGCGATTGAAGCGGAAGACACGTCCCTGACGCTCAATACAAAGTGCTTCGAGGCCGGAATCGCAAGTTTCAGCGACCTGCTCAGCCAGATCGAGCGCGGCGCCTTGGACAAGCGCGTTCAAGACGAGCCTGCAGGTCAATACTTCGGGCGGCACCAGCGGCCGGATGATGGGGCGACGATCGATCCGTTGGCGCCAGCGGCCGCCGCAGACCGGCTCCTGCGCGCGTTGAACTTCGGACGCGGTTATTCCAACCCGTTGTCGCTTGGGAAGATCGCCACGCGGCACGGCGCGTTCAATGTGGTCGATGCGCGGGTCGAGACCACCCCACATGCTGCAGCGCCCGGCACCGTCCTTCGCATCGATGGCGAGGGGGCGCATGTCGCATTGTCCGATGGGGAACTTGTCGTCTCCGCACTCTCAGACTGGACGGGCACGGAGGTCAAACCGGCTCAAGTCCTGTCAGCCGGGGAGACGCTCTGCGGGGTCGATCCGGCCGCAGCGGCGGATCTCAATGATCTCGTTCTGCGTCTTGCAAAAGGCGAACGGCGCTTTGCGGAGCGCATCATCGCCTTCAGCGACCTCGACCTTACCGGGGTACGCCCGGAAACAACGGGTGCAACGCCTGCCGTAGCCTCGCTCGATTTGGGGCCGTCGTCCGTTCCGCCAGGACACGCTGGTGTCGCCGCAGTCCTTGGCTATCTGGTCCGCATGCAGGGCGACGCGCGGATCTCAATTGCGCTAGCGGATGACGCGTTGACAGTTGATGCAAGGGCGTGGCGTGGCTACGTTGCTCCCGTCGTGCCCTTTGTGCTTGAGCCATCGGCAGGACTGAGCGTCGAGGACCTTCGTCAGCGCGTCGCAGACGAATTCGCCGCGCTTCGCGAATCGCGCGGTTTTTCTAGCGATCTGGTCTCTAGGCTGCCCGGCGTTGATCGCTTCCGTCCGAGCTTCGGTCTCGTGTTAGCGGGCTCGCCCGAAACGGCAGACCTTCTTGCGGGCACCGCTGTGACGATTGCCGTGCCGGAGAAACATGGGCGTGTCCGGCTTCTCTACGATCAAACTCGTTTTTCTGAAGCAGACGCGTCTGCCATGGCACGCCGGTTGGCGGTGTTTGGCCAAGCCTTGTCTCAATCACCAGTGGCCCCGGTGGCATCGCTGCCAGTGATGACGCAGGCCGAGTTGCATGCGGTCATCGTAGAAGCGAACGCAACGCAGCGCGATTATAGCCGGGATGCTCTCGTGCATGGGCTATTTGCCGACCAAGCGCGGCGCACGCCCGACGCCGTGGCGCTCGTTTGCGATGGACAGGCCGTCACCTATGCGGAGCTTGACCGGCGATCCAGTCACGTCGCGGCTGCGCTGGTCAGCGCGGGGGCTGGCCCCCATTGCCTCATAGGTCTTTATATGCGGCGCTCGGCGGAGCTCGTCGTCGGCGCCCTTGCAATCCTCAAGTCTGGGGGCGCTTACGTTCCACTCGACCCGACCTATCCGCCGGATCGGCTGGCGTTCATGATTTCGGACAGCAAATGTCCGATCGTTTTGACGACAGAAGACCTCAAGGCCGCAGTTCCAGACCCGACGCCCCGGCATGTGACGATTGAAGAGGCTCTGCGTGACGATGGGCACGTCCCCGCCGTCTCTTCGCAGGGGGCCGATAGCCTAGCCTACGTGATCTATACCTCTGGTTCGACGGGCCAGCCGAAAGGGGTGATGGTCGAACACCGCAACGTCGTGAATTTCTTTGCGGGTATGGACGATCGCATCGACTATCCTTCCAGTTCGCAGCCGGTATGGCTTGCGGTCACGAGCCTGTCATTCGATATCTCGGTGCTGGAACTGTTCTGGACGCTGACGCGCGGGTTCAAGGTTGTTGTTTTGACCGATAAACCGGCGTTGCAGGCGACCGAACATAGCCGGCGGCGCGCGAGCCGCGTGGGAGGAATGGACTTCAGTCTCTTCTATTGGGGCAACGATGACGCGGCCGGTGCGCTCAAATATCAGCTGCTTTTGGACGGCGCGCGATTTGCCGATACACACGGGTTCTGCGCCGTGTGGACGCCCGAACGTCACTTCCACGCGTTCGGTGGGCCCTATCCCAATCCGGCCGTGACGGGAGCGGCTGTTGCCGCCGTGACGCGCAATCTAGACATCCGCGCGGGGAGCTGCGTTCTTCCTCTGCATCACGTGGCGCGGGTGGCCGAGGAGTGGGCGGTCATCGACAACCTGTCGAATGGCCGGGCCGGACTCGCATTGGCGGCCGGATGGATGCCGGAAGACTTTTTGCTTCGGCCTGAGAATGCGCCGCCGAATAACAAGACGGCGATGCTGAACGGTCTTGAGACACTCAGACAGCTCTGGCGCGGCGAGGCCGTTGGTTTCGAAGCCCCGGGTGGAAAGATCGTCAACGTGGTCACCCAACCGCGACCCGTCCAGCGCGATCTGCCGATCTGGGTGACGACGGCCGGCAACCCCGACACGTACAGGGAAGCGGCGCGCCATGGTGCGCATGTGCTCACGCATCTGCTCGGCCAGTCGATCGCGGAGGTTGGCGACAAGATCCGAATTTATCGCGAGGCGCTTGCTGAGTGCGGCCGGAACCCTGACGACTACAAAGTGACGTTGATGCTGCACACCCTTGTGGGCAGCGACCGCGACGAGGTCCGGGAGCTCGCGCGCGGCCCGATGAAGGACTACCTGAAGAGTGCTGCGGCCCTGATCAAACAATATGCTTGGGCCTTCCCCGCTTTCAAAAAGCCGGCCGGGATGAGCAATCCCAATGAGGTCGATCTTCAGTCTCTCGATCCTGAAGAACTCGATGCCATCATCGAGTTTGCCTTCCTGCGCTACTTCGACGACAGCGGGCTGTTCGGTACGGTGCAGGACGCACTCGACCGCGTCGCGCAGGTGAAGGCCATCGGCGTCGACGAAATTGCCTGCCTGATTGATTTCGGCGTTCCCCGTTCGAGTGCTCTTAGCGCACTGGAACCGCTCGCGAAGGTCGTCGCGGGCGTCAACGGGTCGCTTTCCGATGTGATCGAGGAGAGCGTCGATGGCAGCATCGGCGGGCTCATTCGCCAATATGACGTGAGCCATTTGCAGTGCACGCCGTCGATGGCGGCCATGATCCTCTCCAACGACGAGGATCGCGCGGCGCTTGCGCGTGTCAGCCACCTGTTTATTGGCGGCGAAGCGCTCCCGGGGTCGCTGCTGGCGGACCTTGCGACGGCGACCCGCGCAGAGGTTGTCAACATGTATGGTCCGACCGAAACGACGATCTGGTCGGCGACGCACCGTGCGGAGCCCACCGAGGGTGTTGTTCCGCTGGGCACGCCGATCGCAAACACTCAGCTGTATATCTTAGACAACGCCCTGCGCCCGGTGCCGGACGGTGTTGCGGGTGAGCTTTTCATCGGCGGCGATGGCGTCACACGCGGATATCTGAATCGCGATGCGCTGACGCGGGAGCGCTTCCTGGCCAATCCGTTTGTTGCGGACGGCCGCATCTACCGCACGGGCGATCTTGTGCGCCGAGGTGCCAGCGGGGCGCTGGACTTCCTCGGTCGCGTCGATTTTCAGGTCAAGGTGCGTGGCTACCGGATCGAACTTGGCGAGATCGAAGCGTGTCTTAATAAGCATCCGGGGGTGACCGACTCCGTCGTGATCGCGCGGGAAGACAAGCCGGGCGACATCCGCCTTGTCGCCTATGTGCGTCCGTTGGCCGGCCGGGTTGCGGAGGGGGCCTTGCGCGAGCATGTCCGTGCGACCCTGCCCGACTACATGGTTCCGGCGCATTTCGTATCGATGGCAGCGTTTCCTTTGACGCCGAACGCAAAGATCGATCGCAAGGCGCTGCCCAAACCGGGAGACGCCGTGCTCGCCGTTTCCAGCCAAATTGCCTTCGTTGCTCCGACCGAGGACGTGGAGATCCGGATTGCGGACGCGTTCAAACGTGCGCTTGGGGTCGAGAAGATCGGGACGCTCGATAATTTCTTTGCCTTGGGTGGCCATTCGCTCTTGGCGGTGCAGGTTCACCGCGAATTGAAAAAGTCCGTCGCCTCCAATCTGTCGATCACCGACATCTATCGCTTTCCAACCGTGGGCGGACTTGCGGCGCATATTCTCGACCGTGGTCAGGCTTCGAAGGACCTTGGCAAGGTCGCCGATCGCGCGGCCATGCGCAGGAATGCGCTTGCTGCGCGACGCCCACTGCAGCGCACATGACCGCCGACGTAGCCGTGCGACAGGTTAAACAAGGCCTATGAGCGCGTTTTCTTGGTTTAGCCGGACTGGCGTTTCGATTTCTGAGCAAGCGCTCGGAGGCGAGGCCCCACGCCTCTTGCCTTTTGAAGAGGCGATGATGGCTGGCGCAGTTCCCTCTCGCGTGCGTGAGTTTGCGGCCGGACGCGCGTGCGCTCGCCGGGCCATGGCAGCGCTTGGTGCGGACTTAGGCCCCATCGGGATCGCGCCCGACCGAACGCCCGAATGGCCCGCAGGGTTCGGTGGTAGTATTACGCATTCAGATACCCACTGTGCTGCGGCTGTCTTCCGGCGCGGTCAGGGGATTTTATCGATTGGCATCGACCTGGAACCGGCCGAACCGTTGGACGACGAGCTTTTGCCGGAGGTCTGCCGGCCTGAGGAGGCGGGCTGGCTGATGCGCCAAGCTGCGCCGCGCCGTTTGCTCCTCGCCCGCGCAGTGTTTAGCGCGAAGGAGAGTGCGTATAAGTGCCAGTATTCCGTGACACGGCAATCCCTGGAGTTTGCGGACGTCGGCATCGTTCTGTCGGCTGACTGCGATGCCTTCGTTGCGACGCTTATTGAGGGCGCAGGAAGCTTACCGCCTCGCATGCGCATTTCCGGCGAGTTGCGGATCACGGACTCGCACATCGCCTGCGTGGCGGTTCTGGACGAGGTTCGTTGATCTGCCGGGCAATTACTCGGCCGCTTTTGGATGGTCGAACGCGGGGCGGGCGGAGCGCATGCGGAGCGCCCGCCGCAGATGGCCGGAGAGAACCCGGACGTTCGGCTCGAGCACCATGCTGTCATGGTCGCCAGGGACTTCGAGGATGGTCAAATCGTCGACGTAGGGTGTCCAACCGTTATCAGCATGGAGCAGGGCTCGGTCAGAATTGAGCACCCGGCCACCGCTCAGCCTGTAGCGCACATCGAGCCGGGGACGCAGCAGCACCACAGGCCAATTGCTGCGCGGGGCTCTATAGCGGCCGAGCGCGCGGCGGAAGGCGGCCTCGATCGCCTCGTTGTGAAATTCGTCGCTGCCGCGATCCGGCGCACCGGCGCCCAACTCGCGGCGCCGCTTCTGCCAGGCAAGTTTGTTCTTCGTCCAATCGATGGCATAGCGCGGCCCGTCGCGGTTGAGGTCTTGCAGCTTCATCGCGATCCGGTCCGCGCGCGACAGGGGCACGTCTTCAGGGAACGGTGTGTCAAGCAGAACAACCAGATCGACCTCTTCGCCGGCTTCGGCAAGTTGGCGGGCCATTTCGTGGGCAACGAGGCCGCCCCCTGAGAAGCCACTGAGAAGATACGGACCGCTCGGCTGGACATGCCGGACTTCCACAAGATTGTCGCGCGCCATCTCCTCGAACGTTTCATGGGGGGGCTGGTCACCGTAGAGGCCGCGGGCCTGCAAGCCGTAGACGGGGCGATCGTGGCCGATCTGTTCGGCGAGGTGGCGCAGGTTGAGAACGTTGCCAAACATGCCGGCGCAAATGAAGAGGGGTGTATTGAGTGCGTTCCGGCCCGGATTCATCGGGACGACGTGAACAAACCGGCGCATGGCCGGCGTGGACGCGGGCACTCGATCGGCTGAGTTTTCAGTACCGTTGGTGGCGCCGCCTCGCTCGGTCGCGGTGCCCGCCGCCTGCGCAATCAACTCGGCACACTGGGCAATGGTGGGGGCTTGGAACAAAATCGAGATGGGGAGATCGGTTGCGAATTCCTTCTTGATCATCCGGAAAAGGCGGACCGCGATCAACGAATGGCCGCCGAGATCGAAGAAGCTGTCGTGGATGCCGATCTTCTGCACACCCAGTAGCTCGCTCCAGAACTGGGCAAGCGATTGTTCGATAGAATTGCGCGGGGCGACAAATTCTTCGTCCAGATCCGGCCGCTCAAAGCC
>JALHQM010000093.1:5267-7421 GCA_022841965.1 Hyphomicrobium sp. | reverse complement strand
TAGACCGTCGAGCGACCGTCGGGAAGACGCGGGAGTGGCCAGATGGATGGAATGGCACGGTCACCCGAGCGTCGATCAATCGAGGCGTTGACGGGGCTGCGATTCTTTGCGGCACTCATGGTCGTCGTATCGCACTTCCCCCAAATCATCCCAATCGAGCGGTTCCAGGTGCCTCTGGAGCGCCAAGGCGCCGCTGGAGTGACGATCTTTTTCGTGCTCAGCGGCTTCGTGCTTGCGTACAACTACGCCGACACTTTTCGCACCTCGACGGCAGGCACCTTGGCTTTCATGCGCGCCCGCATCGCCAGGATATGGCCGATGAACATCGTCAGCCTGGCCATAGCCACAGTGATATTGCTCTGGTGGGGCGCTGCTTCCTCGCCCGCCACCTGGATCGTCAATTTGCTGATGCTTCAGTCGCTGGTGCCGACGAAGATGATGCTGCTCAGTTGGAACCCGCCTGCTTGGAGCGTGTCGTGCGAACTGATCTTCTACGGCCTGTTTCCATTCTGCTGCGGGGTGCTCGGTCGCGTGCGCTCCGCAAACCGACTGCTGCAACTCGCTATCGCGTTCTTCGCCATCGAAATTCTTCTCTTCAGCGTCATGGCTGTCGCCGTTGATCATCTGTTTCACGAGGCAGGCAGGAGCCAACAGGAGATTTCGTGGGCCATAGAGCGGGCCAAATCCTTCCCCGGTCTGCGGATATGGGAATTTTTGATCGGCTGCATCCTGGGGCTGGTCTTCCTGCGCGCCCGCGCCGGTATTGACGGATGGTGGCGCGTCCTCGACCGCCGTCAAACGCGTGACGCCATGCTTGCCGTGTCTGCGCTCGGTTTATTGGCTTTACTGCTGCTTCCTTTGGCGGTCGACCTCCCCAAAGGGGGGCTGCTCGGTCACTTGACAACGGTCGGCCTGTACCTCGTCTACACCCCGCTCGCCGCGCTCATCGTAACGGCGGTCGCATGGGGGCCGACGACGATCAATCCAGTGCTGGAGCAGCGCTCGGTGTTGCGTCTAGGCGAGGCCAGCTACTCGTTCTACATGCTTCAATGGAATGCGCTTCTGATCGCCAACGTGATCGCGGGCCGGACGCCAGGATGGTGGCTGCCGGTCGCACCCGGCTGGTGGCTATCGGCTGCGGCGATCCTCGTTCTGGCACTCGTATCACTCGCTACTGCGCGCTGGATCGAAGCGCCCACCCGACGCCTGCTGCGTGGCGCCGCTATCGCGCGTCCCGCAACCGTCCATGCCCCACCAGCGGCGATCGAAAAGGCACCGTGAGACGCGCCTTGTCGTGCTCGCCGTAGATACTGGCGTGAGAAAACGAACGGCAACTCAACGCGACGGCGATTTTCTCACCCACACGCGCAAGTCGATCATGACTTTCGCGGTCGCCGCAACGACCAGAATGCAAAGGCCCACCTTCGACATCGTCTCCATCGTCCCCTCGATCAAAAGAGCATGGACAACAGTGCCGACGACGATCACGACCGCCAGAAACGTATGACCGATGCGCCACGCACGCGGGCTGACGCGCAGCCGCCGCCGCAATGCAGCCAAGAGCGCCGCGGCGAACACTGCCCACATGGCGATCACACCCCAATCGGAGAATGGCGTCGGCGATGCGAAGAGAAGGGCGTCAATCACATCCGGCGGACTGGTGATCCACAGCCCTCCGACGTGGATCACGACCGCCGCAACGAGCAGTCCGCCGATGCAGCGATGCACGTAGCGCGATCGATAAGGCGAGAGCCCCGGCAAGTAACCGCCGATCAGCACCGGCTGAATGAGCAGAAGCCCCAGTGCTACCACCCCTGCCAGTCCAGCGACGATGTAGACGGGACCTCGCCAGGCGAGCAGCGGACTCATCGCTGAAGCCGCGATCGGCAAGGCCAAGGCAAGCGCAAGGGCCGCCCAAATCGAAACCACCCGGACTAGGCTCATCCGCGTCGACGTCGACCCTGTCACGCCGGCTCAAGAACGAAATGCGCCTCGAGGCTGGTGGCTTTTGCGCTTGGCATTACTGGGCGGAGAAAGACGGTCTTGAAGGCACCGCTGTCATAGGCAAGGTGACCATGCGCTTGACCGAAGGCGGGGACGATCTGCGGCATCTCAAGACGGAACACCCCTTTCGAATCTGTGAGCGTGGCCCCG
>JALHQM010000093.1:0-5167 GCA_022841965.1 Hyphomicrobium sp. | reverse complement strand
CCGCGAGAGTCGATCAGCGCGGTCAGCGCCTCCTGCGGGCCAGACTCGCTCAGGCAATAGTCGCCCCTCTCGTTGATGGCGACGTGAATCTTTATGCGTTTGCTTGAGCTCTCGGCCACTACCGCCGCCTCACCGTGTAAATCGATGCCGTCAGATCGCCTCACGCGACATTGGTACCGGCGCCGCGCCCGCATACCTGAATGTGAAGCTGACTCCGCCAAGAGAAACGCGGTCGCCGTCGCGTAGAACGGCGTGCTCGCGAATCTCGCCATTGATGAGAATCGGGTTGGGCTCTGCTCGGTCGGCCATCTGATTGTGGATCTCGAATGTACCGCCGTCACCAAGCACAAGCAGCGCGTGATGACGCGAGACCCGCACGTCGTTGACGCGAATATTTGCGTCGCTGTGTCGACCAATGACGGTCCTGGGGCTCGTCACCTCGATGATACCGCCGTGCGTATCGGCGAACTCGAGACGGGCGAGGACCGGTTCGGTGGTGGGCTCATCGGGCGTCGAAACTACGGGGTCCGCCGAAGCCAAAATTGGCGCGCCGACGCCATCACCTTCCTTCACGCGATCGCCGAAGACGCGGAACATCGCCCTCATGGCCGGCGTCGCGAGGCCGGTGGAGAACATGCACATGAACACGGCGGCGGAGAACATCAGCTTCGAAACGACCTCCTTCTCCAGAAACACTACGATAACGATCAGCCCCATCAGGCCTTTGGTTTGCAGCAAAAGTCCCACGGCCATGGAAAACGGCCAGCCCTCGCCACTCATCCGCGCGGCGACTCCGTGCCCGATCATCTTGCCGCCGACGCAGAGCACGGTGCTGATTCCAAACAACAACCAGACGTTGGGATCGAACACGCTGAATTCGGTATTGAGGCCGGTATTGAGAAAGAAGAACGGCATCAGCACCAATGTCGCGACCTGGTCGAATCGATGCGCGGCCATCTCGCGCACTTTGTCGGGGAGGAAGAAGCCCGCGATGAACGCACCCAAAACGGGATGCAATTCGGTGATGCCCGTGATCGCGGAGGCAACGAATATCGTCAGCGCGGTGAGCGTGATGATCGCGGATTCCTGGGCCTCGTTGCGGACTAGGCGATTCAAGTACGGCGACGCGACGAATACGACGAAGCCAACGCTGAGCAGCCCACCCGCCGCCGCCTTAGCGAGCGCTGTCGCCAGATTGCCACCGAGCGCCAGCGCAACGACGAGCCCGAGCCCGAGCCACATCATCGTATCCGCGATGCTGGCGCTCGCCAAAGCAACCGCGCCAATGCGTCGACGCGTGATGTCCAGGCCGCGCAGGATGACCGCCAGGACCGGAAGCGCCGACACCGCAATGACCAATCCGTAGGCAATCGAGAAATTAAAGGCCGTCGCGTTGGCGCCGCGCGCCTCGGGAAAGGCATAGAACAAGAAATAGCCGGCAAAGATTGCAACGGCCCAACCGAACAGCATGCCGAACAAGCCAATGGAAAGAACGGTCTTGCCGGACTTGCGAATGAGTTCCTTGTCCGCGTCCGTACCGGCCAGGAAACCGAACAAGCACACTGCGATCGTTGCGACGGACGCGATGCCGACCGCTCTGTTGACGACCTGATCGCCGTGATAACAGGTCGCGCCGAAGAGGGCGTTGAACAACTCGCGTGCCTGCGGGTTGGTACAGGCGTTCGCGGCCTTGGTGGGGTCAAAATGCGGCGCCGGATTGAGCAGCGCGGCATCCAAAGCACCGAAAACGCCCGGCCCCAGCAGCACACCGGCGAAGATCTGGACGACCCCCAGCGGAAACCAGCGCTCAAGACCGAGACTGCGCCAGAGGAAGTATGGAAACGCGACGATGATCGATGCCTGAACCAGAAGAATGTAGGGCGGCTTCAATTCCTGCAGGAAGTGGACGATGCCTTCATACATGTCGCGCGATCCGCTGAAAGGGGGAAATCCGGATCACTCTTGCGGAGGCGGAAGACTTGATGCAAGTTCATCATGTTCAACTGCAAAATGAGCACAATGCATATTCGAAATGTCGACTTGAACCTCATTGCCGTGTTCGACGCAATCATGACCGAGGGAAACCTCGGTGCTGCCGGAGAGCGACTCGGCCTCAGTCAATCCGCTGTCAGTCACGCTCTGGCTCGTCTGCGCGCGATCACGGGCGATGACCTGTTCGTGCGCACGCGCAAGGGAATGAAGCCCACTGCGCACGCCGTTTCGCTCGCTGGTCCGCTGCAATCGGCTGTGGAGCTCTGTCGACAGGCTTTCGCGAAACGCAACGGCATACCAACGCTCAATTCCGATCGAACATTCGTTATCGACCTGCCCGTGGGCTTCGACGTTGTGTTCGTGCCGCCGCTGCTGGCGGCGATGCAGACACTGGGCCTGAGTGCCCGCGTCTGGGCCAACAGCGACCGGGCCGTGGACGTGCTTACGGATCTGCGCGATGGCGAAACGGAACTGGCGCTCGACCTCGAGCCTGCCAAGGCCAAATGGATTCGTTGCACGCCGCTTTACGAAGACACCTTCCTGGTATGCGCCAGAAAAGGGCGCATCGATCCACTCGGTGAACTCACCGAAAAGGCTTATCTCGCGGCCGATCACGTCACCTTGAGATGGGCGCGCGATAGTGGTGAATCGCCCGTTGATGCGCGCCTTGGCGCACTGAAGTTGACGAGACGAGTGGTAGCGGGGCTCCCCACTCTCGCGGGCTGCTCGACGGTCGCATCGCAGTCGAACGCGCTGTTCACTATTCACAGCCGCATTGCGCGCATTCTGGCACAGCGCTTCGAACTGCAATTGCATCCGATGCCAATTCGCCTCGCACCTTTTACGCTGTACCAGTTCTGGCATGAGCGCTGCGACGACGACCCCGGACACAAGTGGCTGCGAAATGAACTCGTGCGGATCGCGCGGGATCTATGACGTTGCCACGCCTATTTTTGCTTCAGTCGCATGTCCGCGGGGGTACAGCCGCAGGTGGCCGGAGCCTTTGGCTTGATTTCTTGACAAATTCTCGCGACGGCTCGACAGATTTCGAGTAACGATCAAGCCCAACAACGACGTGGAGGAAACAATGCTTCGCCTGTTCGGCGCCACTCTGGCCGTGGCCTTTTCAGCGTTTTTCTACGGGTCGCCCGTTCTGGCAAAGCCGGACAAGACCGAATGCATTATTGGCGCCAAGCCGGGGGGTGGCTTCGACCTCACCTGCCGACTCCTTGGAGGCGCGCTGCAATCGACCAATCTGATCGATAAGCCGATGTCCTACACCTACATGGAAGGTGGCGTCGGCGCGACGGCATACAACCACATCATCGGCACACGCCCCGGCGATCCTGGCGCGATTGTCGCCGTGTCGACAGGGTCGGCGCTGCTGCTCGCACAGAAGAAATTCGGAGCGCACGACGAGAATGCCGTCCGCTGGGTAGGTTCGCTGGGAGCCGAATTCGGCTCGGTGATCGTGTCGCCGGACAGCCCGTACAAATCCCTCAAGGATCTTATCGAGGGCATTAAAGCCAAGCCGGAGGACTTCTCGGTCGCCGGGGGTGGTGCAGTCGGCAGCCAGGATTGGATGAAGGCCGCTCTGATCTTCAAAGCCGCCGGTCAAGATCCCAAGAAGATGCGCTACATCGCACTCGAAGGTGGCGGACCGGTCGTGACGAATGTTCTCGGCGGGCATGTCAAAATCGGCTCGAGCGATATCGCCGAGTTTCTGCCGCATCACAAGTCGGGCAAGGTCCGCGTACTCGCGGTGATGTCGCCGGAGCGACTGACCGGCGATGCCAAGACCATCCCGACGGCGAAAGAGCAGGGCTACGACATTCTCTGGACGGTCTGGCGCGGACTTTACGTCGGTCCCAAGGTTTCGGATGCCGACTACAAGTGGTGGGTCGATATCGTCGAGAAGGTCAGCAAGACACCTGAATTCGCCAAGGAACAGGAGGCACGCGGCCTTTATCCCTTCGCTGTGTATGGTCCGGCGTTCAGCGATTATGTCAAAGCGGACGTGGCCCGTTTCAAGATTCTCGCGCAGGATGCTGGCCTGATCAAGTAAGCCTACAGGCCGTCCCTTCCGCTCAGAGGGAGGGACGGCCGACGCATTTCGCTTACGTCGGGGAGCCTCATGTCCACTGCACCACACGAAACTGGGCGCGACGTGGGGACAGGCCAAGCGATGCGCAGTGGCCGCATCGCATCGGCCATTCTGCTCGCGTTTGCGCTGATCCTCGCCATCAGCACCAGTCAGATCGAATACGCGTTCTCGTCGGATCCGCTGGGCCCGCGCGCATTTCCCTATCTGCTCGCTGCAGCTCTCGCGATCTGCGGGATCTGGTATTTCCTATCGCCCGGTGAGGCCGAGCCGTGGCCACGAGGAGACGTGCTACGCAGCGCGATCATCCTGATCGCCGTCACGACGGCTGCGGTCTCGTTGATGGATCATATCGGCTTCGTGCCCGCCGCATTCATCATGTGTGCATGCGCGGCGTACCTATTTGGCGCCGCCCCGCTCACTGCGGTCGGCATCGGAGCCGCCCAGGCGGTGTTCTGGTTCCTTCTCTTCAAATACGCGCTTGGGACTTACCTCCCATCGGGCTCGTGGCTCTTTCCCGGCTGAGGTCGTCATGTCACTCGACTATCTGTGGACCGGCTTTGCGGTTGCGCTCACGCCGGGCAACCTCCTCTACGCCGTCATCGGTTGTTTTCTCGGGACGCTGATCGGCGCCCTGCCAGCTATTGGGCCGATCAACGGCATCGCGCTCATGCTGCCGATCGCGTACACGATGAAACTGCCCCCCGAGAGCTGCATGATCCTGCTCGCGGCCATCTACTACGGCGCCGAGTACGGCGGGCGCATCACATCGATCCTCATCAACGTACCGGGCGATGCGGGCGCGGTAATGACCGCCGTCGACGGCTATCCGCTCGCCAAGCAGGGCCGGGGTGCCGAAGCCCTCACCATCAGCGCGCTTTCTTCGTTCGTGGGCGGGATGTTGGCAGTTGTGGGGCTTACGTTCTTTGCGCCTCTACTCGGTCTCTTCGCCATCAAATTTGGACCCGCCGAGTACGTGGCCCTGATGATCTTTGCGTTTGCGACGCTCGCCTCGATGGTGGGGGCCGAACCTGTCAAGACCATCATCGGCTGCCTGATCGGCCTCCTGCTCAC
>JALHQM010000092.1:6742-7882 GCA_022841965.1 Hyphomicrobium sp. | reverse complement strand
CTCGTCGGGAATGCCCCGCCCGCCGACCTTGCCCACAACCGTCACCGGGCTTGCCTTCACCGGCCGGCGCACAGCCTTCACCGTCAGCGGGGTCATCTCGTCGAGCGCGTCCAGAATGTCGGCCGGCTGCAGCGGCGAACGGCGTGTCACCGCCTCCCGAATGGGGCGCACGCGAAACGGGGCAAAAGGCTTCATCAACATGCTCAAACTCCAGAGACCACGCGACGTCTCCCGCCGCACTGTCAAACCAACCAACCACCACTTATGCCATGGCCCCATGGCGCAACGACGGCAGGAAAATCAATTGTCGGGCGCTGTCCACAGGCAGCACGTCCATCCCCCAGCCCCAGCCATGACAAATCTCTGCGCAAAACCGCCGGCCGATTGTGTGTCCGTGCGGCGGTTCCAACCCGTCCCGACAAAACGCCTGCACCTCGGAGCGCGTTTACTCGGTGCCCGGGTCAAAGTATGGATAAGCGGAACGCCCACGGCCCCACACCACAGAGGCAGCGATGCGCTACGACGAAAAAGATCAAGAAAGCCGCAATGTTGAGGATCGCCGCGGCCAAGGCGGCGGCGGATTTGGCGGACCGGGCGGCATCCAGATTCCCATGGGTGGCCGCGGCGGCATGAGCCTCACGTCGCTCCTCATCATCGGCGCGATTATGCTGCTGTTCGGCATCAACCCGCTCGACGTTCTGACCGGCGGTGGTGGCGGTGGCCAGTTCCCTCAAATTGAAATGCCTCGCCAGCAGACCACCGAACGCCAGAGCGGCCCCAACATTCCGGGCCTTCCCGGCGAGGGCGGCAAGACCACCGCGTCCAGCGACGAGATGAAGGTGTTTATCGGCCGCGTGCTCGCCGATACCGAGACCGTCTGGAACCGCGTCTTCAAGACCTTCGGCGAGGACTACAAGGAACCCCAACTCGTCATTTTCCAGGGCGGTACGCGCACCGCATGCGGCATCGGCCAGACTCAGATGGGGCCATTCTATTGCCCGCTCGACCAGAAGATTTATATCGATCTCGCCTTTTACGACGAGCTGAAGCGCCGCTTCAACGCGCCGGGTGATTTCGCGCAGGCCTACGTCGTCGCCCACGAGGTCGGACATCATGTCCAAACACTCCTCGGCATCGCCG
>JALHQM010000092.1:0-6642 GCA_022841965.1 Hyphomicrobium sp. | reverse complement strand
CTCTTCGTCGCGCTGCTGCCGATCCTCGGCATTGTCCTGGCCATCCTGCTCGCCGACCGCACATTCTCCCTCAAAGCCGAGCTGTCGCGCGGGTTCAGCTGGCGCACGCTGCTCTCCATCCTTGTCGTCTTCGCTGTCGGCGCGCTGGGCATCTTCGCTTGGCTGAAAGACACCCACCCCGATTGGCTGTTCGAGTTCCCCCGTAACCGGCCCGAACTCTGGCTGACTGTGATGCTCGCCTACCCCATCGTCTCAGTCGCAACCCAAGAAATCGTCTACCGCACGTTCTTCTTCCACCGCTACGGCCCCCTCGTCGGCAACCGCGCCGGCCTCATCATCCCCCTCAACGGCGTTCTCTTCGGCTTCGCTCATATCGTCATCGGCCAGCCCGTCGCCGTCATCGCCACGATCCTTGGCGGCTGCCTCTTTGCTGCCCGCTATTCTGAAACCCGCTCATTCTGGTCCGTCTTCCTCGAGCACACGCTGTGGGGCGCGTTCGTCTTCACCATTGGGCTCGGCCGCTATTTTTTCACCGGCGTCTCGAACGTGTAGCCTCGCCCCACCCCGTCCGGCCCCGATTGTGCGCTGCCCCCCAATCGGCTAGAACCCGCTTCAACAACCCCGCAACACCGATTTGACGAGGCGACCCCGATGGCCGCGGCCCACCAGTACGTCTACCACATGCACAAGCTGTCCAAGTCCTACCCGGGCGGCAAGCAAGTCCTGAAAGACATTTCGCTCTCGTTCTTGCCCGGCGCAAAAATCGGCGTCGTCGGCCTGAACGGCGCCGGCAAATCCACGCTCCTGAAGATCATGGCCGGGACAACCGACGACTTCGTCGGCGAAGCGCGCGCAGCCGAAGGCGTCAAGGTCGGCTACTTGCCGCAAGAGCCCGAACTCGATGCGACGAAGGACGTGCTCGGCAACGCCATGGAAGGCGTCGCGGAAAAGAAAGCGATCCTCGACCGCTACAACGAGATCGCCGCCAATTACACCGAAGAAACCGCCGACGAAATGACAGCACTACAAGACCAGATCGACGCCATGAATCTGTGGGACCTCGACACTCAGGTTGAGCAGGCGCTCGATGCCCTGCGCTGTCCGCCAGGCGACGCCGCCGTGACCAAGCTTTCCGGTGGCGAAAAGCGCCGCGTCGCGCTCACCCGTCTCCTGCTGTCCAAACCCGACATCCTGCTGCTCGACGAACCAACCAACCACCTCGATGCAGAATCCGTGGCGTGGCTGGAGCGCTTCCTGAAAGACTACACGGGCTGCGTGATCCTCGTCACCCATGACCGCTACTTCCTCGACAACCTTACCGATTGGACCCTCGAACTCGATCGCGGCCAGGGCGTCCCCTACAAGGGCAACTATTCCAGCTGGCTGGAACAGAAGGCGAAGCGCGAAGCCAGCGAGAAGTCCGCTGAAGAAGGCCGCCAGAAGGCGATTTCGCGCGAGTTGGAGTGGATCCGCTCCTCGCCCAAGGCACGTCAGGCCAAGTCGAAAGCGCGCATCACCAACTTCAACAAACTCGTCGAGCAGTCCGGCCGCGAAGAAACCGGCAAGGCCACGTTCTCGATTGCTGAAGGCCCGCGCCTGGGCGAGATGGTGGTCGAAGTCGACGGTCTGTCGAAGGCCTTCGGCGATCGCCTGCTGTTCGACAATCTGTCGTTCAAGCTACCTCCCGGCGGCATCGTCGGCGTCATCGGCCCCAATGGCGCCGGCAAGACGACCCTCTTCAAAATGCTCACCGGCAAGGAACAGCCCGACCAGGGCTCGATCAAACTCGGCCCCACGGTGAAACTGTCCTACGTCGACCAGAGCCGCGATCACCTCGACGATGCAAAGACAGTCTGGGAGGAAATCTCCGGCGGCCTCGACATCATGAAGTACGGCGACAAAAAAGAAATGCCCTCCCGCGCCTACTGCGGTTGGTTCAACTTCAAGGGCCCGGATCAACAAAAGAAGGTTGGCCTTCTTTCCGGCGGTGAACGCAACCGAGTCCACCTCGCCAAGATGCTCAAAGAGGGCGGCAACCTGCTGCTCCTCGACGAGCCCACCAACGACCTCGACACGGAAACCTTAGGCGCGCTCGAATCCGCACTCGAAGATTTTCCCGGCTGCGCCGTGGTCATCTCGCATGATCGCTTCTTCCTCGATCGCCTCGCCACACACATTTTGGCCTTCGAAGGCGACAGCCACGTCGAGTGGTTCGAGGGCAACTTCGAAGCCTATGAGGAAGACAAAAAGCGCCGCCTCGGCGACGCAGCCGTCGAACCCCACCGCATCAAGTTCAAGCGATTTGAGCGGTAACTCGCACCGACAACTTTAAACTCTTTGCGATTCCAGTGCGTTGCGTCGAAAGATCCGGCGCTGCCTTAACCTGCGCGCGTGGTCCATCCCGCCGCAGGCGTCGAATTGCCCTGCGGCGTCTATGACTTCCCGGGTTCTGCTCATCTTTTTTCTGCCCCATTGCTCGGGCGCTAAAGGCCCATCAGAACAACTGGAAAAACAGGACCTGATCCATGAGCAAAATGTTTCTCGCCGTTATCGCGGCCCTCGCCGGCATGGCCGTCGTCTCAAGTGCTGAAGCCCGTCCCTATGATCCAACCCAGTCGCAAGGTTGGCAGCAGACCCAAGTCGGCGAACCCGCACGTCGCGGCACTCGCCAGCAGGCTCGTCAGCAACGCTACGCCCAGAGCGTTGAGCGCGCGCCCCGCCATTCGGGTGTCGGCCCGCGTCCCAGCAGGTGGTGCGGCTGGTGGATGCGCACCCAGAAGGGCGGCGGTCCGGAATTCAACGTCGCTTGGAATTGGCGCAAGTACGGCTCGCCCACCAGCGCCCAGGTTGGCGCCGTGGTTGTCTGGCGTGGCCACGTGGGCATGATTGTTGGTCGCGCTGAAAACGGCAAGTGGATCGTGAAGTCGGGCAACGACGGCGGCGCCGTCCGCACGCGCGCCCGCTCCGTTGCTGGCGCTGTCTTCCGCATCTAAATCGTGCGAGCGCAATCGACGCAAAGAAAAGGCCGCCCTTTGGGCGGCCTTTTTTGTCGATGACGGTCAGGAAAAAAATTACTGGTTGAGCGCCGCAACCAATGCGCGCGGGTTGTCCTGGTTCTTGCTGATGTAATCCTGAAACAAGTTACCCAGCACCGTCGTCATCTGGAACATCAGGATTTCGGCCTCGCGCACTTTGTAGGTGGTGCCGCGCCGCACGATGGTCCAGCGCACGTCATAGGCCGAGCCATTGCGCAGCGTCACGGCCGTGTCGACATAGGTAACGCCGCCCGTGCCCGCCGATTGTCCGACAACGACAGCCTTCGCAACCGGATACTTCGGTGACTCCTTGGCCGCATAGCGCGCGATCCAATTGACCATGCCGGTGTAGTAGGCGGGCCGGTCGGTCTTTGACAGACTGTTCGCGTAGGAGCCCAGTGCCGTCAGGCCGATCGCGGGCAAATCCGCGTGGCTGCGCAGTGCCGTCTGAAACCCGACGGCCGAACTCGAACGCGATGCGCTGACAAGTTCGTTGGCAACCCGCTGCATGTAAGCTGCCGGAGTCTCGGCAAAAGCCGGTAATGCCATCAACGCGATAGCCGCACACGCGACCAGAGTTCGCAAAGCCGCCGGCTGACGAAATGATATGTGCATTTCTCAAGTACTCATGTCTGACCCGCAAGGGCGTTGGCATCGCGAAACAATGGCGACCGAATGCGGCACGCCGGTGGCCTGAGCGGCCCCCCGCTGAACCAAGCTACAGCACTCCGCAGAGATCTCGTCAAATGCTCGCGCGGATGCCAATTATTCCGCCAATGTGACCTAGGCCCACAGGCTGCGAGGACCGCCCTCACGCGGCGGCGAGTGCCCGCTGACGGAGCATATGCGGCGCCAATTCCGGCAGTCCGAGTGCTAAAGCAACCTGATCCACCTCCGACTGCATGAGCCGTGGTGCCATGGCGATCAACACCGAGCGTGCGCGATCGGGATGCACGAGGACGAGTTCGTGCCGCACGCCCGACAGAGACGCCCGCAAATAGGGCGCAACACCAAGAAATTCCCCCACCGGGGCCGACCAAGATTTGGCGCCTCCGAACGCCCGGTCGACGACCGTAACGCGTCCATCGGCGAGTTCGATGGTGCGGCTGCGGGTCAACGCATTGAGCAGGCGATAAATTGGAAAGCCAAGCAGAACGAGCCAAAAGGTGAAGCCCGTGAGGATTTGCAAGGATGCGAGCGGGCGCGTTGAGACCACGTCCCGCAGCGCCTGATCGGCCATCGCCGTCGTCGCGATCATATAAAACGGCGACAGAAGCACCGTGCCCACCGCAATCAGCGTGGCCAACATCGCGCCGGTGGTCCGGCGCGCGGGCAACTGTTCGATGCTGAGAACAGGGGCTGCAAAATCGGGCATCGATGGCGTCATGCGATCGATCGCGGCAAAGCGCATGGAAAAGAGCTCCGGGTGAAAACAGGGGCGGATGGGAAGCAGCGACAACAATAGCCTCGGTAATCTTGATGCTGGGTTAAGCATCGTCCGAAAGCTGTTCCGCGTGGGATATCCTGCCGCCCAATCGAACTTAGCCCTTGACGGACATAAACATATCTTTATGTCTCTCCGGAACGCCTTGCTGGAGACCCAGGTGACCGAAGCGCTCCCCATGTCCGATCTCGTCGCGGCCCTAAAGGCCGCCGCTGAGCCCACGCGCCTGCGCATTCTCCTATTGCTCTCGCGCAGCGAATTATCGGTCAAGGACCTGACCCAGATCCTCGGCCAGAGCCAGCCGCGCCTGTCCCGTCACCTCAAGCTCCTGACCGAAGCCGGGCTGATCGAACGCTTCCGCGACGGCAGCTGGGTCTATTTCCACGTCTCCGACCGCACCGCTGGGGGCCACCTCGCCCGCCGCCTCATCGCCGCCGTCGACGGCAGCGACGCGCAAGCCCGCCGCGATCATGATCGCCTCGAAGCCTTGAAGCGCGACCGCGAACAGTCAGCTCAGGCCTACTTCAAAACCCACGCCGCCGACTGGGACCGCATCCGCAGTCTCTACGTTCCAGAAGCCGCCGTCGAACAAGCAATGCTCTCAGCCCTCGGCGTGGGCCCGTTCCGCCTGTTCGTCGATCTCGGCACAGGCACCGGCCGCATCCTCGATCTGTTCTCCGGCCGCTTCGAGCGCGGTCTGGGCTTCGACTTGAACCAGTCGATGCTCGCCTATGCCCAGAGCAAACTGTCTGCCGCCGGCCGCCGCAATACGGACGTCCGCCACGGCGACCTCTATGATCTAACCCTTCAGAATTGCGTCGCAGACGCCGTCGTCATGCATCAGGTGCTCCACTTCCTGACCGAGCCGGGCGCGGCCATCGCCGAAGCCGCACGCATCTTGGCGCCCGGTGGCAAGCTGTTGATTGTCGATTTCGCCCCCCATGATCTCGAATTCCTGCGCGAAGAACACGCCCACAAGCGCCTCGGCCTCGCCGCCGATCAGGTCGCACAGTGGACGGCTGCCGCCGGTCTCGATCTCAAGCGCTCCGATGTCTTGACGCGCGAAGGCGGTTCGGATCAGCCCGCGTTGACGGTCTCACTCTGGGTCGCTGAGAGGCCCATCGCCACGATTTCAAACGCAACCAAACGAACGGGTCCAACATCCCGTCACATTGAGGAGGCCCGCTGATGGTCGAGGGCAAAGAACGCAAAAGCCGCCTGCTGGGCGCCGGTGAAATCGCCGTCTCGTTCGAATTTTTTCCGCCCAAAACGGAAAAGATGGAGGAGCAGCTTTGGACGGCCATCAATCGGCTGGCCCCACTCGCGCCTGAGTTTGTTTCCGTCACCTACGGAGCTGGCGGCACGACACGTGAGCGCACGCACGCCACCGTCGAGCGCATCGTCAAAGAAACGGCACTGCGTCCCGCCGCCCATCTCACCTGTGTCGACGCCACCCGCGAAGAAGTCGACACCGTCGCCCGCGCCTACTGGAACGCAGGCGTCCGCCACATCGTGGCACTGCGCGGTGACCCCGCCTCCGGCGCCGGACAGAAGTACGAACCCCACCCCGGCGGTTATGTGAACGCCGCCGAACTCGTCGCTGGCCTCAAAAAAATCGGGAACTTCGAGATATCGGTCGCCGGCTATCCGGAAAAGCATCCCGAGAGCCAGACGCTCCAGGCCGACATGGACAATCTCAAAGCCAAAGTCGATGCAGGCGCCGACCGCATCATCACGCAGTTCGGCTTCGACAACGCGCATTACCTGCGCTTCCTCGAACGCGCTCGCGCCGCTGGAATTTGGGTGCCAATCACGCCCGGCATCGTGCCGATCCACAATTTCCGTCAAGTTGCGGGCTTCGCCGTCCGCGCCGGAGCAACCGTGCCCGCTTGGCTTGCTCGCCGCTTCGAAGGCCTCGACAACGATCCCGAGACGACGAAGATGGTGGCCTCTGCGGTCGCGACCGAACAGGTCATGCAGCTCGTCGATGAAGGCATCAAATCCTTCCACTTCTATTCGCTCAACCGCCCCGATCTCGTCTACGCGATCTGCCATCTCTTAGGGTTGCGCCCCCTCCACTCAGCCCCCCTCGAAGACCGCCGCATCATGATTGCGTAAGCACGTCCCCCTCTCCCCATCGTCTTAGATGGGGAGAGGGTTGGG